>NZ_LIQR01000396.1 GCF_001418575.1 Peterkaempfera griseoplana
GGTGAGGACCACGGCCCGCACCGCCGGGTCCTCGGCTGCCTCGGCGAGGCCCTGCTCCAGTTTGTCCATCAGGCGGGTGGAGAGGGCGTTGCGGTTGTGCGGGGAGTCCAGGGTGAGGGTGGCGACCGCCCCCTCGACCGTGCGGCGGACGAGGGGGGCGGCGGTGGGGTCGGTCATCGCGAGAGGCCTTCTTCCGGGCCGGCTCCGTTGCCGGCGTGCCTGGGGGTCTGGGTGGCCGGGGCGGGCGCGGGGGCCGCGGCGGCCGCGAGGGTTCCGGCGGGGGCTCCCGCCGGAGCCGAGCGGGACCGTTCCAGGTCCCGCAGCGTGCGGCGGAGGATCTTGCCGGCCGCCGACTTGGGGACGGCGTCCAGGAACTCCACGACACGCACCTTCTTGTACGGGGCGACCTGCCCGGCCACATGGTCGATCACCTGCTGCGGGGTGAGGGTACTCCCCGGCGCACGGACCACGAACGCCTTGGGCACCTCCCCGCCGTCCGCTCCGGCGACCCCGATCACGGCGGCGTCCGCGACGGCGGGGTGGGCCAGCAGCACCGCCTCCAGCTCGGCGGGGGCCACCTGGTAGCCCTTGTACTTGATCAGCTCCTTGACCCGGTCGACGATGTGCAGATAGCCGTGCGCGTCGACATAGCCGATGTCGCCGGTGTGCAGCCAGCCCTCCTCGTCGATCATCGCGTCGGTCTCGGTGCGGCGCCCGAAGTAGCCCCGCATCACCTGCGGTCCGCGGATCAGCAGCTCTCCGGGCTCCCCCGCGGGCAGGTCGGTTCCGGCGGCTTCGCCGTCGACCGCGACCACCCGCATCTCGGTGCCGGCGATCAGCCGGCCGACGGCGCCGGGCGGCGGCGCGGGGTCGCTGCGCGGCACCAGGTGGGTGGCCGGGGAGAGTTCGGTCATCCCGTAGGCCTGGCGTACCGCGTCGATGCCCAGCCGGCGGGCGCAGCGGGCGGCCAGGTCGGCGTCGAGCGGGGCCGCGGCGGACAGGACGTACTCCAGCGAGGAGAGGTCGTAGCGGTCCACGGCGGGGTGGTTGGCGAGGGCCAGCACCATCGGCGGTGCGGCGTAGACGCCCTGGATCCGGTGGTCCTGGAGGGTCTGCAGGAACTGCTCCAGGTCGAACCGGGGCAGCACCACCACGGTGGCGCCGCCCCGCAGCGGATGGTTCATCAGCGCGGTGAGGCCGTAGATGTGGAAGAACGGCAGCACCGCGATGATCCGCTCGCCCTCGCCGGGCCGGTGCACGGCGTCGAGCTGGGCGAGGTTGGTGGCGATGTTGCGGTGGGTGAGCATCACGCCCTTGGCGGTGCCGGTGGTGCCGCTGGAGTAGGGCAGCACGGCGATGTCGGTGGCGGGATCTATGGTGGGCGTCGGTTCGGGTGCACCGGTGGCGGCCAGGTCGAGCAGGGAGGGGTGGCCCTCGACGCGGTCGCAGGTGAAGATGCGGCGGATCGGTGCGGGGGTGTCTGCCAGGGCCGCGGCCGCCTCCAGGGCGGCGGGGAGGAAGGGGGAGACCGTGATGATCCAGCGGGCGCCACTGTCGCGCAGTTGTGCGGTCAGCTCGCCGGGGGTGGCCAGCGAGCTGACGGTGGTGACGGTGGCTCCGGCCCGGGTGGCGGCGTAGAAGGCCACCGGGTAGGCGATGGTGTTGGGGCTGTGCAGGGCGATCACGTCGCCGGGGGCCACCCCGGCCTCGGCGAGCCCGGCGGCGGTGCGGCGGGTGGCGGCGTCGAGCTGTGCATGGCTCAGGCGCTGCCCGGTGACCCCGTCGACCAGGGCCGCCAGGTCGCCCCGGGCGGCCGCGCCGCCCAGCACCGCGTCATGGATGGGCAGGTCGAGCACGGGGACGTCGGGGTAGTCGCTGCGGAACACCATGGGGACCCTCCGGATGGGAGCCGGCTGTGCCTGTCGGTGTGCGTGCCGGTCAGTACGACTTTGGGAGAGCGAGGGTGTGCTGGGCAACAAAGTTGAGAATCATCTCCCGGCTCACCGGGGCGACCCTGCCCACCCGGGAGGCGGTCAGCAGCGCGGCGAGGCCGTACTCCTGGGTGAGGCCGTTGCCGCCGAGGGTGTGCACGGCCTGGTCGACGGCGCGGGCGCTCGCCTCGCCGGCGGCGTACTTGGCCATGTTGGCGGCCTCTCCGGCGCCTGTGTCGTCCCCGCGGTCGTAGAGGTGGGCGGCCTTCTGCATCATCAGCCGGGCCAGCTCCAGCTCGATGCGGCACTGGGCGAGGGGGTGGGCGATGCCCTGGTGGGCGCCGATGGGGGTCTGCCACACGGTGCGCTCCCGGGCGTAGTCGACCGCCTTGGCCAGGGCGTGGCGGCCGATGCCCACGGCGAACGCGGCGGCCATGATGCGCTCGGGGTTGAGCCCGGCGAAGAGCTGCAGCAGTCCGGTGTCCTGATCGCCGATCAGGGCGTCGGCGGGGAGCGCCACATCGTCCAGGAAGACCTGGTACTGGTGCTCGGAGGAGACGATCTCCATGGGGATGCGGCGGTACTCGAACCCGGGCGCGTCCACCGGGACGGCGAAGAGGGCCGGCTTGAGCTTCCCCGTGCGGGCGTCCTCGGTGCGGCCCACCACCATGACGGCGTCGGAGCCCTCGATGCCGGAGATGAAGACCTTGCGGCCGTTCAGCCGCCAGCCGTCGGGGGTGCGGCGGCCGACGGTGGTCAGCCGGTGCGTGTTGGACCCGGCGTCGGGCTCGGTGATGGCGAAGGCCATCCGCAGGGTGCCGTCGGAGAAGCCGGGCAGCCAGTGGCGGCGCTGCTGCTCCGTACCGAAGCGGGCGATGATGGAGCCGCAGATCGCGGGGGTGACCACCAGCATCAGCAGGGGGCAGCCGGCGGCGCCGAGTTCCTCCAGGACGATGGACAGCTCATAGCTGCCGGCTCCGCCGCCGCCGTACTCGACGGGCAGATTGACGCCCAGGAAGCCCAGCTTGCCGGCCTCCCGCCACAGTTCGTCGGTGCGCTCGCCGGAGCGTGCCTTGGCGAGGAAGTACTCCAGGCCGTAGCGGCGGCCGAGCGCGGAGACCGCGCGGCGCAGCGCCCGGCGCTCGTCGGACTCGCTGAAGGCGGACTCCTGGAAGGTGCTGCGCTGCTCGGACATACCGTGCTTCCCTTCGACTGCGGCGGGCCCCGGCCCGCACGGACCACGGGCGGCGGACCCCCGGCGGGACCGCGCCCGGGGCGCCGCGCCCGCGGATCGCCCGCCGCGGGACGCCAAGGCGCCGGGCGGGTTTGCGGCGCGGGACCGGGGAGCCGCCGGGCGGTTCTCCCGCCGGGGGTTCATGGCTGGGTGACGACGGCGAGGAGCGCGCCGGGTTCGACCTGCTGGCCAGGCCGGACGCGCAGCTGTGCGACGGTGCCCGCGGTCGGGGCGGTGACCCGGTGCTCCATCTTCATGGCCTCCAGCCACAGCACGGTCTGCCCGGCGGTCACCGTGTCGCCTTCGGCGACGGCGGTGCGGACGACCGTTCCGGGCATGGGCGCGAGCAGCGACCCGGGGACGGTGTGGGCGGCCGGGTCCGGGAAGCGGCTGACGGCGGTGAGGGTGACGGCGCCGAGCGGGGAGTCGACATGGACGGTGTCGCCGTGGCGGGCGACGCCGAAGGTGCGGCGCACCCCGTCGGCCTCCAGCACCACCCGGTCGGGTTCGGCGCCGAGCAGTCGGACGCCGGGGTGGTCCTCGGCCCGGAGTCCGTCGCGGGTCCTGCGGTAGCGGACCTCGTGCTCGGTCTCCCCGCAGCGGTAGCGCTTGGTCTGCGGCCCGGAGGGGACGTTGCGCCAGGCCGCGGGCAGCCCGGCGAGCACGGGGGCGGCGGCCCGGTTGGCCGCGGCGTCGGCCAGGGCCGCGGCGAGGGCGGCCAGCGCCTGGCCGTCCTTGGCCCCGGGGTCGACCACCTCGGCGTGGTGCTGCTCCAGGAATCCGGTGTGCACCTCCCCGGCGAGGAAGGCGGGGTGGCGCAGCACCCGTACCAGCAGGTCGCGGTTGGTGGCGGGTCCGTGGATGCGGGCGCGGGCCAGCGCCCCGGCGAGCCGGCGTGCGGCCTCCGCGCGGGTGGGCGCCCAGGCGATGACCTTGGCGAGCATGGCGTCGTAGTGGACGGTGACGGTGCTGCCGTCCTCGACGCCGGAGTCCAGGCGCAGTCCGGCGTCGGCGGGGTGGGGCCCGAAGCGGGTGTCGACGCCGGGCAGGTCGAGCAGGTGGAGGGGGCCGCTCTGCGGCTGCCACCCCTCGGCGGGGTCCTCGGCGTAGAGGCGGGCCTCGACGGCGTGCCCCCGGGTGCCGGGCGGCTCGGCGGGCAGGGCGGCGCCCTCGGCGATGCGCAGCTGCCAGGCGACCAGGTCGAGGCCGGTGGTGCACTCGGTGGCGGGGTGTTCGACCTGGAGGCGGGTGTTCATCTCCAGGAAGAAGAAGCGGCCGTCCCCGGCGAGCAGGAACTCCGCGGTGCCCGCTCCGGTGTAGCCGATGGCGCGGGCGGCGGTGCGGGCCGCCTCGTGCAGCCGGCTGCGCACGGCGCCCGGGATGCCGGGCGCGGGGGCCTCCTCGATGACCTTCTGGTGGCGGCGCTGCACCGAGCAGTCGCGGTCGCCGACCGCCCAGACGGTCCCGTGGGAGTCGGCGAGCAGCTGCACCTCGACATGGCGGCCGGTCTCCACATAGGGCTCGCAGAAGACCTCGGCGTCGCCGAAGGCGGAGGCGGCCTCGGCGCGGGCGGCGGTGAGCTCCCCGTCGAGGTCGGCGAGCCCGCGGACGATGCGCATCCCCCGGCCGCCGCCGCCCGCCGCGGCCTTGACCAGCAGCGGCAGCTCGGCCTCGGTGGCGGTCGCCGGGTCGACGGCGGTGAGGACGGGCACTCCGGCGGCGGCCATCAGCCGTTTGGCTTCGGTCTTGGAGCCCATGGCGGCCATGGCGTCCGGGGGCGGGCCGATCCAGAGCAGTCCGGCGTCGAGAACGGCGCGGGCGAAGGCGGCGTTCTCGGAGAGGAAGCCGTAGCCGGGGTGGACCGCGTCCGCCCCGGCCGCCAGCGCGGCCGCCACCAGCAGGTCGGCGCGGAGATAGGTGTCGGCGGGGGCGGCGCCGGGGAGCCGGACGGCGGCGTCGGCCTCCCGGACATAAGGTGCCTCGGCGTCGGGGTCGGAGTGGACGGCGACGGTGACGATGCCCGCGTCGCGGCAGGTGCGCAGGACGCGCCGGGCGATCTCGCCGCGGTTGGCGACCAGCACCGAGCTGATCATGGTCATCCGACTGCCCCTCACATCCGGTAGACGCCGTAGCCGCGTGCGCCCTCCACGGGCGCGCTGTGCACCGCCGACAGGCAGAGCCCGAGCACCGTGCGGGTGTCGCGCGGGTCGATCACCCCGTCGTCGTAGAGCCGGCCGGAGAGGAACATCGGCAGCGACTCGGACTCGATCTGCTGCTCCACCATGGCCCGCACGGCGGCGTCGGTCTCCTCGTCGTACGGCTGTCCCTTGGCCGCGGCCGACTGCCGGGCGACGATGGAGAGCACCCCGGCGAGCTGCTGGGGGCCCATCACGGCGGCCTTGGCGCTCGGCCAGGAGAAGAGGAACCTCGGGTCGTAGGCGCGGCCGCACATGCCGTAGTGCCCGGCGCCGTAGGAGGCGCCCATCAGCACGGAGATGTGCGGCACCCGGCTGTTGGAGACGGCGTTGATCATCATGGCGCCGTGTTTGATGATGCCGCCCTGCTCGTACTCCCGGCCGACCATGTAGCCGGTGGTGTTGTGCAGGAAGAGCAGCGGGATGTCGCGCTGGTTGGCCAGCTGGATGAACTGGGTGGCCTTCTGCGACTCGGCGCTGAACAGCACCCCCTGGGCGTTGGCCAGGACGCCGACCGGATAGCCGTGCACCTGTGCCCAGCCGGTGGCCAGGCTGGTCCCGTACAGCGGCTTGAACTCGTCGAAGTCCGAGTCGTCGACCACCCGGGCGATCACCTCGCGCGGGTCGAAGGGCACCTTGAGGTCGCCGGGGACGATGCCCAGCAGCTCCTCCTGGTCGTACTGGGGCGGCGGCGCGTACGGGGACGGGGCCGGGCCGCGCTTGTCCCAGCGCAGCCGGGCGACGATGCGGCGGGCCAGCCGCAGTGCGTCGGGTTCGTCGACGGCGAGGTGGTCGGCGAGACCGGAGGCACGGGCGTGCATCTCGGCGCCGCCCAGGGACTCGTCGTCGGACTCCTCACCGGTGGCCATCTTGACCAGCGGCGGCCCGCCGAGGAACACCTTGGAGCGCTCCTTGACCATCACCACGTGGTCGGACATGCCGGGGACGTAGGCGCCGCCGGCGGTGGAGTTGCCGAAGACCACCGAGACGGTGGGGATGCCGGCGGCGGAGAGCCGGGTGAGGTCGCGGAAGAGGGCGCCGCCGGGGATGAAGACCTCCTTCTGGCTGGGGAGGTCGGCGCCGCCGGACTCCACCAGGTTGACCAGCGGGAGGCGGTTGCGCAGGGCGATCTCATTGGCCCGCAGGGCCTTGCGCAGCGTCCAGGGGTTGGAGGCGCCGCCGCGCACGGTCGGGTCGTTGGCGGTGACGACGCACTCGGTGCCCTCGATGACGCCGATGCCGGTGACGGTGCCCGCGCCGACGGGGTACTCGCTGCCCCAGGCGGCGAGCGGGGAGAGCTCCAGGAACGGCGAGTCGGGGTCGAGCAGCAGCTCGATGCGCTCCCGGGCGAGCAGTTTGCCGCGGCCGCGGTGGCGTTCCACGTACTTGGGGCCGCCGCCGCCCACAGCCTTGGCGTGCTCGGCCTCGAGGTCGGCGAGTCTGCCGAGCATGGTGTCGCGGTTGGCGGCGAAGTCCGGCGAGGCCGGGTCGAGGGCGGAGACGAGGACGGTCACAGCAGCGACTCCGGGATGTCGAGGTGGCGGGAGCGCAGCCACTCCCCCACCGCCTTGGCCTGCGGGTCGAAGCGGGCGCGGGCGGCGACGCCCTCGCCGAGCAGCCCGGTGACGGTGAAGTTGAGGGCACGCAGCGCGGGCAGGACCTGACGGCTGACGGGCAGCGCGGCGGTCTCGGGCAGCAGGGTGCGCAGCCGCTCCACGGTGAGGGTGTGGGCGAGCCAGCGCCAGCCCTCGTCGCTGCGGGCCCAGACGCCGATGTTGGCGTCGCCGCCCTTGTCGCCGCTGCGGGCACCGGCGACCAGGC
>NZ_LIQR01000397.1 GCF_001418575.1 Peterkaempfera griseoplana
GTGCGGGATACGGATGACTGGAGGCGGCCGGACGGGCGGGTATGGACCCGGGCCCACCCGGCTGCCGGAGAACGACGCTAGGACGTCCACGCCTTCGCGTATTGCCTGGCAGTGCACCTTTTTCGGCCCGGCAGTGCACCGGGCCGCCCGCGTCCCGTACCGCTGGGAAAGCAGTGATGCGCGCGGGCGGGTGAAAGGTGCCCGCTGCCGTGACCCCGGGCTCTGCCCGAGGACGGGAAGCGCACAAACCCGGAAAGGCGGTCACGGCCTCGCCCTCAGGGAGGCGGGCAGAAGGACTTTCCCATGCAATGTCCCGCACCTGCAGCGCATTTTCGGCGATTATATGCACGGTTCGCCCGAGAACCGGAATCCCGCCGCATCTCCGGAATTCCCGGTGCCGGCAAGAAGAATTCGCCGCGCGGTCGCCGGTCGATTTCGCCCCCGCAGGTAAGGAGACGCCGGTGCAGCGAGGTACCCCGCCGCTGAACACCCGGACCCGCGTCGCGGGCAGGCAGTGCACACAGCCGCGCTCGCGGAACCGGCGCAGCACCGCACGGCCTACCGGAACGGCCCCCTCCGCGGTGCAAGGGAACCCGTAGCCCCCACGTCCGCCGTGAGCGGGCGACTCGTCATCTCACTATGCGACGCCTGGTCGCCGCCCGGGTTCCGTGATGGCAGTGTTCTAAGATCGCCTGCCGGAGGCCCGGGTCTGCGTGTCATGCCGGAGCGGTCGAAGTGCTGGCTGTGCGGAAGAACAGGATGGGACGGGTGGCCGACGCGGGTGGTGCGGCGTTCGGGGCGCTGCTGCGGCAGTTGCGGTTGGACGCGTCGCTGACGATCGAGGCGTTCGCGGAGGCGTCGGGGGTGAGCGTCCGCGGAATCGGGGATCTGGAGCGCGGACGACGGGCGACCCCTCAGCGCAGGACGGTGGCCGCACTCGCGGACGGACTGGGACTGGGCGAGGCTGATCGGGAGCGGCTGCTGGCCGCCGCCCGGACCGGCCGCGCCCCCGGCCACCGTCAGGCCGGCCTGCGCGCCTTCCCCCGCGGCATCGACGACTTCGTCGGCCGGACCACGGAGCTGACCCGGCTGACGGCACTGGCCGAGCAGCAGGCCGCCGGGATCCCGGTGGTGGTGGCGGTGTCCGGGCCGCCCGGGACGGGCAAGACCACCCTGGCGCTGCAGGCCGCCCAGGAGCTGGCCGAGCGCTTCCCCGACGGGCAGCTGATGCTCGACCTGCGCGGCATGGACGACGACCCGCCCGAAGCCGCCGAGCTGATACTCCGCGTGCTGAGAACGCTGGGGGTGGCCGACCGGGATCTGGCCAAGGCCGGCCCCAAGGGGCATCCCGAGCTGTACCGGCAGGTGCTGGCCGAGCAGCGCTGCCTGCTGGTGCTGGACAACGCCCGCGACGAGGCCCAGGTTCGCCCGCTCCTGCCGAGCGCGGGCACGGGCATGGTGGTGATCACCAGCCGCAGGATGCTCACCGGCTTGGAGAGCATCCACCGGGTGCCCATCGGCGAGCTCAGTCCCGGTGACGCCGCCGCCTTCCTGACCGCCCTGGTGGGACCCGAGCGTGCCGAGGCCGACCCGACCGCGCTGGCCGAGGTCGCCCAGCGCTGCGGGCATCTGCCACTGGCGCTGCGGGTGGCCGGCAACTGGCTGGCCACCCGCACCGGCTGGACCGTACGCCGCCTCGCCGACCGCCTTGCGCAGGAAGATCGCCGCCTGGACAGCCTGACCGCCGGTGATCTCCACCTCTCGGCGGCCTTCGAGCTGTCCTACCGTCAGCTCACCCCGGCCGCCGCCCGTCTGTTCCGGCTGCTGTCCCTGGTCGACGGCCCCGACACCAGCGCCGCCGGAGCCGCCCAGCTGACCGGGCAGCCGCTGTTCGACACCGAGGACACCCTCGAGGAACTCGTCGAGGCCGGCCTGCTCTCCGCCGACCAGGACCGCTACCGCCTCCATGACCTGCTGCGCCTCTACGCCCGCGGCCGGCTGCGTGCCGAAGATCCCGACGGCGAGGCCGAGGCGGCCCGGTCGGCACTGCGCCGCTGGCTCCTGGAGACCGCAGTCGTGGCCGGCCGCTGGTACGACCCCGACCACGGCGCCCCGCCCGCCGGCTGGCAGGGCGTCGTCGACCTCTCCACCGCCGAGCACGCCCGCACCTGGCTCCAGGCCGAAGGCTCCAACTGGCTCGCCGCCCTGCGCGCCGCCGCCACCGCCGGTGACCACACCACCGTCGTCAACGTCTCCGAAGCCCTGCACTGGTTCTCCGACCAGTGGATTTTCTGGGGACACTGGCCGGAGATCTGCCGCGCCGCCGCCGACAGCGCCCAGGCCCTCGGCGACCCCCTGCTGGAAGCCATGCACCTCAACAACCTCGCCTGGGCCCTGCTCATCTGCGAGAGCCGTCACAGGGAGAGCCTCGACCGCTCGGCCGAGGCCCTGGAGGCCGCCCGGCGCGCCCGGGACCTCCCGCAGCAGGGATGGGCCCACAGCTACACCGCCTGGGCGCTGAGTCTGCTCGGCGACCACATCGCGGCGGCGCGTCACAATCGCGAGGCGGCCGAGCTCTTCGAAGCAGCGGGCGACCTGCACGGCACCCTCCACGCCATGAGCAGCGCCGGCGAGACCCTGCTCCAGGCGGGCCGGTACGAGGAGTCCATCGCGCAGAACACCCGTACGCTCGCCTTCCTGGAGCAGGCCGGCGACCGCATCGAACCGCACAGCGCCGCCTTCAACCGGGCGAACATCGAGACGACCATCGGCCAGGCCCACATCCACCTCGAGGACTGGCCGAAGGCCGCCGACCACCTGCGCACCGCCGTGACCCTCTGCCGCGCCAGCGGCCATACGGGTCTGGAGAGCCGTGCCCTGGCCCACTTCGGCAACGCCCTGCTGGCCGCAGGGCACCGCGACCAGGCCCGGGACGCCTTCTCCCAGTGCCTCACCCTCGGCAAGGCGGCCAACCCCGAGCACATCGCCACGGCCCGGGAACGCCTCGCCGACCTCGACACCCGGTGAAGCCGGTGCGCCGAGACGTCTGTCGGTCTCTCCACCGGCTCGATCCGTGTGGGCCGGTCCCGGGGACCGGCCCACACGGGGCGGCGAGGAGCAGCTCAGCTGCCGGGAGCGGTGATCACAGGGCCTTCCTCAGGGTGACGTCGCCGAGCGTCGTCGTTCCCTTGGCGATCTTCACCCTGGCGGTGGCCGGCTGATAGCCGTCCTTGGCCACGGTCACGGTGAGCGGGGCGCCACGGGCGTCCAGCCACAGGGCGAAGCTGCCGTCCTCGGCGGTCACCAGGGTGTGGCTCGACGCCTTGCCGTCGATCTGGACGACGGCCCCGGCGAGCGGTGCCGTACCACCCGCGCCGTCGGCGCCCAGGACCGTACCGGCGTATCTGCCCCAGTCCTTCGGCGGGTCGACGTGCATGGTCACCGGGATGGCGGGGACGGCATACGGCGTGCTGGTGCGCACCTGCAGCCTCGCGGTGTACGCGCCCGGCTGGGTGACCTCGGCGGCCGCGGCGTCCAGGGAGACCAGCACGGTGGTGCCGGCCCCCGGGGCGAGGGTCGCCCGCCGGGTGCCGAGGTCGAGCCAGGTCACGTCCTGGCCGCCGCCGGGCTGGTCGTACCCGGGCAGCACCTGGACGGCGGACGTCGGGGGGACGCCGTACATGTTGCTGCGCTTGCCGCCGGCACTGTAGAAGCCAGGGGCCGCACCACCGCGGTAGACCGGGGAGCTCACATTGGGCAGCGCGCTCCAGGTGCCGGCCTGCGGGTCGAAGGCGAGACTCTGGTTGGTGATGCCGGCTCCGGTCCTGCCGCCGACGGTGAGCAGCAGTCCGTTCGCGGCGCTGTAGGCCGATCCCCACAGGGTGGTCGGCAGATCGGCGATCGGTGACCAGCTGTCGGACAGGGAGTCGTAGGCGTAGCCGTGCGCGGTGGCCTGGGCGGCCGTGCCACCGGCGCAGTAGAGCACGCCGTCGATCGCACCGCAGGCGCTCCAGGCGATGGCCTCGGGGTACGGGGCCGCCTTCGACCAGCTGTCGGTGGCCGGGTCGTAGACGTAGACATCGGTGGTGCCGCAGCTCGAGACCTCACAGCCGCCGACGACGTACAGCTTGCCGTCCAGGACCGCGCTGCCCGAACCCGCGTAGGGCTTGGGAGTGGAGGCGCCGGTGGTCCAGGTGTCGGTCGACGGGTCGTAGATCTCCAGCTTGGCGTCGGGCGAGCCGTCGGCCCCCCAGCCGCCGACGGCGTAGAGCTTGCCGTCGATGAACCCCTTGGCCGGGGCCTCGCGGGTGTCGGCCGCCGGGGCGAGCCGGGACCAGGAGCCGGAGTCGGGGTCGTAGGCGTACAGGTCGGAGGTGTCTTCGCTGCCGGTGAAGCCGAAGGCGGAGTAGAGCTTGCCCCCGTCCGCGGCGACTGCACTGTCCGAGACGCCGACCGGCAGGTTCGCCACCGGCTGCCAGGCGTCACCGGCGGCAGCGGGTGCCGCCGCCGGTCCGGTGGCCGACTTGTCGCTCTGCTCCTGCAGCGGCGAGAAGTCACCCGGCACCACCTGGAGCGGTGCGCCCTGGGAGGACCGCATCCGGAAGCCGCCCGGGTACTCGTCGAGGGCGAAGGTGGCGGGGGCCGTGCCGGTGTTCGTCACGGTCAGCCTCTGGGTGCCCGTACCGCCCCAGTCCAGCGTCCTGTCGACGGCGGCCGGGGTGATGGTGAGCCGTCCGGCCTTGAGGGTGTGGTCGGCCTCGGTGATGCCGTCCGCTGCCACCTCCACGGTCGTGGCGTCGGAGGCGTACTTGCTCTTCACCGCCGTGAAGGGGTGCCGGCCGGCGGTGCCGGAGAACATCCAGTAGAAGCCGTCGCCGAGTCCCGGATCGTCCGGGGTGGCGGCGGTCACGGCCGACTCCGCGGTGGCGTCGCCGTTGGTGACGGTGGCTCCGACGACGGCGTCACCGGTGTTGGCGTCGGTGACCGTACCCGTCACCAGACCGCCGGGCACCGGGGCGGCGGTGCGGTTGCCGACGAAGACGTCGTCCAGCTGCCACCAGAAGCCCCAGGTGGCGATGTAGCGGAACCGCAGCTGGACGGCCCTGGCACCGGCGTAGTCGGTGAGCGGGATCTCCACCCGGCCGGTCGAGGAGGCGTACAACGTCCGCAGGGTGGTCCAGGTGGCGCCGCCGTCGGTGGTGATGTCGACGCTGGCGGTCTGGCCGGGGTAGCTCAGGAAGTCCGTGTAGAACGAGGTCCAGGGCGAGGTGTAGCCGCTGAAGTCGTAGACGGGACTGAGCAGTGAGCTGTCCTGGCGCTCGCAGCAGCCGATCCAGTCGCTGTCGACCACGGCGAAGGTGCCGCTGCCGCCGGTGCGGTTGCCGCGGCGGCCCGGGTCGGAGAAGTCCCAGCCGCCGACGGTGTCGTCGGCGTTGACCACGCTCCAGCCGGTCGGCGGAGCGGTCCTGGAGTCGAACGGCTCGGTGGGACCGGTGACCTGGACCTCGTAGCCCGGGGCGGTGGCCGCCTCTGTGTCCACCGGGACGGCGATGTCCACCGTCCGGGCCGAGCTCCCCACGGTGATGTCCTTGGTCACCGCCCGGTAGCCCGGGTACTGCGTGGCGACCTTCAGCGTGTAGTCCCGGCCCTCGGGGAGCCGGAGCTCGAAGGTGCCGGTCGAGGGGTCGGTGAAGACCGGTGCGCCGTCCACGCCGTCGACGGTGATCGCCGCGTACAGCGGCCAGCCGTGTCCGGAGCCGTCGGCGACCTTGCCGGTGACCCGCTGACTCGGAGCCCCGTCCAGCGCGAAGCTCCTGGTGACCGAACCGCCGTCGGTGACGACCGCTCCGGTGGCGGTCCTGCTGCGGTAACCGTAGGCGGCGGCGGTCAGATCGTAGGTGCCGGGTCGCAGCACGAGTGAGTAGCGGCCGTCGGCGTCCGTGGTGGCCCGGTGGTCGCCGGCCGTGACGACGGCCCCGGCCAGCGGGGCACCGGCGGCGTCCGTGACGGTGCCGGTCACCGTGCCGTGCGGGTAACTGCGGAAGGCCTCGAGGCCGTTGGGCGTGCCCAGGCCGGTCGGGCCGTCGTAGCCGGTCCTGGCGGTGCACAGATAGCGGGGCGTGCAGTCGCCGTTCGCGCCGCTGGTCACATCGTTGAGATGGGGCGACTCGGCGTAGGGGTAGGCATTGGGGTAGCTGTGCTCGGCGGGAACGCCGGCGGCCGCGTAGACACCCGCGATGATCGGGGCCGATGCGCTGGTGCCGCCCATCACCCCCCAGCCGTAGCTGCTGTACGTCTGGTAGACCGCCACACCGGTGGTGGGGTCGGCGACCGCCGCGACGTCCGTCACCGACCGCATGCCACAGCCGGTGTCGGTCTGGAAGGCCGGTTTGGGCTCGTACGCCGAACAGCCCGATCCGCCGCCGCCGTAGGCGTTGTACCAGACCGACTCCGACCATCCGCGGGCGGTGCCGGTGTCCCTCGTCAGCGCGGTGCCGCCCACGGCGGTCACATACTGCGAGGCGGCCGGGTAGGTGACGCCGTATCCGTAGTCCCCCGACGAGGCGACCATCGCGACGCCCGGGTGGTTGTAGTGGGCGTCGAACGCGGTGGTCTCGGCAGGGTCCTCACCGCTGCCGGGCGTGCCGTCGTAGGGGCTTCCATAGGAGTTGGAGACGTACTGTGCTCCCTGGGCGACCGCCTGGTCGACCGCCGCGAAGATGTCCTCGAAGCTGTCGCTGTCGGCCTCGACCAGCAATATGTGGGCGCCGGGAGCTGCCGCGGAGACCATGTCCAGGTCGAGCGAGATCTCACCGGCCCAGCCCCCGTCGGGCTCCGGGTAGTCGCTGCCGCCCCGCTGGTCGATCTTGCGGAAGCAGCCGTTGGCGGTGGTGCACTCCGGCAGACCGTACTGGGCGCGGTAGACGGCCAGGTCGGACTCGGCCGTCGGGTCGTCGTAGGCGTCCACGATGGCGACGGTTCGGCCCTCACCCCCGTCACCCGGCAGGTTGTACGCACTTCGCAGATCGGCCGCACCCCATCCGCTGGGCATCGTGGCGGCCGGTACGACCCCCTTCTCTCCGACGATGTCGGTGCGCCGCAACGCGAAGCACGCGACCTTGCCGGGCCGGGGCGCACCGCACGCCTGCTCGACAGAGGGCTTCCCCTCCTGCGGCGACGCACCGGCCGCCTCCGCTCCCGCGGCTGAGGCTGCGCCGAACGGCAACCCCGCACTCACCACCGCCAGCACAGCGGAGAGAACAACGGTCAGGCGTATGGGCGTCCGCCCGGCGCCCGGTCTGAACAGCCTCACTCTTGGCAACGTCCGACTCCTGAGCGGTTGTGCGTTGGGGTTGACCTCATACGCGACTGCGCGGTCGACAGCGATCACGTGGGTGTGCCGCACATCTTTTCGCAGTCAACTACTTAATAGTCAAGAAAGATCATGAATAGAGATGCTATGTGAGACGCGCGCCGTCTCGGCCGGTCGCAGGCCAGGGTGATCCCGACCCTCTCCGGACCGGCGGCAGCCCGCCCGGAGGTCGCGTTTCCGCAGCTCAGCCGCTCGGCGGGAGCGGTGTCGGCACCGTGGTGTCATCGGCCCGCAGCACCTCCGCGGCGAGCTGCCGGCGGGCCTCGGCGAACACATTGCCCTCCCGGGCCGCCGACCTGCTCGGCACACGGGCGCCGTCCGGACGCTCGCCGCCGGGGAGTCCCGTCCCCGCCCCGGCCGCGTCCAGCCCGGTCACTTCCGGCCCGGTCACTTCCGGGCCGGCCCTGGCCGGCGTGCGGCGACGCGCTCCCTGCCGGGCTCCAGGCCGGCCACAGCCCCGTCCGTCTGCTCGCTCATGCCCGTCCCCCTCCTCCGCTGTCGGCTCGTGCAACGCGGGTGCGTGCACCTGTCCGGCCCGGGACGACCAGGAACGCTTCGGTGGCGAACCCGCCCGGCGCCACGGCTGCCGAGGGCTGTGTGCTCAGCTTCGCCACCACACCTTCCTCTCGCTGGGTGCCTCTTCGTGCGGCCGTCTGCCACCTGCGCGGAGGCTGCTGACCAAGCTAGACACCGCAACCGGCGCAGAATTGCCCCTCCGTGCACAGATACGGTCCGCCAGTGCACTCCAGGACGCAGCAGGAACGGCGCCGCACCCCTGAGGGTGCGGCGCCGTCGGTGCCTGTGCGGCCGTGCTGAGCTGACAACGGGTTGTGTCCAGGGAGGTCGTGCGGCCGATCAGGGCCGAGGTGGGTGCGGGCCCGCTCCCGTCGGCCCACCGTGCAACTCTCCGTCGTGAACGCGCAGTTCCACGAGGGATGCGCCCGGTGGCCCTGCCCCGGTCCGACCTCTAACGCCCGCCGGAGTCGCTACGTGCGGCGGATGGACTCGGACGTGTCCGCAGTGCGGCCGAGCGGATGCTGCGAGGGACGGCCACCTCTCGCTGGCACAGGAAGAAAGTCCAGGTCAGCGGGGCGGGAATGCCGTGCGGTCGACACCGGGGTCAGCTGTGGGAAGTCCGTGAGGCGCGGATCTGCTGTGCGAAGCCGCGGACGGTGAAGCCGTCGGGAAGGCTGTCCACCAGGATGACGTCCGCAATCACGTTGTTGAGGCGCAGGGGCAGGATCGCCTGATACTCGGGGGAGTTGTACCAGGCGTCCGCTGCGGCACGGTCGGGGAACTCCATGAGTACGAGCGAGCCCGGCCAGGCTCCCTCGATCACATCCACGTCTCCCTGTGCGAGCCACTTCCCCCCGTACGGTGCGACGGTGGCCTCGACCTGCTCCAGATAGGACAGACCCTCCTCGTTCGGAACGCCTCCGGGAATCCGCAGGTGACCGATCAGGTACGTGCTCATGCCCGTCTCTTCCTTTTCCGGTGCGCCGGCGCGCGTCCGTGAGGACCGCTGGGTGCCGCACGGGCCGACGCAGGACGGCCCGACCGGCAGGTGCAGATGTTGGCTGTGATCCGACTCGCGTCGGTTGTGCTGAGGACGCCCGGTCGAGGCGGATCCTGGCGTGGCTCCTTCGTCATGCATGGTCGTGCGTGGTCGTGCGTGTGAGGAACGGCTGCTTCGGCTCCGCCGGCGACGGCGAGAGACCCGTCGCCCCGCGAGGGTGATGCAGCGCCCGCCTATCCATTGCCGCAGCATCCCGCCGGTCCCGCAAGCCGTCCGAGACCGACCCGACGGCTCCCTTGATCAGCCGTGCCGGATCATCGGCATCGGGCGCTTGACCTTGACACTGATGTCAATCCATAGCCTCGCGACATGGACACTTTTTCTTGGAGTACTTCCGCGCTTCCCGATCTCACCGGCCGGACTGCTGTCGTGACCGGAGTGACGCGCGGTATCGGGCGGGCTGTGCGGGAGGCGTTGGAGCGGGCCGGGGCCACTGTGCTGGGCGGGGCGCGAACCGTTGACGGGCCCGGGGTCGAGGCGCTTGACCTCGCCGATCCCGAGAGGGCCGCAGCCTCGGCGCTGACGCGTGCGAGGGGTCCTTCACCGGCGTCGGCGGTGCTCGCGCTTGCTGCGGCAGGTCACGGACAGGCCCGGAACGGCCTGCGCGGGGGGCGGGCCGGAGGGCGGAGACCCCTCGACCTGAAGAGTGCTAGCGTTCTGTGGGAGGGGCGAAATTTAGCGGTTTATACCATTTCTCCGTCCTCCTGCAGAGAAGGGCAGGGCGAGATGACAGTTGGGGAGAGCTCCTTCGGAGGCTGCTCCGGTCCGCTGACCCGGGTGAATCCCGGGGGCTCGCCGGCTGCTCAGCCGCCGGACGGAGGGCTGCCGGACAGCACCCTGGCCCTGGCCTTCGCGCTGGCCGTCCGGCAGGCGAAGACATGCCTGAACGGTCTGGAAGCCATGGCGCACTGGTGCGACCCCGCTGACGGACGGCTGCGGCTGTTGGCCTTCGACGAGCTCGCCCCGGCGTGCGCCGGAAGATGGGTGCAGCTGCCCCGAGAGCACGATGCGGCGCCTGCACGCGCCGTCCGGCACGGCGGCTATGTGTGGGCGGACGGGGACCCCCTGGGGGTCGGCGCGTCCGGCACGGCTGCGGTGCCGTTCATGGGGGCCGACGGCCCCCTCGGCGCGTTGTCCGTGCTCACGGGCGGGGTCGGCGAGCCGGACGAGATGCAGCGGTCCTTTCTGTACGCCATAGCGGCATGGACCGCGGCGCAGGTGCAGAGTGTGCTCGACTCGCCGGCCCCTGGTCCGGCATCCATGGTGGAGCGTTCCAGGCTGATGGGCGAGCTGACCGCCGCGCTCGCCGAGGCCGTGACCTCCCAGGACGTCGTGCAGGCCGTCGCGGACCATGTGATGCCCCCGTTCGGAGCCGACGGGCTGCTGTTCCAGGTGCGCGAGGAGGACGACCGGCTGTACGCCGTCGGCTCGGCCGGATACCCGCCGGAGTTCACCAGGCTGATGGACGGGTTCCCGCTCTCCGAGTACGCCACGGTCCACGACGTCGTGCGGACCCGTACTCCCCGGTTCATCGAGTCCAAAGCCGAGTACGAGCGGCTCTATCCCTCGATGGGCGAGGTGAGCGCCAAGTCGCCGAAGGGGGCGTGGGCGTTCCTGCCGATGATCGCCTCCGGCCGGACCATCGGCCTGTGCACGGTGTCCTTCGGCGAGCCGCACCCGTTCAGCGACGACGAGCGCACCCTGCTGACGGCCCTGAGCGGTCTGGTCGGCCAGGCCCTGGAGCGGGCCCGCCTCTACGACAGGGAGCACGCCCGCGCCCGGGAACTGCAGCGCGGACTGCTGCCCCGGGCACTGCCCCGCCTGCCCGCCGCCAGCGCCGCCGCCCGCTATCTGCCCGCAGGCCAGGGCGAGGAGGTGGGCGGCGACTGGTACGACATGATCCCGCTCTCCGCCGACCGGGTCGCCATCGTGATCGGCGACGTGATGGGACACGGGATCGCCGAGGCGGCCACCATGGGACGGCTGCGCACCGCCGTCAGCACCCTCGCCGACCTGGACATACCTCCCGACGAGTTGTTCGACCGCCTCAACGACATGGTCTCCGAGCTGGGCGACGACTTCTACGCCACCTGCCTCTACGGGATCTTCGACCCGGTGGCCCGCACCTTCTGCTACGCCCTGGCCGGCCACCCCCAACTGGTCGTCGTCCACCCGGACGGGACCGTCCACTGCCCTGCCGTCGCCGCCGACCCGCCGCTGGGCGCCGCACAGCCGCCCTTCGAGACACACCTGCTGCATTTGCCGGACGAGAGCCTGCTCGTCCTGTGCACGGACGGGCTCATCGAGTCGTCCACCCAGGACGTGGAGCAGGGGCTGGCCCGCCTGCAGCAGGTCCTGGCGAAGGTCGCCTCGCCCGCCGCGTACTTCCAGGCCACCGACGAGGACGTCGACGTCCGGTGCCTGGAGGAGATGTGCGGCGAGATCGTCTCGGAGCTGCTGCCCGACAGCGGGCAGACCAATGACGACGCCGGCCTGCTCATCGTCCACACCCGATGCGCCGACCCCGGTGACGTCGCCGGCTGCGACCTCCCCGAGGACCCCCGAGCGGCCGGACAGGCCCGCCAGTACATCCGCGCACAGCTCGCGGCCTGGGGACTGACCGACCTGGTGTTCGTCACGGAACTGCTGGTGAGCGAGTTGGTCGGCAACGCCATCCGGCACGCCACGGGCCCCGTCCGGCTCCGCCTTCTGCGCAGCCGGACCCTGACCTGCGAGGTCTACGACGGCAGCCTCAACACCCCCCGCATCCGCCGTGCCGACAACACCGACGAAGGCGGACGCGGCCTGCAACTCGTCGCTGCCCTGTCAGGTCGCTGGGGCGCCCGGTATCTCCAGGACGGCAAGTGCCTCTGGACGGAACAGGAGCTGCCGAACGCCGCGCCACGCGGTGTGGGGTCGGCGGTGCAGCGCGCAGCCTGACATCCTTCGCCGGCGGCAAGCAGCGATGTGCCGCTGATGACGGCCGGGGTGCCGCTCGAAAGGCTTGCGGACAGGAGACCGACAGGCGTCCGTCTCGGAATCGCCTCCGGCGCGAGCATTCGGTGAGCGGACGGCGGCGGCTTTTCCGCGACCCGCTGACCGCCCAATCCATGCCCGACTCCGCCCGGTTCCCCGTTCCCTTTTCCTGATCGACTGGCCGTGAGACCGCCACGTCCGCATCGAGGCCGGGGCGGTGCGCTCGGGACGGCCCCGTCCCCCGCTCGCCGCACATCGCGAGGCCGAGGCGGCCGTGCGGGCGTACGGTGAGGAGCGGGTGAGCCCGCAGGCTCGGGCAACGCCCGCAGGCTCGGGGAGCAGGGAGAACAGTGATGGCGGATCACCTGTATCTGGCCTACGACTACCCGGTCCTGGGCGCCTTCTGGACCGTGATGTGGGTCTTCCTCTGGGTCCTCTGGCTGGTGGTGCTGTTCCGCGTCGTCGGCGACATCTTCCGCGACCGGGAACTCGGCGGCTGGGGCAAGGCAGGCTGGCTTCTCTTCGTTCTGGTGCTGCCTTTCCTGGGCATCTTCGTCTACCTCATCGCACGCGGCCGGAGCATGGGCGAACGCGAGCTGCGGCAGGCGCAGGAGCGGCAGGAGTCGATGGACTCCTACATCCGGCGCACCGCGGGTGGAAGTACCGGGGTGGACCAGTTGAGCAGGCTCTCCGACCTCAAGGCCAAAGGCGAACTGACGGAGGCCGAGTTCCAACGGGCCAAGGAGGAGCTTCTGCGGTTGCGCTGAGCGGGGAGGCTCCCGTGACCCGACGCCCGGCCGCCGGACGGTGGGACGCACGGCTGGCCCTGGCGGCAGGGACGGCGGCTCTGCTGCTGCCCCTGGTGTACGCCGGGCTGCGAAGCCTGGTCCTGGTGGCGGCGGGTCTGGCGGGCATCGCCGTCGCCGCGGCCGGGGTGTGGTGGGTGCTGGCCCGGACCGGTGCGATACGGGCTCTCGCCCTCGTTCCGGCGGTGGTCGCCCCGATCGCGGTCGTGGCCCTCTACGCGGCGTACGGGCTGCTCTGGGTGGCGGTCGTCTCCGTACTGCTGTGGGCGCTGGCCGGCTCCAGCGCCCGGGCCGCGCTGGCCCGGCAGACCGCGCCCGAGGAGGCGCGGGAGCGACGAGGCGCCCCGGCCCGCCGACCGTTTCTGATCATGAATCCCCGGTCGGGTGGCGGGAAGGTCGGCGCCTTCGGCCTGGTCGAGAAGGCCGAGGCGCTCGGCGCGCAGGTCCTGGTGCTCGACCCCGCCCATCCGCAGGACGTGGCCGAACTCGCCCGCCGGGCGGTCGACGACGGCGCCGACCTGCTGGGCGTGGCCGGGGGTGACGGCACCCAGGCCGCGGTCGCCGAGGTCGCCGCGGCCCGCCGGGTGCCGTTCCTGGTGATCCCGGCCGGTACCCGCAACCACTTCGCGATGGACCTCGGCCTGGACCGGCAGGACCCCGCCGCCGCCCTGGAGGCGCTCACCGACGGCGTCGACCTGGAGGTGGACCTCGGCTTCGCCGGGGAACGGGTCTTCGTCAACAACGCGTCCTTCGGTGCGTACGCGGCCGTGGTGCAGAGCCCGGCGTACCGGGATGACAAGGCCCGCACCACCCTGCGGATGCTGCCGGAGATCCTCACCCACCAGCGCGGCCCCCACCTCGTCCTGCGGGCCGGGCCGGCGGTCGTGGACGCCCCGCAGGCCGTCCTCGTCAGCAACAACCCGTACCGCACCGGCGATCCGGCGGGTCTCGGGCTGCGGGTCCGGCTCGACTCCGGCCTGCTGGGGGTGCTCGCGGTCAAGGTTGACAACGCCGCCCAGGCCGCCGGGATGCTGCGCGGTGCCCACTCCTCGGGGCTGTCCCGCCTCACCGCCCGGGACGTCGTGGTCGAGGCCCACAGCCCCACCGTTCCCGTCGGGGTCGACGGGGAGGCTCTCACCCTTCCCGCCCCGGTGCGCTGCCGCATCGCCGCCGGCGCCCTGCGGGTGCGGGTGCCCCGGAACCGCCCCGGCGTGCCCCGGGCCAAGCCGGCCCTGGACTGGCACCGGGTGCGGCGGCTGGCCGGCACCGCCGGCCGTACCGCGCGCGGGTAGCGGACCGCCTGTCGCGGCGGGTTCAGGGCATCGGAGGTCCGAGGGGGCGTACCACGTCCCGCCCGGCCCGGATCACGCCGTAGCAGCAATCCGGCACGCCCTCCGGGCGCCGGGCAGATTGCCCGGGGGCTCGGACCGCACACCGGCCCCGTCGCCCTCGTACCGGCTCACGCCGAAGCCGTCGCCGTTGGTCGTCCCGACCCAGAGCCGGGCGTGGCGGCTCCGGCCGATCAGCGAGGCGGTACGGCACCTCCTCCGGATGGATCGCGGAACCCGAGCAGGCCGGCCATCCGCACATCCCCCTCACCGCCCTGCCGGGTCGGCGGTCCGCACCGGCACCGAAGCGGACGTTCGCCTTCCCTCCACGGTCCGTCGGCGGGCCGCCTCACGGTCGGGCGGCCTGGACGCTGCCGTGCCCACCACCGCCCGTGCCGCCGAGCCGCGCCCGTGCAGCGGGTGCACTGTGGTTCCATGACAGGCCGCAGGAGATCAGCCGGTCCGCGCGAGCCTGCTCCGGGGCGCGACGGGCGGACGGCTGCGAACCGCCTCGGCAGCGCAGGGTCGGCCGCCACACACCGCCTGCGGGCCGGTGGGGCGGGGAGACTGTGGGGCCGGCTCAACGCGGTCGACTTCTTCGGCAACTCCTTCCAGTTGGCCGCGCTCTCGATCCTCTGTTTCTTCCCCTTCCTCATCGTCGTCACCGCCGCGACCGACCGGGACGCCGCAGCCGTGGTGGCGGGCTGGCTCGGTCTGGACCGCCAGGCCGCGCAAGCCGTGGGCAACCTGATCACCTCCGCACCGGGCATGGGTACGCTCACCACAGCCGGCATCCTCCTGCTGATCCTGGGAGCGGTCGCGATCGCCGGCACCCTGCAAGGCTGGTACCGCAGGGTGTTCGACACCTCGACCAGGGGGTGGCGGCGGGACTGGACGGCCCAGCTCCTCTGGCTCGGCTCGGTACTCGCCTACGGCACCGCGCAGTCCGCGACCGGCCGGGCGCTCGGCCCGCTCGGCGGCCCGGTGGCGCAGAGCCTGGCGGCCTTCGTCCTGGCGGTGTTCTTCTGGTGGTGGAGCATGGCGGTGCTGCTCGCGGGCACGGTCCGGTGGCGCTCCCTCCTCCCCGCCGCCCTGGCCACCGCTGTGTGCTGGACGGGCCTCGGGGTGTTCTCCGCGCGCTACTTCTCGGAGGCGATCGTGGCCAACGAACGCAGCTACGGCCCCATCGGCACCGTCATGACCATCCTGTCCTGGCTGGTGGCGGTGGGCGTGGTGGTCCACCTCGGGGGAGCGGTCGGCCGCCTGTACCTCGAACACCGCGCCCCGCCCGCCTCGGGGGGAGACCCACGCGGCAGCGGCACCACCGGCAGCCGGCGCACCGATGACCCGCCGCAGGGGCGTGTCTGAAGTTGCTCGAAGCCCTTGCGTCAGGTCATCGAGTCGAGCAACGAGGAACTCCCTGGTCAGCCCGGGCGTACGGCGGAGGCGGGAGCCGACGGGGCGTCAGGGGAGGCCGGGGGCTGCGATCAGGTCGGCCAGAGGCCGGAATGGCGAGGTCCCTGCCGGGCGCGCCGTGAAGCCGTTCCGGGTGCGTTGAGGGTCCGGTGCGGAAGGTCGGCGGGCGCCGGAGGTCAGCGGTGGTGCTCACGGCTGACCGGCTCCAGCCAGACACGTCTGCGGCGAGCGACGTCGAAGACCTGGTCCACCTGTGCTGCGCCCAGTGCGGCAGGGAGTCGCGTCACGAACCGGTCGACGGCTGCCCCGTCCACGACGGGCACCCGTGGTTCCCTCGCCTCGATGCGGATCCGGCGCGCCCCGACCACCGCGATCACCGGGTGGACGGGTACCGCCCAGCCGCACCACCTCAGCAGCAGCCCGGCCACCCTACGGGCCTCGTTGATGCTGCTGCGCAGGTAGTCCGTGCTCCGCCCGTCCACCCGCACCTCGGCCTCACCGACCCAGACGCTGGTGTCGGCGTGGTGCTTGCTGTTCACCGTGATCACGCCGGGCGGTCCGATCAACAGGTGGTCGATGTCGCCACCGCTCGGCCACTGCACCGCGTGCAGGACTCGCCAGCCGTCCGGGAGCAGCCGCTCCAGGGCCTGGCCCACGAAGACTTCCCCCGCGATGCCGATCTGGATCTCCGTCGGCAGCAGGGGGTCCCGGGTGGGGCGTGCGCCCCAGCGGGCCAGTTGCTGTCGCTGCCGGTCCCTGTCCCGCGTCAGAGCGACGAGTGCGGCGCCCGGGCGGTTGCCCGCCAGGTCCTCGTCCGGCGTGAGGGGTGGCAGCGGCGGGACCGGGAGCGGTGACGGGCCGCCGGATGCGGCCGACGGGGTGTCGGAGGGGCGCGGCCGTGGTGTTCGCTGCTCCCGCTTCCACCGGTCGAGGCAGGCCCGGGCCGCTTCCTCCGCGGCCGGTACGAGAATGCGGAGCGCGCCACTGCGGTAGTCGTAGTAGGCGACCGACTCGCCGCGCGGCCCCGCGCGGTGGACGTACACGCGGTCCTGGCCGTTCCGCCGCCACCGTCTGACCACGAGATCGTCCATCCGGCCCCCTCGGCGCTGAGCGTTCGGCAGCGAGGTCACCACGGGAGCGCCGCGCTTCGAGACCATGACGTACCGTCAACTCCGGTCGTGACGCGACGCCCTCGATGGTCCGTCGGTGCCGCCCGGTTCCCGGCGTCCGACCCGGACATGGTGCCCCACCGCCGTGGGCCGTGTCCGACGGATGCGTGGAGACCACCCGCGGCCGGGGAGTGCGTACGAGCGACGTCGTCGTCCCGGGAGTGCGCCCACGGCGCATCCGGCCGCACCCGCGACGCCGCCCTGCTGTGGCCGGGGACCGGCCGCTGACGGCGGGACTGTCAGTGGTGTGGGCCATGCTCGGCGGTATGACTGCATCGCCCCGGCCGTACGCGGCGCTGGCCGCCGAACACCTGCCCGCCGACATCGCGGCGCGCTGGACCGAACTGCTGCTCCCCTGCGTACGGCTGCTCCCGGCCGAAGCGGGGCAGCCGGTGGCCGTGGAACTCGGCGGGGTGCCGCGGCTGCCGGCGGGGGAGGAGTGGCCCGAGTGGCCCGGTCACGGGCCGCTGTCCTTCGTCGCGGCGGTGGACTGCGCGGCCCTGCCCCGGGAGGCCGTAGCCCAGGGGTTCCCCGGGCAGGGCACCCTGCTGTTCTTCTACTTCGACGGCCAGGTCGACGACGGCGAGTCGGTGGTCTTCGTGGACGAGCCCGACTCCTGGGCCGGGGCCCGGGTGCTGTACGTCCCGGCAGGCACCGAGACGGCCGAGGCTGCCGTCCCGTCCGGTCTGGAGGCCTATCCCCGGGTGGCGTTGGCCGCCCGGATGGAGGTGAGCGCTCCGGACCCATGGCACCCGCGCGGCGACGCGGCCCTCGGCTCACCCCGCGTCCCGGGTGCGCCGGACGACCGGCCCGCTCATGTGCGGACGTTCCTGGACGGCCTGTACGACCTCCGCGACCAGGTCGGCCACCAGCTCGGAGGCCATGCACACCCGGTGCAGAACCCGGTGGACCACGAGGTCGCGCACGCGGTCCTGGGCGGTGGGGTGCCCTGGGACGACCCCCGGATCGAGGCGGAGGCGCAGCGCTGGGTCCTGCTGGCGCAGTTCGACAGCGACGACGCCGCCGGGATGATGTGGGGTGACTGCGGCGCGCTCTACCTTTGATCTTGGCCAGTGCTCCGCCCTTCAGGGCGGGGGTGAAGGTCATCTCTGAACTGCTCTGACCAGCACCAGGGGCGCGGGTCCGCAGTGTTCACCTCAGCCCATGGGGCGCTTCTGGTTCTCGATGTACTGCTTGACCACGGTCAGCGGTGCACCGCCGCAGGACCCGGCGAAGTAGGAGCCGGACCAGAAGTGTCCTTTCCACAGGTACCGCCGGACGTGACTGTCGTACTCCTTGCGCAGCATCCGGGCCGAGACGCCCTTGAGGGAGTTGACCAGCTTGGAGAGCTGGACCTTCGGGGGGTAGTGCACCAGCAGGTGCACGTGGTCTTCCTCACCGTTGAACTGCTTCAGCTCGGCCTCGAAGTCCGTGCAGACCTCCCGCATGATCTCTTCGCACCGCGTCAGCATGGCGCCGGTCATGGCCTTGCGCCGGTACTTCGTGACAAAAACCAAGTGGACGTGCAGGTTGTGGACGACGTGTCGACCGGTGCGTACGTCGGGGTTTGGATTCCATCGTGGTGACATAAACCAAAGGGTAGAGTGATCGACGTGCAGCTTCGGTACAGCTTCCGCGTGTACCCGAGCGCCGGTCAGCGCTCAGCGCTGGCGAGGGCGTTCGGGTGTGCTCGGGTCGTCTTCAACGATGCCCTTCGGGCTCGTGAGACCGCCCGAGCCGCCGGGCTGCCGTTCGTCCCGTCCGGGGAGTTGTCCAAGCAGCTCACCGCCTCGAAGAAGACTCCCGAGCGTGCGTGGCTCGCCGAGGTGTCATCGGTCGTGTTGCAGCAGTCCCTGCGGGACCTGGACACCGCCTACAAGAACTTCTTCGACGGCCTCAAGGGCAAGCGCCCCAAGACGGGTGCGCCCCGGTTCAAGTCCCGCAAGGACACCCGGCAGTCGGTCCGGTTCACCGCGAACGCCGGATGGAGGATCACGACCGGCGGAAAGCTCCGGCTCCCCAAGGTCGGCGACCTGGCCGTGACGTGGTCGCGTTCCCTGCCGTCGGTTCCGTCCACGGTGACTGTGGTCAAGGACGGTGCAGACCGTTACTTCGCGTCGTTCGTGGTCGAGACCGACTCCGAGATGCTTCCCGCCACGGACAACGTCGTCGGCATCGACCTGGGCCTGACTCACTTCGCGATCCTCTCGGACGGCACAAAGATCGACAGTCCGCGCTTCCTGCGCCGGGCCGAGAAGAAGCTCAAGAAGGCGCAGCGGGATCTGAGCCGGAAGGCGAAGGGGTCGAAGAACCGGGCGAAGGCCCGGATCAGGGTTGCGCGTGCTTACGCACGGACCGCCGATGCGCGGCGCGAGTTCCACCATCAGCTCTCCACGAAGATCATCCGCGAGAATCAAGCGGTTGCGGTGGAATACCTGGCGGTCAAGGGACTCGCCCGTACCCGCCTCGCGAAGTCCGTGCACGACGCCGGATGGTCGGCGTTCACCACGATGGTGGAGTACAAGGCCGCCCTGTACGGGCGCACCTTCCACCGCATCGGCCGCTTCGAGCCGACATCCCAGGTGTGCTCGCAGTGCGGCGTCAAGGACGGTCCCAAGCCTCTGCACATCCGTACGTGGACGTGCGGGGCCTGCGGGGCTCACCTTGACCGGGACATCAATGCGGCGGTCAACGTCGCGAAGGCCGCCGGACTGGCGGTGACAGCCTGTGGAGCGCGGGTAAGACCGGGACTCGTCCCGGCACAGCGCGAAGAAACAGGAACCCACCCGAAGGCGAGCCGGGCATCCGGCAGTCAGGCGGGACACTCCGTCCTTTAGGGCGGAGAGGATGTCAATGGCTGATCCGGCCGGAGGATCTGGCGGCGCGGCGGTTCGGGAGGGCGATGTTCACCTGGCAGTGCTGCTGACGGCCGGACGCGCCTCCGGCAGGTCCGGCCCAGCCGACGGCGCCCCACGGCCGCGGGCGCGCCGGACGCCCGCGGCGGTACGCCGCCGTCGGTGCCGGCCACCCGGCCGCGGCCGGGTGGCCGGTGACGGGTCAACGGCCCGGGGGACCGCCCCCGTGGCGCGGGCGGCCGTGAGGGGGTACGCCGGGGAAGCCGAACCGGCCGACCAGACCCGGGTCGGCGAATGTGGTGAGGGTGGTGATGTGCCTGCCGTCCGTCGTCAGCACGACGACCCCGAAGGGTGTGAACGCCTCTCCCGCCCCGCCGCGGGCGTATACGACCGCTGCCGGTTGCCCGTTGGCCGCGGCCGGGAACATCCGGTACAGCCCGGGGGCTGTGAGCACCCGCTCGGCCAGGTGCGCCACACAGGCCCGCTTGCCCCTGAACCAGGCGCCGGTGGGGACGACCTCCAGGGTCGCGTCGTCGCGCAGAAGACCCGCCATCCCCTCCATGTCCGCACTCTCGAACGCGGCCATGTACCGGTCGAGGACCGCCCTCGCCTCGGGCGCGCTCGGCTCGGCCAGCAGCTCCCGGCGGGGCGCGGCCTCCTCCAGCGTGGCCCGTGCGCGCTGGAGCGCGCTCTTGACCGCGGCCACGCTAGTACCGAGCATCTCCGCGACGTCGCCGGCCGGGTAGGCCAGCACGTCGCGCAGCAGGAACACCGCGCGCTGGCGCGCCGGCAGGTGCTGCAGGCTCGCCACCAGCGCCAGCCGCAGATCCGACCTGGCGAGCACCACCTCCGAGGGGTCGGCGCCGTCCCCCGTATGGCCGGGGAACGGCTCCAGCCAGAGCCTTCCGGTGCGGCCGTCGCCCGCCGGGAGTTCGGCGCCCTCACCTGGGGCGCCCAATCCGGACGGCAGGATGCGGCGGCGGTGGTCACGCAGGGCGGTGAGGCAGAGGTTGGTCGCGATGCGGTGGAGCCAGGTCCGCACGGACGACCGCCCCTCGAAGGACCCCCAGGCCGTCCAGGCACGCAGATAGGTCTCCTGGACCAGGTCCTCGG
>NZ_LIQR01000398.1 GCF_001418575.1 Peterkaempfera griseoplana
GCCCACCGTGCCGGCCCCGCCGACGCCGGTGTACAACCTGGCCAAGCCGCCCACCGGGCCCTCCCAGCTGCCCTCGCTCCCGGTGCCGGGCAGCCCCGGCGCGGCCACCGCCCCTGCGGTCGACCCCCAGGTCGCCCGTGAACTCAAGCGCCAGGTCGCCGCCGAGCTGCACGAGCAACTGGTCAGGCAGGGGCAGACGGTGGACCGTGCCACCCGGCGCCAGCGCGGCCGCGCCCTGATCGAGGAGGCCGTCGCCCGCTGGTCCGACGCCCACGCCCAGGCGCACGGGGTGCCGCCGACCCGCGAGCAGGACCGCGCCCTCGCCGAGGCCGTCTACGACCTGCTGTTCCGCGCCGGACGGCTGCAGCCCTACCTCGACGACCCCGACATCGAGAACATCCTGATCAACGGCTGCGACGACGTCTGGGTCTCCCGCGTCCACCAGCCGCTGCGCCAGGTCCCGCCGGTCGCCGACAGCGACACCGAACTGGTCGAACTCCTCCAGGACCTCGCCCGCCAGCACGGCGGCGGCGAACGCAGCCTCTCCACCGCCAGCCCCACCCTCGCCCTGCGCCTGGAGGGCGGGATGCGCCTCCAGGCGCTGACCGAGGTCACCCCGCGCCCCTATGTGGCCATCCGCCGCCACCGGGTGGCCTCCGCCACCCTGCGCGACCTCGTCGGCATGGGCACCGTGGACAGCACCCTCGCCGCCTTCCTCTCCGCCGCCATCAGAGCCCGCAAGAACGTGATGATCACCGGCACCCAGGGCGTCGGCAAGACCAGCCTGCTGCGCGCCATGGCCGGGGAGATCCCGCCGGACGAGCGGGTGGGCACCCTGGAGAGCGAGTACGAGCTGTGGCTGCACACCCTGGGGCATCTGCGGCAGGTCGTCCCGATGGAGGCCAGGGAGGGCAACGGCGAACGCGTCGACGGCCGGATCGCGGGCGAGCTGACGATCGGTGAGCTGATCCCCGCCGCGCTGCGGATGACCCTCTCCCGGATCATCGTCGGCGAGGTCCGCTCCTCCGAGGTGGTCCCGATGCTGCGGGTGATGACCAACGGCGAGGGCGGCTCCATGTGCACCCTGCACGCCCGCGGCCCGCACATGGTGGTCGACCGGATCGCCGAACTCTGCCTGGAGTACGGCGCCCATATGACCGACACCCTGGCCTACCGGCTCACCGCCAACGCGGTGGACTTCGTGGTCCATGTCGCGATGGTCGACGAGACAGCCGTGGGCGGACGGCGCCACCGCTTCGTCTCCCACGTCCTGGAGGTCGCCGGCCTCGGCGAGAGCGGCCGCCCCGCCATGAACACCGTCTTCGGCCCCCGGGACACCGAGCCCCGGGCCGTGCCGCACACCCCCCCGTCCTGCCTGGACGACCTGCGCCGGGCCGGGTTCGACGCCCGGATGCTCCAGTCCCCCTGGGGCACCTGGGGCGCCCCGCTGGACCTGCGGATCGGAGGCGGTGCCTGATGCTGCTCTACGCCGTCTGCGGAGCCGCGGTCATCGCCGGGCTGGTCGGCCTCGTCGCCGGGCTGGTCGGCAGCGACACCCCGGAGGCCGCCGCCCCCAGCCCGCTGGCGCTGCGGCTGCGCACCCTCTGGTACGGCGCCCCGGGCACGGCCGACCCGGGGACGCTGCGGCTGCGCCGCATCCAGCTGGGCGCCTCCGCCGCCGGAGGACCGCTGATGTGGCTCTTCAGCGGTATCCCGCTGACCCTGCTGCTGGTGCCCGCCGCCGTCTTCGGCATCCCCTGGCTCTTCGACACCACCCGCTCCAACACCCGCCGGGTGGAGAAGCTGGAGGCGCTCGCCGAGTGGACCCAGCGGCTGGCCGACGTCCTGCTGCTCGGCGTCGGCCTCGAACAGGCCGTCGTCACCAGCCGCCGCACCGCCCCCGCCCTGCTGGAGGACGAGGTCGCCGACCTGGCCTCCCGGCTGCAGGCCCGCTGGCGTCCCGAGGACGCCCTGCGGGCCTTCGCCGACCAGCTCTGCGACGCCACCGCCGACAAGGTGCTCGCCGCCCTGGTGCTGCGGGCCACCGACCGCGGGCCCGGCCTGGCCCGCGCGCTGGCGGACATGGCCGAGTCGGTGCGCGAGGAGGTGCGGCAGCGCCGCGCCATCGAGGCGGACCGCGCCAAGCACCGCACCACCGTGCGCTGGCTGGTCACCATCATCCTGGGAGTGGTGGTGGTGGGTTCCTTCAACCACCGCTACACCGCGCCCTACGGCACCGTGCTGGGCCAGCTCGTCCTGGCGCTGCTGTCGGCGGCATTCGTCGGGGTGATCCTCTGGATGCGCAGTCTGGCCTCGCACTCGCCGCTGCCCCGGCTGCTGGAACCCGACCGCCGCAGTCGGGCCGGCGCCCCGGTGCCCGGAGCTGCGGCAGCCGAGCCCGGCGGCGTACCGGAACCGCAGGACACGGCAGCCGCGACGTCCGGAAAGGAGCTGCGATGATCTCCCCCTGGGCCGTACTGGCCGGCGCGGGCGCCGCGGCCGGGGTCGCCCTGCTGGTCTCCGAGCTGCGTCCGGCGCCACCCGACCTCGGGCCGGCCCTGGACCGCCTGCACCGCGCCCCCAGCCGTGAGCGGCCCGGCACTGCGGCGCTCCGGCCCAACTGGTACGACCGCATCGGCGGGCGGCTCACCACGCTTCCCGGAGCGCGCGTCCCGCACCGGGAGCTGTCGCTGATCGGCCGCACACCGGCCCGGTTCATGCTGCACAAGCTGCTGTTCGCGCTGATCGGGCTGCTGCTGCCCGGGTACCTCGGCGCCATGGCGGCGCTGCTGGACGTCCCCCTGCCGGTGCTCTTCCCCGCCCTCAGCGGGCCGGCCCTCGCCGTACTGCTGTGGCTGGTGCCGGACGCGGTGGTGCGCGGCGAGGCCAAGGAGGCCCGGGTCGAGTACCTGCACGCCATCGCCTCCTACCTGGAGCTGGTCGCCCTGGAGCGGGCGGCCGACTGCGGCCCGGCGGACTCCCTGGTCAGGGCCGCCGCGGTCGGCCGCGGTGCGGTCTTCCGCCGGCTCTCCGACGCCCTGGAGCGGGCCGCCACCGACCGCCTGCCGCCCTGGGACGGCCTGGAGGCGCTGGCCGCCGAGCTGGGACTGACGCCCCTTCAGGACGTCGCGGACATCATGCGGATCTCCGGCACCGACGGAGCCGCCGTCTACGACACCCTGCGGGCCCGCGCCAAGAGCCTGCGCTCGGAGCTGCTCGCCGAGGACCTCGCCCGAGCCAACACCGACAGCGAGCGCATGGTCGCCCCCGGCTCCGCGCTCACCATGCTGATGACGGCGCTGATCGCCTTCCCAGCCCTGTACCAGATGCTCAACAGCGGCTGAGCGCCCCTCAGCCGCCGCCCCACCCCGCACCGCCCCTGCCGACCCGGGAGCCAGAGACATGAAGCACCACCTCAAGCACCTCGCCGGTCTCACCGCCGTCACCGCACTGCTGCCCCTGCTGATGGGCGTCCACATGGTCCGCTACCGGGTGGACCGGGCCCGCCGTGCCGCCCGCGACGGCGACCGCGGAGCCATCAGCATCGAGCTGGCCCTCGCCATCATCGCCCTGGTCGCGGTGGCCGGCGGTGTGGTGGTCGCGCTGACCAAGCTCGCGGACAACGTCACAAAGAAGATCCCCGAGGACAAGTGACCCGCTTCGCCCGCCGCCGGCGACCCGGCCGCCGCCCCGGCGGCCGTGACGCCGGCTCCATGAGTCTCAGCCTGGCCATCGTCTTCCCGGCCGTGCTGGCGATGGTGGTGCTGGTGGTCCAGGCGTCGCTGTGGTGGTACGCCCGCCAGGTCGCCCTCACCGCCGCCCGCGAGGGCGCGGAGGCGGGCCGCTCCGCGGGGGCGGACCCGGCCACGGGGGCGGCCAGGGCGCGGGCGTTCCTCGACCGCTCCGCCGGGGTGGTGTCCGACCCGGACGTCTCCCTGGACGGCACCACCGACACGGAGATCAGGGTCACCGTGTCCGTACACGCCCAGTCCCTGCTGCCCGGCCTGTCGGGGCAGCTGATCACCCAGCATGTGACCGCCCCGCGCGAGCGGTTCACCCGACCCGGGGAGGCGACGCCGTGAGCAGCACCGGCCGCGCAGGCCGCGCCGAGGAGGGCAGCGTGGCCCTGGAGGCGGCCATCATCGCGCCCGCCCTGCTGCTCTTCGTGCTGCTCGCCATCGCCGCGGGCCGGCTGCAGACGGCGGGCGGCACGGTGGACGCCGCGGCCCGCGCGGCGGCGCGCAGCGCCTCGCTGGCCCGTACGGCGGAGGCCGCACGGCAGGCAGCGGACACCGCCGCCGGGGAGACCCTGGAGCAGCAGGGGGTGCACTGCAGCAGCACCCGGGTGGAGGTGGACACCTCGCTCTTCGGGACGGTCCCCGGGCAGGCCGGAGAGGTGACGGCAGTGGTGCGGTGCACCGTCCCGCTGGACGACCTGCTGGTCGGGGGGCTGCCGGGCTCCCGCACCATGACCGGCCGGTTCACCTCGGTGGTCGACCGCTACCGGGGACGCTGAGGGGGAGGGACGGGCAGTGCACAGGAGTGCGGCGCGACCGGACGGCGGATCGATCTCGATCTTCGTCGCCCTGTGCGCGGTGGGCCTGCTGGTGGTCATCGGCATCGTGATCGACTGCGGCGGCCGGCTGCGCGCGGTGGAACGGGCCGACGCGCTCGCCCAGGAGGCCGCCCGCGCGGCCGGACAGCAGCTCGACCCGGCCGCCGCCCTGGCCGGCGGGCCCCTGGTCGTCGACCCGGACGCGGCCCGCGCGGCGGCGCAGCGGTACCTGGCCGACAACGGGGCCCGGGGCGAGGCCGTGGTCGCGGCCGACGGAAGGACCATCCACGTCACCGTGGACGGCGAGTACGACACCGCCCTGCTGGGCGTCATCGGTATCGGGAGCATGACCGTGCACGGCGAAGGCAGCGCAGCCCTGGTGCACGGCGTCGGAGAAGCGGAGAACGGCTGATGCCCGCCCCACGAGCGGAAGTCCACCGACCTGCGGGCCGTGGCGGCCCCGCCACCCGACCGCCGCGCGGCGGCGGACCGGGGCGGCGGCCCCGCCGACTGCCCTCCCTGCTGGCGGCCCTGGCGTCCCTGGTCGCCCTGGCGGCGCTGCTGGCGGGCGTGCCGGCGCTGCTGCTGCTGGGCACCCGGGCCGTCGCCGGGATGGGCGTGCCCGAGCACGGCGGCTTCCTGGACCTGCTCACCCGGCCCGACGACGGCAGGCTGTTCCTCTGGGCCCTGGTGGCGGTCGGCTGGATCGCCTGGCTCTGCTTCGCCGTCTCCGTACTGCTGGAGATCCCGGCGCAACTCCGCGGCCGGGTGGCGCGCCGCATCCCGGCCCTCGGCTGGAGCCAGCGCGCCGCGGCCGGGCTGGTGGGCGCCGTACTGGCACTGCTGCCGGCCGCGGGTTCGGCCTTCGCCTCCGCCCCCGGGCACGCCCCGGCCGCGATCACGGCGGCGCCGCAGCATGCCGCGCTGACCGCCGCCCCCGCCGCCGACGGCCGTCCGGCCGCCGACGCGGCCGCTGCGGACCGGCCGGTCTACACCGTCCGTGACGCCCGCCCGGCCGACAGCCTCTGGAGCATCGCGGAACGCCAACTGGGCTCCGGCGAACGGTGGCAGGAGATCGCCCGGCTGAACGACGGCCGGGTGATGGACGACTCGGGCCGCCGCTTCGACGCGGACCGGCCGATCCACCCGGGGTGGCGGCTGCTGATGCCCAGGGACGCCAAACCGGACACCGACGGCGCCGCGCGCTCCGAGCAACACGCCCCGCGCCATGAGACGGCGACGGTGCGGCCCGGCGACACCCTGTCGGCGATCGCCCAGCGCGAACTGGGCGACGCCGACGCCTGGCCGAAGCTGTACGCAGCCAACAAGGGGACCCGGGCACCGGACGGCGAACGGCTCACCGACCCCGATCTGATCACCCCGGGCATGGTGCTGGAACTCCCCGGCGCCCACCACGCCGCGCCCCCGGCCGCCACACCTCCGGCCCGGCCGTCGCCTCCTCCGGCCG
>NZ_LIQR01000399.1 GCF_001418575.1 Peterkaempfera griseoplana
GGTGGCGGCGTAGACCAGGACGGCGCCCAGGCAGAACACGTCGCTTGCGGGGGTGAGTTCAAGGCCGCGCACCTGCTCCGGCGACATGAAGCCGGGAGAGCCGATCAGCATGCCGGTGCGGGTGTGCAGGCTGTCTCCGGCGAGGCTGTCCATGGCGCGGGCGATGCCGAAGTCGATGACACGGGGGCCGTCGACGGTCACCAGGACGTTGGACGGCTTGAGGTCACGATGGATCAGGCCCGCCCCGTGGACGGCCTGCAGGGCGAGGGCGAGCCGGTTGGCGAGGATGCGGACCGAGTACTCGGGCAACGGCCCGAAGTCCTCGGCCACAACGGTGTGGAGGTCGGGCCCCGGGATGTACTGGGTCGCCACCCAGGGGACCGCGGCCTCCGGATCGGCGTCGAGCACGGCCGCGGTCCAGCTCCCGCCGACCCGCCGAGCGGCGGCGACCTCACGGGCGAAGCGTCTGCGGAACTCCGGGTGCCCGGCGTACTCGGCCTGCACGACCTTCACAGCCACCGTGCGTCCCTGCTCGGAACGGCCCAGGTACACCAGGCCCATGCCGCCCGCGCCCAGCCGGGCGATCAGACGGTACGGGCCGACGAGGGCAGGATCTCCGGCGATCAACTGGTCCACTGAAGCAACATAGTGCAACCCGCCGCCCCGGTCGGGGCCAACAGGTGAATCATGTACCTGCCGACTCCGGTACGCCCGGCCTCGCCGAATCGGCGGACCGGCGTGGGACGGTCTGCGACGGCCTGCACTCCCCGCCCATCGGGCACGGGACCGGGCGAACCCGCCGGCGAGAACGCCCCATCGGCGGGGGCGCGGTGCCGGCCGGTGCCGAACGCGCACCGTCCGCGCCCGGCACAATCCGGCGATGCGACACGGCGGTTGAGGCGGCGGAGTGGCCGTCCCGCCCGGTGCGGACCTGCATGGCGATGCCTGACCACCGCCCTGACCGAACCGCCGGGGACGTGCTGTAGCGTGCGGCCCATGGTGACCTCCTCCCTGCTGATGGAACGGCTGCACGGCGTCGGGCTGAGCGATGCGGTGTCGGTGACGCCGGCCGAGGGGGGACTGGCGGCCGTCGCGGGCATCGCGACCCGCCGGGAGGGGCCGCCCGTGTTTGTGAAGGCCTTCCGTGACACGCCCGCTGACGGCCTGTTCGCGGCCGAGGCCGAAGGCCTTCGCGTGCTCCGCGAACTGGGCGGCGCCGCCACCCCCGAGGTGCTGTTCGCGGGCCGGGACGCGCTGGTGCTCTCCGTTCTGCAACCGCGTCCGGCGGGGGAGGCCTTCTGGGAACGGCTCGCCCACACCCTCGCGCGCCTGCACACCACCACCGTGCACGACCGCTTCGGCTGGTCCGGTGACAACTGGCTGGGGCAACGCAGGCAGGACAACACCTGGGACACCGACGGGCACTCCTTCTTCGCCCAGCGGCGCCTGCTGCGCTGGCTGCCGGAGCCCCGGGTGCGGGCGGCGCTGGACGAACGGGACCGGCGGGCGCTGGAGCGCCTCTGCGAGAGGCTGCCCGAGCTGCTCCCCTCCCGGCCCGCCTGTCTGACCCATGGAGACCTGTGGGCGCACAACATCCTCGCCACCGAGGACGGGCAGCCCGCCCTGATAGACCCGGCGGTCTCCTACATGTGGGCGGAAGTGGACCTGGCCCATCTGTGGTCCTCGCCGCACCCGCCCGAGGCAAGCCGGTTCTTCGCGCTGTACGCGGAGCTGACCGGGCTCGACGACGACTGGCCCGCCAGGATGCCGATCATCCAGCTGCGGCAGCATCTGGCCGTCATCGCCCAGTTCGACCACGACTGGGGTGCGGCGGACCAGGTGCGTGCCCTGCTCAAGCCGTTCCGCTCCTAGCGGTCGGCCCGTCCTCCCGTTCCTGGTGCCGCCCGGTGGGGTACCGGGTGGCGTTCTTCGGTCGCCTGCCGGTTCCGAGGGGTTGTGTACGACAGCCCGTGCGCCGGTGTGCACGCCGGAGCAAGAGCGCCGTCCTTCCCCGGGGCGGTGTCGCCGGGCCGGGCCCGTTGTCGGCCGGGTCCACCACGGCGCGGGGTGCGGTGCCGACGACACCCCGGGCGAAGCGGCCTGCTTCCGTCAGGGCCGTCCGGGCCGTCGACGAGAGCGCCTGTGACCTGGTACGTCGGGACTGCGAGGTGCGCCGGACGGGAGAGGCGCCGACCGGCGGACGCCGAGCGTCCGGCCCGCCCTGCGCGCGGTCCCGCCGGGGGGACGCGCACCGTGGTGGCGGACCCCGGGGGTGGATGTGAGTCCCGAACCTTTTCACGAGTCTCACAGGAAACTTCCAGCGCCTGCGGAATGAACGGCTAGCGTGCTTGGGGACACCCGATCCGCCCCCGACCCGAAACCCGCACCACCCACCCGCAACCGGTCGCCGGCCCACGGCGGCACAGCAGGCACAGAAAGAACGCAGATGGACTACTGCTCCTCCTGCCGACGCCACCTCAACG
>NZ_LIQR01000004.1 GCF_001418575.1 Peterkaempfera griseoplana
GCCGGGGGAGTCCACCGGCGGCACACAGGTGGTCAGCGGCAGGTCCAGGCCCGCCGACGCGGCCAGCCGCAGACTGGGGCGGAACGCCTCGGCCAGCACCCGGGCGTCGTCCAGCGCGTGGTGGGCCCGCTGCTGCCGCACCCCGAAGTGCGCGGCCAGCGACTCCAGCTTGTGGTTGGGCAGCGGCAGCTGCAGGTCCCTGGAGAGCACGATGGTGCAGAGCCGCTGCCGGACCGGGGCGGTGCCGCCCATCCTGCGGAACTCATGGGCGATCATGTTCCAGTCGAAGAGTGCGTTGTGCGCCACCAGCACCCGGCCGGCGAGCCGCTCGGCCAGTTCCTCCGCCACCTCGGGGAAGGTCGGCGCGCCCTCCAGCATCTCGCTGGTGAGCCCGTGGATCCACACCGGACCCGGGTCACGCTCCGGATTGACCGGGCTGTACCAGTGGTCGACCACCTCGCCGCGCCCGTCCAGCCGGTAGACGGCGGCGGAGACGATGCGGTCGGTGCGCCCGAGCCCGGTGGTCTCCACGTCGACCACCGCATACCCCTCGGGGTAGGCGGCGGGCCAGTCGGGCGGCGGCGGACAGGCGAAGGGAGCGGACCACTGGGCCTCCCCGTCCGGGGGCTGGAGCGCGTGCATGATGGATCACCATAAGGGCAACCGCCGACAGTGACCGGATGATCACCGTGTCGTCACCGCGCGGGGTGCGTGATGCTGTCCGGAACCTCCCGCAATAGGGTGTTCGGCGGGGCGGCGTCACCCGTGCCGCCCCGCCCCGCCGGGCCCCGTCAGCAGCGGACGCGCCCGGCCGCTCCCCGGCAGACACCTCCGCAAAGGAAACCCCGCGATGCGCGCCACCGTGATCCATGGCCCCCAGGACATCCGCGTCGAGGAGGTGCCGGACGCCGCGGTCCGCCACCCCACCGACGCCGTGGTGCGGGTGGTCCTCGCCTGTATCTGCGGCAGCGACCTGTGGGCGTACCGCGGGGTGGCCGCCCGGCAGCCCGGGCAGCGGATCGGCCATGAGTTCCTCGGCGTGGTGGAGGAGGTCGGCTCCGAGGTCTCCACCGTGCGCCCGGGCGATCTGGTGGTCGCCCCCTTCGTCTGGTCCGACGGTGTCTGCGACTTCTGCCGCGAGGGCCTGCAGACCTCCTGCCCGCACGGCGGCTTCTGGGGCGAACCGGGCTCCGACGGCGGCCAGGGCGAGGCCGTGCGGGTCCCCTTCGCCGACGGCACCCTGGTGGGCCTGCCGGCGGAGGCGGCCTCCGACGACCGGCTGCTGACCGCCCTGCTGGCGCTCTCCGACGTGATGGCCACCGGGCATCACGCGGCGCTGGCCGCCGGGGTCCGCCCCGGCTCCACGGTGGCGGTGGTCGGCGACGGCGCGGTGGGGCTGTGCGGGGTGCTGGCCGCCCGGCGGCTGGGCGCCGAGCGGATCGTGGCGCTCGGCCGCCACCAGGTCCGTACCGAGATCGCCCGCTCCTTCGGTGCCACCGACGTGGTCGCCGAGCGCGGGGACGAAGCGGTGGCCGCGGTCAGGGAGCTGACGGGTGGTCAGGGTGCGCATGCGGTGCTGGAGGCGGTGGGCACCGAGCAGTCGATGCGCACCGCGCTCTCCATCGCCCGCGACGGCGGTGCGGTCGGCTATGTCGGCGTGCCGCACGGAGGCAGCGCCGGCGTCGACATCGGCCAGATGTTCAACCGCAACGTGGCGCTGCGCGGAGGCGTCGCACCCGCCCGCGCCTACATCCCCGAACTGCTGGCGGACGTGCTCGCCGGGCGGATCGACCCCTCCCCGGTCTTCGACCGCACCGTCGACCTGGACGGCGTCCCGGACGGCTACCGGGCGATGGACGACCGCTCCGCGCTGAAGGTCCGGATCAGGCTCTGACGGGGGTTGTGCGCGGGGGGTTTAACGGCGCGTCATGCGGCGGATGTACAAGGAAGCGTAAAGAAGTGGCGCACGTCACACTCCGGTGCGCCGCTTCGCTTCCGCACACGGTCCCTCACCCCGACGCCGACGTCAGGAGAGATCCTCGTGGACATCACCCCGCAACCGGACGCCCCACCGTCCGCTCCCGCGCCAGCCGACCCACAAGTGATCCAGCGCATCGAGGAGGGGGCGGAGTTCCGCGGTCTGCGCAGGGCCTTCCGCGGCTTCGCCTTCCCCCTCACCGTCGCCTTCATCGCCTGGTACCTGCTCTACGTCCTGCTGTCCAGCTACGCCCCCGGGTTCATGGGGACCACCGTGGTCGGCCACATCAATGTGGCGCTGGTGATGGGCCTGCTGCAGTTCGTCACCACCTTCGTCATCGCCTGGCTGTACTCCCGGCACGCCGCCCGCCGCCTCGATCCGCCCGCCACCGCGATCCGGGAGGCCGCACAGTGAGCGCCGACACCCTGCTCGCCGCCTCCGCGGCCACCGAGCACCGCGGACTGACGATCACCCTGTTCAGCGTCTTCGTGCTGATCACCCTGGGAATCACCGTCTGGGCGGGCCGCCAGACCAAGGACGCCACCGACTTCTACGCCGGCGGCCGCTCCTTCAGCGGCTTCCAGAACGGCCTGGCCATCTCCGGCGACTACATGTCCGCCGCGTCCTTCCTGGGCATCGCCGGCGCCATCGCCCTCTTCGGCTACGACGGCTTCCTCTACTCCATCGGCTTCCTGGTCGCCTGGCTGGTCGCCCTGCTGCTGGTCGCCGAACCGCTGCGCAACTCCGGCCGCTACACCATGGCCGACGTGCTGGCCTTCCGGATGCGCCAGCGCCCGGTGCGCACCGCGGCGGGCATCTCCACCATCGTGGTGTCGATCTTCTACCTGCTGGCCCAGATGGTCGGCGCGGGCTCCCTGGTGGCTCTGCTGCTGGGGGTCACCGGTGACGCACCCAAGCAGTGGACCATCGTCGGGGTGGGCGCGCTGATGGTGCTCTATGTCGCCATCGGCGGGATGAAGGGCACCACCTGGGTGCAGATCGTCAAGGCGGTGATGCTGATCGCCGGCACGCTGCTGATCACGATCCTGGTGCTGGCCAAGTACCACTTCAACCCCTCGACCCTGCTGGGCGCCGCCTCCGACGCCAGCGGCAAGGGCTCGGCCTTCCTGGAACCCGGACTGAAGTACGGCGTCAGCGGCACCACCAAGCTGGACTTCATCTCGCTGGCCGTCGCCCTGGTGCTGGGCACCGCGGGCCTGCCGCACATCCTGGTCCGCTTCTACACCGTCCCCACCGCCCGCGCCGCCCGCAAGTCGGTGATCTGGGCCATCGGCATCATCGGCGGCTTCTATCTGATGACCCTGGCGCTGGGCTTCGGTGCGGCCGCGCTGGTGGGCCCCGAGGCCATCAAGACCTCCAACGCGGCCGGGAACACCGCGGCGCCGCTGCTGGCGCAGGAGGTCGGGGGCGGCGCTGGCTCCACCGGCGGCGCCATCCTGCTCGCGGTGATCTCCGCGGTGGCCTTCGCCACCATCCTGGCCGTGGTGGCCGGGCTCACCCTGGCGTCCTCCGCGTCCTTCGCCCACGACCTGTGGGCCAATGTGATCCGGCGCGGCAAGGCGGGGGAGAAGGAGGAGGTGGGAGCGGCCAAGATCGCCGCCGTGGTGATCGGCGCCGTGGCCATCCTGCTCTCCATCTTCGCGGACAAGCTCAACGCCGCCGCCCTGGTGGCGCTGGCCTTCGCGGTGGCCGCCTCGGCCAATCTGCCGACCCTGCTCTACAGCCTCTTCTGGAAGCGGTTCACCACCACGGGGGCGGTCTGCTCCATCTACGGGGGCCTGGCCGTCTCGGTCCTGCTGGTGGTCTTCTCCCCGGTGGTCTCCGGCAAGCCCACGTCGCTCTTCCCCGGTTCGGACTTCGCCTGGTTCCCGCTGGAGAACCCCGGCCTGGTCTCCATCCCGGTGGGCTTCCTGCTGGGCTGGCTGGGCACCCTGCTCTCCAAGGAGGCCGCGGACCCGGCCAAGTACGCCGAACTGGAGGTGCGCTCCCTGACCGGTCTCGGCGCCCACTGACCGGTCCGGTACGGACGGCGGCCTCCCCTGTCCGGCCCGGCGACTAAGCTGGGGCCAGGACAGGGGAGGTGGCCACCGTTCTCGTCGACTCCTTCGGCCGCACAGCCGTCGATCTGCGCGTGTCGCTGACCGACCGCTGCAATCTGCGCTGCACCTACTGCATGCCCGAGGAGGGACTGCAGTGGCTGGCCAAGCCGCAGCTGCTCACCGACGAGGAGATCGTCCGCCTGGTACGCATCGCCGTCACCGACCTGGGCGTCAGCGAGGTCCGCTTCACCGGCGGCGAGCCGCTGCTGCGGCCCGGCCTGGTGGGCATCGTGGCCGAGTGCGCCGCCCTGGAGCCGCGCCCCGAGCTCTCCCTCACCACCAACGGCATCGGGCTCGGCCGCACCGCCGCGGCGCTGCGCGACGCCGGCCTCGACCGGGTCAACGTCTCCCTGGACACCCTCGACCCCGAGGCCTTCGCCCGCCTCACCCGCCGGCACCGCCACTCCGACGTGCTCAGCGGCATGGCCGCGGCCGAGGAGGCCGGGCTCACTCCGGTGAAGGTCAACACGGTGCTGATGCGCGGGGTCAACGACCAGGAGGCGCCCGACCTGCTGGCCTGGTGCCTGGAACGCGGGTACGAGCTGCGCTTCATCGAGCAGATGCCGCTGGACGCCCAGCACGGCTGGGACCGCTCCTCCATGGTCACCGCGGAGGAGATCCTGGAGCGCCTGGCCACCCGGTTCACCCTCACCCCCGAGCCCGCGGCCCGGCGCGGCGCCGCCCCGGCGGAGCGCTGGCTGGTGGACGGCGGCCCGGCCAGGGTCGGGGTGATCGCCTCCGTCACCCGGCCCTTCTGCCGCGCCTGCGACCGTACCCGGCTGACCGCCGACGGCCAGGTCCGCAACTGCCTGTTCGCCCGGGAGGAGACCGATCTGCGCACCGCCCTGCGGGACGGCGGATCCGACGGCGAGATCGCGGCGCTGTGGCGGACGGCGATGTGGGGCAAGAAGGCCGGGGCCGGTATCGACAACCCCGACTTCCTCCAGCCCGACCGTCCGATGTCGGCCATCGGCGGCTGAGCGCCCGGGGCCGTACGCCGGGAGCGTGCGCCCAGGCCGCGCGCGGCCTGCCGGGGCGCTCCCCGTTCCACCCGGGTGGGACGTTCAGTCCGCCCACTCGGAGAGCGCCACCACGTCCTTGAGGAACCCCCGCACGCCGAGGAACCCGGACAGGTGCTCGCGGTGCTCCTCGCAGGCCAGCCAGGTCTTGCGGCGGTCCGGGGTGTGCAGCTTGGGGTTGTTCCAGGCCAGCACCCACACGGCGGCCTCGCGGCACCCCTTGGCCGAGCAGACCGGCGCACCGCCGGGGCCGTCGGCGCCGGGGAAGGCGAGAAGGGGATGCGGCTGCTGGGGGGTGCTCATCGCGTGTCCTGACGGCGTGGGAACGGTCTCACGGCCAGTCTCCCACCCTCCGGACATGGCGACGCCGGGCAGCCACGGGGGGAGCCGCCCGGCGTCGGTCCATCGCCCCGACGGGGGATGCGGAGCGCGTGAGCAGTATGGCACGGCGAGAGGTCCGCACGGGCACGGAACCCCCCTATTGATTTGAGCTTCCTCTGAGGATTCGGCTCAGGTCCGCTCCTGCCGCCGCTCCTCGGCCTCGCCGACCAGCGTCACGGGTTCCGGACGGGGCTCCTGGCCGGGTTCCGGGTCGGGTGCCGGCCCGATCATCGGCTTGGGCTGCTCCCCGACGAAGCTGCCGGGCAGCCCCGGCGCGTTCTCGCGACCCGCGTTGGCGACCACCACGGCGATGTACGGCAGCACCGCACCGCCCACCAGGGCGATCACCGCCAGCGGACGCTCCACATTCCACAGCACCACTGCGAGGATCACGCAGAGTGTGCGAATCGACATGGAGATGATGTAGCGCCGCTGCCTGCCCCGCACATCGTCGGTCAGACTCGCCCGCGCCCCGGTGATCCGGATCACCTCGCCACGCCGGATGCTCTTCCCCATCACCCATCGCCGCCCTGATCTCCGCCTTTGTCCCCACGGTACGCCGTGCGGGGCGAGGTCACGAGAGCACCCCCCGGCCCTGTCGGCAACTGCAGGGAGTAACGGCCGTCCACCGAGGGCAGATGCCTGGTGCGCCCCGGCGCCGGACCGGGCGGGAGCGGGAGAGGGAGAGACCATGACGTTCGTATGGGCCATCATCGCCGGCCTGATCATCGGGCTGCTCGCCAAGCTGGTACTGCCCGGTCGCCAGCCGATCCCGCTCTGGCTGACCATCATCCTCGGCATCATCGGCGGTCTGGTGGGCAACGCCCTGGCCAGCGCCTTCGGAGTGCGGGACACCTCGGGTATCGACTGGCTGCGGCACATCCTGCAGATCGGCGTGGCGGCGGTGCTGATCGGCCTGGTCACCCCGATGTGGGCGGGCAGGCGCCGCAGCTGACCGGCGGCGGTACGAGGGGCCCGGACGGCACAGGCCGCCGGGCCCCTCGCTCTGTCGTCAGCCGGTCGAGAGGAACTCCGGCGGCACCGCGTCCGCCAGCCAGACCCCGTTGGCGCTCACCCGGAAGAGATGGCCGGCCGCCCGCATGCCCGCCGTGTCCACCGCCAGCACCACCGGACGTCCGTGCCGGGCACCGACCCGGGTCGCGGTCTCCCGGTCGGCGGAGAGATGGACGTGCTGCCGGGACATCGGCCGCAGCCCCTCACGCAGCACCGCCGCCAGGGTGCGCGAGGCGGTGCCGTGGTACAGCACCGGCGGCGGCTCGGCCGGTGCCAGCCCCAGGTCGACGGTGACCGAGTGACCCTGGCTGGCCCGGATCCGCAGGCCGTCCTCGGAGTAGGCGAACCGCTGCTTGTTGTTGGTGGCCACCACATGGTCCAGCTGCTCCCGGGAGAGCGTCCGGCCCCGCCGGGCGAGCCCGGCCAGCAGCTCCTCGACTGCCACCCAGCCGGCGGCGTCCAGAGTGATCCCGGCGGCCGCCGGGTCGTGGCGCAGCACCCGGCTGAGGTGCCTGGAGACCCGCACGGTCTCCCGTTCGTCCATGGAATGCCCCCCTCGGGCCCGGGCCCGGCCGGCGCGGCCTACGAGGCCTGGCTGACCGAGCTCATGTTGAAGTCCGGGACGCGTACCGGCGGCATCGCGGCCCGGGTGAACCAGTCGCCCCACTCGCGGGGCAGGCAGCGCTCGGTGCGGCCCACCTCGGTGATCCGGCCCAGCAGGTCCACCGGCGACTCGTTGAAGCGGAAGTTGTTCACCGCGCCCACCACCTCGCCGCCCTCCACCAGGTAGACGCCGTCCCGGGTGAGACCGGTGAGCAGCAGCGTCGCCGGGTCGACCTCGCGGATGTACCAGAGGCAGGTGAGCAGCAGCCCGCGCTCGGTACGCGCCGCCATCTCCTCCAGGGTGGGGGCGGCGGCCTGGTCGGCGGTCTCCAGCACCAGGTTGTCCACCGCGGGGGCCAGCGGGAGGCCGGTCAGCTCGGCGGAGTGCCTGGTGGTCAGCAGGTTGGCCAGCCGTCCGTCGCGGATCCAGTCGGTCGCCGCCAGCGGCTGCCCGTTGTCGAACGCCGACTGGTCCCCGCCGGAGGAGTGCGCGATGACGAACGGCGACGCCTCCAGGCCGCGCTCCGCGGGGTCGGAGCGCAGCGTCAGCGGCAGCGGGGTCAGCTGCTCGCCCAGCCGGGTGCCGCCGCCGGGCCTGCTGAAGACGGTGCGGCCCTCGGCGGCGTCCCGGCCGCCCATCGACCAGCCGAGGTAGACCATCAGGTCGGCGACCGCGGACGGCGGCAGCAGGGTCTCGTACCGCCCGGCGGGCAGGTCGATCCGCCGCTTGCCCCACTCCAGGCGCTGCGCCACCTCCTGCTGCAGGGCGGCGGCGTCCACGTCACGGAAGTCCCGGGTCGCGGCCCCGGCCCAGGCGGAGGCCGCCAGGTCGGCGGTCTTGGCGTTGAACTCCACGGTGCCGGTGGGCTGGTCGTGCCGCAGCCGCAGGCCGGTGGAGGTGCCCAGATAGGTGGAGGTCAGCTCGTGCCGGGCGAAGCCGTAGAGCAGCCGGCCGCCGTCCCGGGAGCGGGCGAAGGCCTCACCGAGGGCCGGAGCGAAGTCGGCGAAGACGCCGATGTCGGTCTCGGCCGGGGCGGCGGTGAAGCCGGAATCGACGCGTCCCCCGCCGACCAGCGGCCGGGCGTCCTCCGCGGGGCCGGCGTCGCGGGCGGCGGCCTCGGCGGCCCGTACCAGCGACTCCACCTCGGCTGCGGTGACGGCCTCCCGGGAGACCACCCCCGAGGCCGTGCCCTCGGCGCCGTCCACGGTGGCGATCACCGTGAGGGTGCGGCTGCGGGTGACCCCGTTGGTGGTGAGGGCGTTGCCGGCCCAGCGCAGGTTGGCCGAGGACTCCTCGTCGGCGATCACCACGCAGCCGTCGGCGCGGGAGAGTTCCAGCGCGCGCTCGACGATCTCGTGCGGCGCGGTGCCGTGGGTGGACTGCATCAGCGACCCGCCTCCTGCTGGGTGTTGAGCACATTGACGTTGCGGAAGAGCGCGGACGGGCAGCCGTGGCTGACCGCGGCGGTCTGCCCGGGCTGGGCCTTGCCGCAGTTGAAGGCGCCGCCGAGGACATAGGTCTGCGGGCCGCCGACGGCCTCCATGGAGCCCCAGAAGTCGGTGGTGGTGGCCTGGTACGCCACGTCCTTGAGCTGCCCGGCCAGCCGGCCGTTCCTGATCCGGTAGAAACGCTGCCCGGTGAACTGGAAGTTGTAGCGCTGCATGTCGATGGACCAGGAGCGGTCCCCGACGATGTAGACGCCGTCCTCCACCCCGGCGATCAGGCCCTCGGTGTCGGGGCCGCCCACGGCCGGCTGCAGCGAGACGTTGGCCATCCGCTGCACCGGGACGTGCGAGGGGGAGTCGGCGAAGGCGCAGCCGTTGGAGCGGCCCAGGTCCTTGAGCCGGGCGATGCGCCGGTCGAGCTGGTAGCCGACCAGCACCCCGTCCTTCACCAGGTCCCAGGACTGGGTCTGCACACCCTCGTCGTCCCAGCCCACGGTGGCCAGGCCGTGCTCGGCGGTGCGGTCGCCGGTGACGTGCATGATCTCGGAGCCGTACCGCAGGCTGCCCAGCTTGTCGAAGGTGGCGAAGGAGGTGCCCGCGTACGCGGCCTCGTAGCCGAGCGCCCGGTCCAGCTCGGTGGCGTGGCCGATCGACTCATGGATGGTCAGCCAGAGGTTGGACGGGTCGACCACCAGGTCGTAGCGGCCCGCCTGGACGCTCGGCGCCCGCATCTTCTCCGCCAGCAGCTCGGGGATCTCGGCGATCTCCCGGTCCCAGTCCCAGCCGGTGCCGCGCAGATACTCCCAGCCGCGGCCGGCGGGCGGCGCGATGGAGCGCATCGAGTCGAAGGCGCCGGTGCGCTCGTCCACCGACACGGCCTCCAGCACCGGGTGCAGCCGGATGCGCTGCTGGGTGGTGACGGTGCCCGCGGTGTCCGCGTAGAACTTGTTCTCCTGGACGGTCAGCAGCGAGGCGTCCACATGGGAGACGCCGTCCGCGTCCAGCAGCCGCCGGCTCCAGTCGGCGAGCAGCGCGGTCTTCTCCGCGTCCGGCACCGCGAACGGGTTGATCTCGTAGGAGGAGGTCCACACCGCGTCCGGGTAGACCGGCTCCTCGGCCAGCTCCACCAGGTCGTTGCCACCCGCCGCCGCGCTCACCTGCGAGGACAGCCGGGCCACCGCCACCGCCTGCTCCGCCACCCGGGCCGCCGCCTCCGGCGTCAGGTCCACCCCGGCCGCGAAGCCCCACGCGCCTCCCAGCACCACCCGGACGGCGAAGCCCAGCTGCACGCCGTCGGACGAGCCTGCGGGACGCGCGTCGCGCAGCCGCCACGAGGCGCTGCGGATCCGCTCCAGGCGGAAGTCGGCGTGGCTCGCGCCCAGCGCTCGCGCCCGTGCCAGGGCCGCGTCCGCGAGAGTGCGCAGCGGAAGGGCGAGGAAGAGCGGGTCGACGGCCCCGGTGCGGGCCGTGGTGGGTGTCTCCGGCATTGCACTCCTGTCCGGGTTCGGGAGCCGCCGTCGCAGGAGCCGGGAGTTCCCGGTACGACGGCGCACGGGCGCCCGCACAGGGACGCCCGATCGCATCATGTCGTGTCGCCCCGTTTGCTGCCAGCGGGTTTGCCCGGCCCGGCCGCCGCCGCCGAAGCGCCGCCCCGGGGCTCACCGTGCCCGGCGGCGGGGGAGCGGCGGCCGCGGT
>NZ_LIQR01000040.1 GCF_001418575.1 Peterkaempfera griseoplana
GAGGGCCCTGGCGCCGGCAGACTTCTCTGCCGGCGCCAGGGCCCTCGCCTCCCCGCCGTCATGGTTGGGGAGGTGGTGCTGTCAGGCGCTCTTTCGGTTGTCCCGCGGGTGGACCGCCAGATTCATCCCGCCGGAGCGGAGTACGGCCAGGCGCTCGGCCAGAACCTCCTCCAGCTCCTCCCTGGTCCGGCGCTCCATGAGCATGTCCCAGTGGGTGCGCGCCGGCTTCACCTTCTTCTCCTCCGGCTCGTCGCCGTCGAGCAGGAGAGCCTCGGTGCCGCAGAAGCGGCACTCCCACACGGGCGGGATCTCGGCTTCCACGGAGAACGGCACCTCGAAGCGGTGTCCGTTCTGACATGCGTACTCAACGGTCTGGCGCGGAGCCAGATCGATACCGCGGTCGGTCTCGTAGCTGGTGGCCCCGAGTCGCGTGCCGCGGAGAGCTCGCTCACTCATGAATCGTGCCTCCCGGGCTTGTGGCCCACAGGACTGGTGGTCGCTGTCTTCGTGGTTTCGCTGTCTTCGTCGAATCGGTCAACGCTCGGCCGATGTCGAAGATTCCCGTCCTGGGGACCTGCGTCGTCCGTCGTGCCGCCCCCGTTGTACCCATCGCCGCCCTTTTTGTCACATCTGGCATGCCATGTCACCCAGGGTTTGCAGTTTTTTGCACGCAGTGACGAATCCTGACGGCTGCAATCGGCGTACACTACGCGGCTACCCGGATGTATCAGGTACATGCAAGGCCGCTCAGACCGCGTCCGGCACCGGGTTGCCCGCCTCCGTGATCGCCCGGCGCACCGGAACCCGCAGCAGCAGCAGGAAGCCCACCGCGAAGAAGACCAGCAGCGACACGATCGCCGCCCGGTAGCTCCCGGTCAGCTGGAAGGCCAGTCCGAAGACCAGCGGTCCCAGCCAGCTGGTTCCCCGGTCGCTCACCTCGTAGACGCTGAAGTACTCGGCCTCCCGGCCGGGCGGCACCAGATGGGAGAAGAGCGACCGGGACAGCGCCTGGCTGCCGCCCATCACCAGACCGATCAGCGCGGCCAGTGCGAAGAACCAGACCGGCCGGTGGGCCGGCAGCACATACCCCGCCGCCACCGTGCAGCCCCAGGCCACCAACGACCCCAGAATGGCCCGCCGGGCTCCGTAGCGGCGCGCCAGCCGGCCGAAGAGCAGCGCCCCTCCGACCGCCAGCACCTGCACCATCAGCACCGCCACCACCAGGGAGCCCTGCGCCATGCCCAGCTCCCGGCTGCCGTACAGCGACGCCTGGGAGATCACCGTCTGGACGCCGTCGTTGTAGCAGAGGTACGCGGCCAGGAAGAGCAGGGTCAGCGGGTAGCGGCGCATCTCGCCCAGGGTGGCCCGCAGCTGCCGGAAGCCCGACCCGGACCCGTCGTCGGCGAGCCCGTCCGACGGCGAACCCGCACGGTCGGGCAGCCGCAGCATCGGCAGCAGGGTGAACCCCGCCCACCAGACCCCGGCCGAGGCGAGGCAGATCCGCACCGCGTCGCCCTCGGAGACACCGAAGCCCTCGTGGCCCTGGTACAGCACCAGGTTGAGCACCAGCAGCAGCGCGCCGCCGGCGTAGCCGAACGCCCAGCCCCGGGAGGAGACCGCGTCCCGCTCCTCGGGCGTGGCGACCGCCGGCAGGAAGGAGTTGTACAGCACCACCGAGACGCCGTAGGCGACATTGGCCAGGACCAGCAGCCCCGCGCCCAGCAGATAGCGGTCGCCGCGCAGCAGGAACATCGCCGCGGTGGCGGCGGCGCCCAGATAGGCGAAGGCCCCCATCAGCACCCGGTGCCGTCCCGTACGGTCGGCGACCGCCCCCACCAGGGGCATCACCAGGACCGACAGCAGTACCGAGGCGGAGACCGCATAGGGGAACACCGCACCGGAGCGCACCGGCAGCCCCAGCGGGTGCACATAGCCGCCGGCGTCCGCCGCGTTCTCGGCGACCGAGGTCAGATAGGGGCCGAGGAAGACGGTGACCACGGTGGTGGAGAAGACGGAGTTGGCCCAGTCGTAGAAGTACCAGCCCCGCTGGATCCGCCGCCGGTGTGCGTCGGTGGCGCCACCGCCGTCCGTCACCGCGGCGGGCGTGCTGTCCGCAGCTCTCGTCTGCCTGGCGTCCATCCGGTTCCTGCCCCCCTGAGACGGGTCGCTGTCAGCCGGACCAGACGCCGTGCTCGACCAGCACATCGCGCAGAAGGTCGATGCGATCCGACATGATGCCATCCACGCCCAGGCCGACGAGGTGGCGGATCACCTCCGGGTCGTCCACCGTCCACACATGCACCTGCAGGCCCCGGCGGTGGGCGGCGCGGACGAAGGCGCGGTCCACGACGGTCACACCGCGGCCGCCCGGGTTCCCCGGTGCGGCGCCGGGCTGCGACGGCTGCTCCACCGCCGGGTAGCGGACGGGGACCTGGACGCAGACGGCCTGCCGCCGCACCGCCGCGCCCAGCAGCCGGTCGCCGAGCAGCCGGTCGGCCGGCACCGGACCGGTGAGCGACCGCAGCCGCAGCCCCAGGACCGACCGGGGGCCCAGCGAGGTGGCCAGCCGGGGGCCGGCCGCGGCCCTGACCCGGGCCAGTCTGCGGTCGGAGAAGGCGCCCACGCACACCCGGTCCCAGGAGCCGGTCCGGCGTACCGCCTCCACCAGCGGCGCCACCGCGGCGCCGCTCTTGACATCGATGTTCACCCTGGCCTGCGGAAAGGCGTCGAGCAGCTCCTCCAGCAGGGGGATGGGCTCGCTGCCGCCCACGCGTGCGCTCCGCACGGTGCGCCAGGGGAGTTCGGCGACCGCGCCGGTGGCGTCCGTGGTGCGCTCCAGCCGGGCGTCGTGGAACGCCAGCAGGGTTCCGTCGGCGGTGACCCGCGCATCCGTCTCCAGATAGCGGTAGCCGAGCGCCACCGCCTGCTCGAAGGCGGCCAGGGTGTTCTCGGGGGCGCCGAGGGCGCCGCCGCGATGGGCGAAGGCGAGCAGACCGGGGTGGTCCAGGAAGGGGTGGCGGGCGCGGATGCGGCTGATCACGCGGACGAGTATGCCCGGGCGGCTCCCGAGGGCCCGGCCCGGGGCCGGTGTCAGTCAGCCCCGCCGGCGGTCGCCGTCACCGCTGCGGTCCGCCCTCCGGCCCCGGCCGGTCGGGCCACCGGCTCGGGCAGCCCGTCCGCGTCCGCCGCGGCGGGCGCCGAGGTGCCGCCGGCGGCGACCGCGGCCCCGGCCTGCGGCCGGGCGAAGCGGCGCAGGAAGAACTGCGCCACCGGGCCGATCGCCACCGCGTACAGCACCGTCCCCACCCCCACGGTGCCGCCCAGCAGCCACCCGGAGGCCAGCACCGCGACCTCGATGCCGGTGCGGGCCAGCCGGATCGAACGGCCGGTGCGGCGGTGCAGCCCGGTCATCAGCCCGTCACGCGGCCCCGGCCCGTACCCGGCCGCGATGTAGAGGCCGGTCGCCAGGCCGTTCAGCAGCACCGCCACGACCAGCAGCGCGATGCGCAGCGGCAGCTCCCGGGGCGCAGGGACGGCCCACAGCAGCGCGTCCATGGAGGTGCCCACGGCCACCACGTTGCTCACCGTGCCCAGCCCCGGCCGCTGCCGCAGCGGGATCCAGAGCAGCAGCACCACGGCGCCGACCGCGCAGGAGACCTCGCCGATGCTCCAGCCGATCCGCAGGGCCACCCCCTGATGGAAGACGTCCCAGGGGTCCAGCCCCAGGCCGCTGCGCACCTGGAGGCCGGCGCTCGCCCCGTAGAGCACCAGCCCGGCGTAGAGCTGAGTGAGTCGTCGCGCGTCCATGGTCCTCGGTCCTCTCGTGGTCCGGCCTGGTGTCACCGGCCTGCTCCATGCCACTCTGAAGCAGGATCGGACTGGTGATCGAGGGCCAATCCGGGAAAGGTGGACTGATGCCGGACCGTCGATGGACCACCATCGTGGGCTCCGCCCGGCTTGCCGCCCTGCTGGGCGGCGCGGGCTTCCCGCCGCGGGGACGGACCCCCGCGTACCGCGGGCTCGCCGAGTCGGCCCGGCTGCTGCTCATGGAGGGACGGCTGGGCGTGGGCGTCCGGCTGCCCGCCGAGCGGGAGCTCGCCGCGGCCCTCGGGGTCAGCCGCACCACCGTCGCCGCCGGCTACCAGCAGCTCCGCGACTGGGGCTATCTGACGAGCCGGCGCGGATCCGGCAGCTGGACCGTGCTGCCCGACGGCCACCCGGTGCCCACCGGCGGCGTGGAACCGCTGCCCCCCGAACTGGCCGGCGCCGTCATCGACCTCGGCTGCGCCGCCCTGCCCGCCCCGGAACCCTGGCTCACCGCCGGCTACACCGCGGCACTGCAGGACCTCCCGGCCCACACCCGAGGCCACGGCGACCACCCGGCGGGGGTGCCCGCCCTGCGGGAGGCCCTCGCGGACCACTACACCGCGCGCGGCGTCCCCACCATGCCCGAGCAGATCATGGTGACCACCGGCGCCATGGGCGCCCTCCAGGCCGTGCGCCGGCTGCTCACCGGCCCGGGCGACCGGGTCGCGGTGGAGGCCCCCAGCTACGCCAACGTGCTGCAGATGCTGCGCCGCGACGGCCTGCGGCTGGTCCCCGTGGGGATGGGGGACGCCCTGTCCGGCTGGGACCCGGCGGAGTGGCGCCGGGTCCTGCGGGGCGCCGCCCCGCGCGCCGCCTATGTCATCCCCGACTTCCACAACCCGACGGGCACCCTCGTCCCCGACGAGCAGCGGGCCGCCCTGGTCGCGGCGGCCCGGGCGGCGGGCACCGTCCTGGTCGCCGACGAGACCATGGCCGAGCTGGCCCTGGAGGACGCCGCCGCTCGTGCGCTGCCGAGACCACTGGCGGCCTTCGACCCCGGCGGCGCGGTGGTCACCGTCGGCTCGGCCAGCAAGGCGCTCTGGGCCGGACTGCGCATCGGCTGGGTCCGCGCCGCCCCCGCGGTGATCCGCCGGCTGGTCTCCGCGCGGTCGTACGGCGACCTGGGCTCCCCGGTGCTGGAGCAGCTGGCCGTCGCCAGGCTGCTGCGCGAGGGCTGGGACGAGGCCCTGGCCGACCGCCGCCGCCGGATCCGCGTCCATCGGGACGACCTGGCCGCGGCGCTGCGCAGTGCCCGGCCGGGCTGGAGCTTCGACCTGCCGCCGGGCGGCCTGACCCTGTGGGTGCGCACCGACGGGCTCTCCGGTGCGGCGCTGGCCGCCCAGGGCGACCGGCACGGGGTGCGGATCGCCGCGGGGACCCGCTTCGGCCTGGACGGGGCGTTCGAGCAGTACATCAGACTGCCGCTCACCGTCGGCGGGGACACCGCGAGGGAGGCCGTCCGCCGGCTTGCGCTGGCCGCGGACTCGGTGGCCGGCGGCGCCCCCGCCGGCCCGGGGGTCGAGGTCTTCGTGGCGTGACCGGCGTGACGGCGGGGAGCCCCGCGGAGGCCCCCCGCCGTCACGCCGCGCCGGCCCGGGGTCAGCGTACGGGGCGCTTGACCAGGTCGGCGGTGGGCGCGGCGGCCTCGGTGCGGGTGTCGGTGTGAGGGAGCAGGGCGATCACCGCCTGCCGCTGGTCGGCCGGGGCGTCGTCGTCCAGCGGGTCCGGGGCGGCCGGCACCTGGATCCGCACCGGCGCTGCGGCGCCGAGCCGTGCGTAGCCGCGGCCGGCGGGGGTGCGGGCCGGGGGAGTGATCTCCAGCGGGGCGCCCAGCGCGGCCTCGGCCTGGGCGGCGGTCGGGGTGCCCAGGACCAGCCGGGCCTTGGCGGTGGCCCGGACCACGGGCCGGATCCGCTCCAGCGCCCCGAGGTGCTCGGCGACCACCACGCCGATCCGGGTGGCGCGGCCCTGCCGCAGCGGGACCTCCAGCAGGTCCTGGGGGTCGGGACGGCCTTCGGCGTGGGCCAGTTCGCTGAGTTCGGCCGGGTGGTCGAGCAGCAGCCACAGCGGTCGGGTGACACTTCTCGGCGGTGTGCCGCCGCCCAGCCGGGCGCGGTCGAGCGCCGCCAGCCGGCGGGTGGTCTCACCGGCCGCCCACTGCAGGGCGGCGATCGCTCCGTGCAGGCTGGTCTCCACCCGGCGCACGCCGGGCCGGCCGACCAGGCAGCCGTGCTCGCCGGTTCCGGCCCCGTCGATCACCACCACGTCCGCCCAGGGCAGCACCTGGAGGGCGATGGAGCGCAGCAGCGTGGAGGTGCCCGCCCGGGGGGTCCCGAAGGCCAGCAGATGGGCGTCGGCGGTGCGGGCGGCGGTACGCCAGACGACCGGCGGCTGGTGGGTGGGGATGCCGCCCTGGCGGACGGGGATGGTGCGGTCGCTGCCCTCCGCGTCGGTGATCCCCAGCACGATCTCTCCGGGGGCGGCCACGAAGGGCTGCACGGTGATGCCGGGCAGCGGTGCGAGGGCCTGCATCCGCAGCCGGTTGCCCTCCTCGTCCCAGCCGAAGCGGTACTCGCGGACGCGGCCCGCCTTGGCCTGAAGCACCTGCTCCACCCGCGCCCGGGCGGCGGGTTCGCTGTCCGGGAAGTACGCGGGGTAGTCGAGCTCCAGGTCGGCGAGGCGGCCCTCCGCGTCGAACTCCCAGCGGGTGAACACCTTGGTGTGGTCGCCGCCGTGGGCGTAGAGCGGCCGGGGGTCGTCGGCGCGGGCCAGACAGGGGGTCAGCGCCGCGTACACGGCCTGGAGTTTGAGGTGCGCGGGGTCGGGTGCCGCCGCGGGTTCGGCGGAGCGGTCCCGGCCGGCCCAGGCGGCGGAGGCGGCCAGTGCGGCGGCGGCCAGCAGCAGACCGTACGGCAGTACCGCCAGGGCGCCCACCATCGCCGCGGCCAGCAGCAGCGCCGGCCCGCGGCGGTCCGTGGGGGTGCGTTTCCACCAGGCCCGCAGCCATCCGAGATGGTGGCGCAGTCCGCGGCCCACCACCGTCAGCGGTCCCAGCGCGTCGGCGACGTGGTCCCCGGCGGTGCGGGCCAGTTCGCGGCCGCGTACAAGGTTGCGGTTGAGGGACATCGGAACTCCCCGAGCGGTGGTGCGGTGGTTGGCGGGACGGGAGGAGGCCCGGGGCGGTGGGGTCCGCTCCCGGGCCTTGAAGGGTGAGCCGGTTCAGAATCTGAGGCCGCCGAGCAGCCCCGCGAGGCTCTGGCTGCCGGCGTGGATGCTGGGCGCGATGGCGGTGCTCGCCAGGAAGAACCCGAAGAGGGCGCAGGTGATGGCATGAGCGACCCTGAGTCCGCACTTGCGTGACAGCAGGAAGACGACCGTGCCCAGGAAGACGACGCCGGAACAGGAGAGGATCATGGGGGGTGCTCCTCGAAGAGGGGGACAGCATTCCGCGAGAGAGCTACGGAACGTGTCTTCATGGTGACAAGAAGTAATAGATGACGAAAGCGGCAAAAGGGTGATTTTCCGATCAATGCCGTGACGTCGGCCGTGTCGCACGCCCAAGATCCCCTCTCGCGGCGCTGAGGGCATCCGGCCGGGCGGCGGCGCAGAAGCCCAGGTCGCGCCGCGGGGCGGCCCCGAAGCCCCGCCGATCCGCGCTGGGTACCCTGGTCGACCGTGGAGATACGCGTGGTGGGGTATGCACACCCCGATGCAGTGCGGCTGATCGCCGAGGTGCAGCAGGAGTACGTGGTCCGGTACGGCGGCATGGACGTCACCCCGGTCGACGCGAGCGAGTTCGACCTGCCCGAGGGGCTCTTCGCGGTCGGCTACCTCGACGGCGAGCCGGTCGCCTGCGGGGGCTGGCGGGCCCGGGGTGCGGACGAGCGCGGGCTGCAGGACGGCGACGCCGAACTCAAGAGGATGTACGTGGTCCCCGCCGCCCGGGGCCGCGGGCTGGCCCGCGCCATGCTGCGCCGGCTGGAGGCCACCGCCGCCGGGGCCGGACGCGGCCGGATGGTGCTGGAGACCGGCACCGAGCAGCCCGAGGCCATCGGTCTGTACTCCTCGGAGGGCTATGCGCCGGTGCGGCCGTTCGGCGTCTACCGGGACGAGCCGGAGAGCGTCTACCTGGGCAAGCAGCTGGACCCCCCGGCCGGCCCCGGGACGCACCCCGCCGGCCTGGGCCGCGAGCTGGTCTGACCGGCTCACCCGTCACCACCCCTGCGGGTGGGCCCGGCAGCCGTGCCGGGCGGGCCGGGTGATCCTGGAGGCCGGGGCGTCGCCGGGCGCCGTACGCCGCGGAGGAGCCCATCGATGGACGACAGCCCCCAGGTGCAGGAGATCGTGGTCGGCGTCGACGCCCTCCCGGAGTCGGGCCCGGCCCTGGAGTGGGGCGCGGCGGAGGCCCGGCACCGCGGCTGCCTGCTGCGCCTGGTGCACGCCGTCGACCTCGGCACGGCGACCCTCTCCCGGCGCGCCTCCGCCGGAGCCACCGGCCTGATCGAGCAGAGCGGCCGCGATCTGCTGGCCGAGGCCGCCGCGCAGGTCGCGGCCCGCCACCCGGATCTGGAGATCGCCGCCGCGGTCAGCACCGACGAGCCGGCCGCGGCACTGCTGGACGCCACTGGGCCGTACTCCCTGCTGGTGATCGGCTCGCGCGGCCGGGGCGGCTTCTCCTCGCTGCTGCTGGGCTCGGTCAGCCGCCGGGTGGCCGCCCACACAGAGTGTCCGGTGGTGGTGGTGCACGCCCCTCCGGCGCCCGCGCAGGGGCTCAGTGTGCTGGTCGGGGTGCTGGGCGAGCAGGACGTCCCGGTGGTCCGGTTCGCCTGTGCCACCGCTGCGCTGCGCGGCGCTCCGGTACGGGCCCTGCACACCTGGTCGGCAGTGGCCGACGCGGGCCATATGGTGCCGCTGGTCGACAGTCTCGACGAGGAGGAGCGGGAGCACACCGCGCTGCTCTCCCGCACCGTGGAGGCCGGCCGCGGGGACTTCCCGCGCAGCCAGGTGGTGCTGGACGTGGTGGGCGGCCCGGCCGCGGCCGCCCTGGTGGAGGCGTCCGCGCACGCCTCGCTGCTGGTGGTCGGCGCGCCGCGGCGCGGCCGGATGGGGCGGCTGGGGATGCACCTGGGCAGCGTGGTCCATGCGGTGCTGCACCATGCGCACTGCCCGGTGGCGGTGGTGCCGGTCGGCTGAGGCCGGTCCGGCGGGACGGTGAACCGCGGGCGCCGGGGCGCCGTATCCCCCGTCGTGCCCGCACCGCCCCGCTGCCGGCGGCGGTGCCCCGCTTCCGACCGTGGAGGACCGCCCATGAACGACCAGAGCAGCGTCCCGGTACTGGCCCTCCCCGACGGCGGGGCCGAACTGCGGCTGGTGGTCCAGCTGCGCTGGGAGGACGTCGCCGCGCTGGGCCAGGAGGCCGGCCGGCTCGCCGCCCGGCTGCAGCGCCCGGTCACCCTGGACGAGGCCGCGGGCCGGAGGCTGCGCAGCCACAGCGGGACGCTGTCCGCGCCGGAACCGGTGTCCGCCGCCACGGCGGCGGCGCTCACCGTTCGCTCACCGGTGGAGCAGGCCCGGCAGGCCATCGAGCAGGCCGGAGCCGCCGGCCGGCCGCTGTCCCAGCCTGGTTCCCCACCGGCCGCGGCCGCCACGGCCGCCACGCCCGCCATGGCGACCGGGGCGGCCGGTGCCTCCACCGCCCGGCACGCCTCGGTGGCGCCGGGCCGGCCGGGTGCCCCTGCCGACGCCCTGCGTACGCCCGAGGCCCTGCGTACGCCCGAGGCGCTGCGCCGCCCCGAGTGACCGCGGCCGGAGACGGCCGCGCCCCGGCCGGTGCGGTCACCGGCCGGGGCGCGGCGCGTCGCCCGGGGAGGAGGATCAGGGGTAGCTCACCAGATCGGCGACGTTGGAGGCCGAGTTGGAGGGGCCGCCGGTGGAGTTGACGACGTGGTTGATGGTGCCGGTGCCGCCGAGCGAGACCGTGACCATGTCGTGGAGGCGGACCCCCGAGCGGTCCGGCACCTCGAAGGAGTGCTCGGCGACCACGGCCGGATTGCTGCTGAAGTAGCAGTAGCTGCCCAGGCCCCACGCCTCGTGGGTGGTCACCGGGTCGGCGACCTTGTAGGCCGCCCAGCCCCTGGTGGAACCGTTCATCCAGGCGGCCTGGCTCGGCGGGTCGTAGGGCATCTCGTTCTGGAAGAAGTAGGTCCGTCCGCCGTTCCCGTTCCAGATCACCTGGTACTGCTGGTAGTGCTCGACGAACAGGCCGTACATGGTGACGTCGTTGCCGTTGACCACCAGGCCGTTGGCTGCCGTGTTGGAGGTCCAGCCGACGCCGCTGCCGTGGTCGGCCCGCCACAGCCACATGTGGTCGCCGATCACATTGCTGCTGTTGACCACCAGCGACTGGGTGGCCTTGCCGACGCCGGCGCCGCCGATGCGGAAGAAGACGTCGTGCAGCGAGGTGGGGTCGGCGGCGTGGCTCGCGGCGGAGCCGGCCGGGCCGACCTGCATCAGCACCGGGGAGTTGACCTGGCCGGCGTCGATCAGCAGTCCGGCGATGTTCACCCCGTCCACGTCGGCGACGGTCATCGCGGTGATGCCGTTGTCGGGCACCAGGGTGGCCAGGCCGAGGCCGAGGACCACGGTGTCCGGGCGGGTCACATTGATGGTCTGGGCCAGGTGGTAGACGCCCGGGGTGAAGAGCAGGTTCTTGCCCTGGGCGAGGGCGCCGTTGATGTCGGCCGAGGTGGCGCCCGGCTTGACGATGAAGAACTGGTCGATCGGCAGCGAGGTGCCGGGCTGGCTGCCCGAGGCCCAGCTGGTGCCCTGGGTGTTGCTGCGCACGGCGGGCACGAAGACCTTCCAGGCGCCCGCGGAGTCGACGTACAGGAACGGCTTCTCGCGGGTCACCGGGCTCTGGGCGACGGTGGTGTACGGCGGGTTGGGGAAGCTGTTGGCGGGGGCGTTGACGTCGCCCACGAAGACCATGTTCCAGTTGGAGCCGGTCCAGCTGCCCCACTGGGTGTTGCGGGAGAGCCACTGCTGCTGGGAGCCGGACCGCACCTGGCCGTCGATCCTGGAGTCGGCGATGAACCCGCCGCTGGACCAGCCGCCGTCGTCCAGCTGGAGGTTGCCGCGGACGTGCATCCGGCGGTAGGGCGCGGCCTGGGAGACGGCCCAGCGGTCGGTGCCGCCGGTCGGGTTGACCGAGAGGTTCTCGGCGTCGCGCCAGAAGTTCTGGGTGGCGTTGCCCTGGAACCAGTCCGCCTCGGCGTGCACGGCCCCGTTGATGGTCACGTCGTCGGGGGAGAGGCCGAGACCGGCGACCTGGGTGTAGAAGCCGACGTTGGCGTCGACGCTGTAGCTGCCGGGCTTGAAGAGCAGGGCGTAGCGCTGGGCGCCGAACTGGTTGCTCTCCTGCTGGCCGAAGACCGTGTTGAGCCGGCTCTGAATGGTGGCTGCCGGCATCGAGGGGTCGAAGACCGTGACGTTGGGGCCGAAGTCGGGAGTGCCGGCCGGCGGCGGGGGAGTGGCGGCGGCTCCCAGGGTGAAGGACTGGGCGGCGGTGCCGTTGCAGGTGTACTGCTGCAGCTGGACGCTGTCGGCGGTGGAGGCGGAGGGCACGTCCAGGCACTTGCCGCTGTTGCGGTTGACGAAGTGGTACGTCCCGCCCGCCTCGGCCACCGGCTGCCACTGCTGGTTGGCGCCGCTTCCGTAGGCCCAGAGCTGGATCTTGGCGCTGTCGGCGGTGGAGACGTCGGTGACGTCCCAGACCCTGGTGGCGTCGCCCTGGCTGTTCACCCGGTAGTAGCCGTTGCCGGCGTCCTGGAACTGCCAGAGCTGGGCGCCGGTGCCGTTGCAGGTGTACTGCTGCACGGCGGTGCCGTCGGCGGTGGACGCGGCGGCGGCGTCCACGCACTTGCCGCTGTTGCCGGCGACGACCGTGGTCCAGCCGGTGGGCAGCGTGGCGGCGCCCGCGCTGGGGGCCGCGAGCGTGGCGGCGGCACCGGTGAAGGCCACGGTCAGGGCGAACGCCAGGGCGCTGGGGACGGCGCGGCGGGGTGGCCGCAGGGTCGTGGGGACCGTTCTCACGGGATTCCTCCTCGGCGGCGGGTGCGGACTGGACACCGCCGAGGGGAAGTTATGGGCATGCCAAACTGGGTGTCAATAGCTAAGACTAAGCCGTGAATTATCTCCGTCGTCCCGTGAGCCAGGCCGGCACCCCGCGCATCCCCTGCCACCGGTCGCGCTGCTCACCACGGTGCCGCTCCATGGACTCCGCCAGCATCTGCGACCGCCGCTCCACGTCCAGCTCGTCCAGCAGCCGGTCGATGTCGGCCAGCAGCGACCCGTGCAGCGGCCAGCGCTCCGGACGCCGCCGGATCTCGTCCACCAGCCGCTCCGCGATCCGCTGCCGGGCCCGCCGCCCGTCCAGCAGCGCCTGCGCCAGCTCCTCCTCGGCCTGCTCGGCGCTGGCCGACACCTGCGCCGTGATCAGCCGGCCGAAGCCGTCCACCGCCGCGGCCAGGTGCTCCAGCAGCTCCCGCAGCGGCGCTGCCACCTCGGCGGGGTAGACCCCGCCCCCACCCGCCGTCCGCTCGTCCGCCAGATCGGCGAACGCCCGGCACAGGGTGCGCAGCACCACGGCGCAGATCTCCAGGGTGTCCAGTCCGCTGCGCAGCACCAGCCGGGCCAGTTCGCCCTCCCGGACCCGGGGGTTGAGCCGCAGGCTCTCCTCGGCCCGGGTCAGCTCCGCGTCCACCCGGACGATGTCGTGGTCCAGCCGGCGGGCCTCGTGCAGCCAGTCCACCGCCTCCTGCCGCGAGACCCGGTCACTCGCGGCGGCGATCCCCAGCAGCAGCGCCCGCATCCGCCCCGCCAGCGCCTCGATCGCCTCCCCGGCCGGCTGCACGAACACCGGCGGTACGACCACCAGGTTGACCAGGGTGCCCACCACCGCGCCGATCACGGTCTCGTTCACCCGGCCGAAGGCCGTCTGGGTGACATGGGTGACCCCGAGCACCAGCATGGCGCTGATCGCGACCTCCGGGACGTACTCGTCCACCCGGATGAGATGGCCGAGCACCAGCGAGGCCAGGATCAGCAGCCCGAGGCTCCACCAGCTCAACCCCACCAGATCGCTGAAGCCGACGGCCAGCAGCACCCCCGCCACCACGCTGACCACCCGGCGGACGCCGTTGGTGAGCGTGGCGTACAGGGTGACCTGCACGACCAGCAGTGCGGTGAGCGGCGCCAGCAGCGGCGCGGGGTCGTTGGTCAGCCAGAGGGCGGCCTGGTACGCCAGCATGGCGGCCACGGTGGCGCGGACGGTCTGCACGACGACGGGATCATGGTGCCGCCGTGCGACCTCGAGCACGGACTCGGCGACTGGGGGCACGGGGACTACCTGACTCCGGGGACCGTACGGGCTGCTCCGACCTGGCGCCAGGTCGGCGGACGGCGGTCTCCTGCCCGTGCCCCGCCCCTCGCACACCCGCCGGATGCTCCGGGGCCGGGACAACAGCTTGCCCCCGCCGGAGACCGGCGGGGGCAAGCGTGTTGTGGTGTGGTGGGGGTCAGCCCTTCACGGCGCCGGTGAGGCCGCCGACGATCTTCTTCTCGAAGATGGCGAAGAAGATCAGTGCGGGGAGCATGGCGAGGGAGGTGAAGGCGAGGACCTTGGCGGTGTCCACGGAGTACTCGGTGGAGAACTGCTGGACGCCCAGGGGGAGGGTGTAGTTGGCGGTGGAGTTGAGGATGTACAGGGGCAGGACGTAGTTGTTCCAGCTGCCGATGAAGCCGAGGATGCCGACGGTCACTACGCCCGGGAGGGACAGGGGGATGACCATGCGGAAGAAGAAGCCGAGGCGGCTGGCGCCGTCGATGGCGGCGGCTTCCTCGATCTCGTTGGGGATGGCGCGCAGGAACGGGACCAGGATGATGACGGTGGTCGGCAGGCCGAAGGCGATCTGGGGGATGATCACGCCGAGGAGGCTGTCGACGAGGCCGAGGTCCTTGACCACGATGTAGAGCGGGGTGATCGCGATGACCAGGGGGAACATCAGGCCGGCGGCGAACAGGGAGTACATCGCGCCTTTGAGCTTGAAGTCGTAGCGGGCGAGGACGAAGCTCACCATGAGTCCGAGGATGGTCGTGCCGATGGTGCTGGCGAGCGCGACGATGACGGAGTTGGCGAATTCGCCCCAGAACGTCACGTTCTTCAGGACGCTGATGTAGTTGCCGACGATCCAGGGGTGGGGCAGGCCCGCGGGGCTGGTGGAGATCTGCGAGTTGGTGCGGAACCCGCCGATCACGATGTAGAGCACCGGGGCGATGCAGACGCCGATGAACAGCAGCGCGATGAAGTAGGTGAAGGGGTTGCCCCACTTCTGCGGTTTGTCGCGGCGGTCGCGGCGGCCGGTGGGGGCGGTGGGTTCGGTGCTGGAGGAGGTGAAGGAGTCGGCGGTGGTGGCGCTCATCATTTGTCTCCTTCAGTGACGGCACCCTGGAGGTCGCGGCGCAGCACGAAGCGCTGGTAGAGCAGCGCGACGATGAGCGAGATGAGGAACATCACGACCGCGATGGCGCTGCCGTAGCCGTAGTTGCCCGCGTTGCGGCCCTGGGCGACCATGTAGATCGCCATGGTGGAGGTGCCCGCGGTGCTGGAGACGTAGGGTCCCCAGATGATGAACACCAGGTCGAACAGCTGCAGTGAGCCGATGATCGACAGGAAGGCCCAGATGCGGATGGTGGGGCCGAGCAGTGGCAGGGTGATGCGGCGCTGCATCTGCCAGTAGGAGGCGCCGTCGATGGCGGCGGCCTCGAAGAGTTCGTCGGGGATGGACTGCAGGCCGGCGAGCATCAGGATGACGGCGAAGCCGATGTACTTCCAGGAGATGATGCCCATCAGGGTCCACAGGGCCAGCTTGGGGCTGGAGAGCCATTCCGCTTGCAGGGAGCCGAGTCCGATGTGTGCCAGCAGGTCGTTGACGGCGCCGTTGCTCTGGAGCATCAGGCTCCAGCCGGTGCCGACGATGACCTCGGAGATGACGTAGGGCACGAAGATGAGGATGCGGATGATGGAGCGGCCGCGGATCTTCTGGTTGAGCAGGAGCGCGAGGATGATCGCCAGTGGGCCCTGGATGACCAGTGAGAGCACCAGGATCCAGCCGTTGTGCCACAGCACCTGCTGGAAGGCGGGGTCCTTGAGGATCAGCTTGTAGTTGTTCAGGCCGACCCAGTCGGTGGGCGCTCCGTAGCCGTGCCACCGGTAGAAGCCGTAGTACGCGGCGAGTGCGACCGGGAAGATCACGAACGCCAGGAACATGAGGATCGCCGGTCCGGACAGGAGCGCGATCTCAAGCCGCATCTTGGCACGGCCGCGGCGGCGCGCTGCCGCTCGCGGCGAAGCCGGGGCCGCGGCCGTGGCCGCGCCCCCGACTCCAGGCGTGCCCTGCGACTGGCGGCCGGTGGCCGTGTCAGTACCCAGGGGGTTGCTCATTGTCGCTTACTCAGCCCTTCGCGGCGGCAGCGTTGGTGTTCTTGGCGATGTCCGCGGCGCTGCCCTTGCCGGCCAGCAGGTTCACCACCGCG
>NZ_LIQR01000400.1:0-712 GCF_001418575.1 Peterkaempfera griseoplana
GTGAGCTTGAGGATCGTTGTCTGTGTGAAGTACGTGCCCGATGCGACGGGCGACCGTCGGTTCGCGGAGGACACGACGACCGACCGTGAGTCCGTGGACGGGCTGCTGTCGGAGCTGGACGAGTACGGCGTGGAGCAGGCGCTGCGGATCGCCGAGGCCAGTGGGGACGCGGAGGTCACCGTGCTGACGGTGGGCCCGGACGATGCCAAGGACGCGCTGCGCAAGGCGCTGTCGATGGGTGCGGACAAGGCCGTGCACGTCAATGACGACGACATCCACGGCACCGATGTGATCGGCACGTCGGCGATTGTGGCCAAGGCGCTGGAGCAGACCGGGTTCGACCTGGTGGTCTGCGGGATGGCGTCCACCGACGGCACCATGGGCGTGCTGCCCGCGCTGCTGGCCGAGCGTCTGGCCGTGCCGCAGCTGACGCTGCTCTCGGAGGTCTCCGTCCAGGACGGGACCGTCACCGGGCGGCGCGACGGCGACGCGGCGACCGAGCAGCTGCAGGCGTCGCTGCCGGCGGTGGTGTCGGTGACCGACCAGTCCGGTGAGGCCCGCTACCCCTCCTTCAAGGGCATCATGGCGGCGAAGAAGAAGCCGGTGGCCTCGCTGGATCTGGACGATCTGGGTATCGACGCCGATCAGGTGGGCCTGGCCGGTGCCTGGAGCGCGGTGGAGGGCATCACCGCCCGCCCGGCGCGTACCGCCG
>NZ_LIQR01000400.1:733-1107 GCF_001418575.1 Peterkaempfera griseoplana
GGCGCCGCCGCGGTGGCCGCCAAGGCCGCCGAGTACGGTGCGGCCACGGTGTACACCGCGGATGCCGCGGAGTTCGCCGACTATCTGGTGGTGCCCAAGGTCGACGCGCTGACCCAGATCGCGCGGGCCGCGGACGCCGTCGCGGTGCTGGTGACCTCCTCCGGGGAGGGCAAGGAGATCGCCGCGCGCGTGGCGCTGCGGCTGGGTTCGGGTGTGATCACCGACGCGGTGGACCTCACCGCGGGGGCGGAGGGTCCGGTGGCGACCCAGTCGGTGTTCGCGGCCTCCTTCACGGTCGCCTCGCGGGTCACCCGCGGGGTGCCGGTGATCACCGTCAAGCCGAACGCGACCAGCCCCGAGGCCGCCCCGGCCGC
>NZ_LIQR01000401.1 GCF_001418575.1 Peterkaempfera griseoplana
GGCGGGGTCGGCGGGGGTCTCGATCAGGTCGAGGTAGGCTCCGGCGGCGGCCTGGTCGGCGAGCAGCCGCAGCTGGCCGGTGGTGCGGGCCACCTCCCCGGTGAGCCGTGCCTCGCCGAGGGAGGTCTCGGCGTCGGCGAGCTTCACCAGTTCGGCGGAGTGGGCGTCCAGGGTGTCCGCGGCCGCGCGCAGCAGCCCGGCCCGCTCCGCCAGGGAGAGCGCGGCCAGCAGGGGGGCGGCCGCGGCTGCCGCCGCGCCGGCTGCGGCGACGTCGACAGCGGTGGCCTCGTGGATGTCGGTGGGGGGCTGAGCGGTCGCCATGACGGGTCTCTCACTCCGTTCAGAATTTTGGACTTCGTTCACGCTAGTGACCAGGTCGCCACCGGTCAACGTCGTCCCGGAGGCCGGGACCGCGCGGCACCCCCGCGTCCCGAGCCGGCGGGCCGGGGAGCGTACGACGGTACGCTCCCCGGCCCGCCGTGCACGGCCCCGGACCTCTCAGCTGCCCACCCGGCGTTTGTTCCAGACGTCGAAGCCCACCGCGGCCAGCAGCACCAGCCCCTTGATGACCTGCTGGTAGTCGGTGCCGATGCCCACCAGCGACATGCCGTTGTTGAGCACACCCAGCACCAGGCCGCCGATCAGCGCACCCAGCACGGTGCCCACGCCGCCGCTGGCCGAGGCTCCGCCGATGAACGCCGCCGCGATGGCCTCCAGCTCGAAGTTGATGCCCGCGTTGGGGGTCCCCGCGTTCAGCCGGGCCGCGTACACCAGACCGCCCAGTGCCGCCAGGACTCCCATGTTGACGAAGACCAGGAACACCACCCGCCGGCTCTTCACCCCCGACAGCCGCGCCGCCGCCTGGTTGCCGCCCACCGCGTAGGCGTGCCGCCCCACCACGGTCGTCCGCATCACATAGCCGTAGGCGATCAGCAGGGCGCCCAGCACCAGCAGCACCACCGGGAACCCGTGGTAGCTGGCGAGCAGCAGGGTGAAGACCGCGATGCCCGCCGTGATCGCCGCGCACTTGGCCAGGAACCATCCGGTGGGCAGGGAGTCGAAGCCGTACCGCACCGCCAGCCGCCGGTCGCGCACCTCCTGCCAGACCGCCAGCGCGGCCACCGCCAGGCCGATCAGCAGCGTCAGGTTGTGGTAGTCGGTGTTGGGCCCGACCTCCGGCAGGAAGCCGGTGCTGATCTGCTGGAACCCCTTGGGGAAGGGGGCGATGGACTGGCCCTGGAGCAGGATCTGGGTGCCACCGCGGAAGAGCAGCATCCCGGCCAGGGTGACGATGAACGAGGGGATGCCCACATAGGCGATCCAGAACCCCTGCCACGCCCCGATCGCAGCCCCGACCAGCAGCGAGACCACCAGCGCCACCGGCCACGGCACCGAGTGCTTCACCGTCATCACGGCCGCGGCGGCCCCGACGAGGGCCGCCAGTGAGCCCACCGAGAGGTCGATGTGGCCGGTGATGATGACGATCACCATGCCGATGGCCAGGATCAGGATGTAGCTGTTCTGCTGGACCAGGTTGGTGACGTTCAGCGGCTTCAGCAGGATGCCGCCCGTCCAGATCTGGAACAGCACCACGATCAGCGCCAGCGCGACCAGCATCCCGTACTGCCGGACGTTGCTGCGCACCGCCTGCCGCAGGATCTCCCCGGTGCCGCGGCCGCGGGACGCGGGCCCGCCGGGGTCGGGCCGCGACTCTGCGGCCCCGGTCTTGACCATGTCCATCGCTACTCGTTCCTGTCCATCGTCATGTGCCGCATCAGCAGTTCCTGTGTGGCCTCGGCGCGGCCGACCTCGCCGGTGAGACGGCCCTGGCTCATGGTGTAGATGCGGTCGCACATCCCCAGCAGCTCGGGCAGCTCGGAGGAGATCAGCAGCACGGCCTTGCCCGCGTCGGCCAGGGAATTGATCACCGTGTAGATCTCGTACTTGGCACCGACGTCGATGCCGCGGGTGGGCTCGTCCAGGATCAGCACGTCCGGATCCGCGTGGATCCACTTGCTGAGCACGACCTTCTGCTGGTTGCCGCCGCTGAGCCGGCCGACGGTCTCCAGCACCGAGGGCGCCTTGATGTTCATGGAGCGCCGGAACCCCTCGGCGACCAGGGCCTCCTCGCGGGCGTCGACCCGGCCGCGTCTGCTGACCTTGCCCAGGGCGGCCAGCGAGATGTTGCGGCTGATGTCGTCGATGAGGTTGAGCCCGTACTGCTTTCGGTCCTCGGTGACATACGCGATGCCGTGCCCGACCGCCTCCGGGACGGTCCGGGTGCGGATCTCCCGCCCGTCCTTGAAGACCTGCCCGGAGACGCCCCGCCCGTAGGAGCGGCCGAAGACGCTCATCGCCAGCTCGGTGCGGCCGGCGCCCATCAGCCCGGCGATGCCGACGATCTCGCCCCGCCGCACCTTCAGCGAGACCCGGTCCACCACCTTGCGCTCCTGGTCGATGGGGTGGTGGACGGTCCAGTCGCGGACCTCGAAGACGGTCTCGCCGATGTCGGGAGTCCGCTCGGGGAAGCGGTGGTCCAGGTCGCGGCCGACCATGCCGCGGATGATCCGCTCCTCGGTGACCTCGCCGCCGTCCATGGCCAGGGTCTCGATGGTGCGGCCGTCGCGCAGGATGGTGATGGAGTCGGCGACCCGGGAGATCTCACCCAGCTTGTGCGAGATGATGATCGAGGCGATGCCCTGCGCCTTCAGCTCCAGGATGAGGTCCAGCAGCTTGCGGCTGTCCTCGTCGTTGAGCGCGGCGGTGGGCTCGTCCAGGATCAGCAGCCGGACCTTCTTGGAGAGCGCCTTGGCGATCTCCACCAGCTGCTGCTTGCCCACCCCGATGTCGGCGACCCGGGTGTGCGGGTTCTCCGTGAGCCCCACCCGGTCCAGCAGCCTCCTGGCGTGGGCGATGGTCTCGTTCCAGCTGATGATCCCGCCACGGGCGTGCTCATTGCCCAGGAAGATGTTCTCCGCGATGGACAGATAGGGGATCAGGGCCAGTTCCTGATGGATGATCACGATCCCCAGGTCCTCGCTGGCCCGGATGTCCCGGAAGGTGCAGGGGCTGCCCTGGAAGCGGATCTCCCCCTGGTAGCTGCCGTGCGGATGGACCCCGCTGACCACCTTCATCAGGGTGGACTTCCCGGCGCCGTTCTCGCCGCAGACCGCGTGGATCTCGCCCTCGCGTACCGACAGCGAGACCTCCGAGAGCGCCCTGACCCCGGGGAAGGACTTGCTGATCGACCGCAGCTCCAGGAGGGGCCGCCCGGTCTCAGCCACCGAGCTGCGCCGCGGTGTAGTAGCCGCCGTCGACCAGCACCTTCTTGTAGTTGGCCTTGTCGACGCTGACCGGCTGCAGCAGGTACGCGGGGACCACCTTGACCCCGTTGTTGTACTGCTTGCTGTCGTTGACCTCCGGGGTGCCCCCGGTGAGCAGCGCGTTGGCCATCTGCACCGCGACCTTGGCCAGCTGGCGGGTGTCCTTGTAGACGGTCTGGGTCTGCTCGCCGGCGATGATGGACTTCACCGACGCCAGCTCCGCGTCCTGCCCGGTGACCACGGGCAGCGGCTTGCCGGGCGTGCCGTAGCCGACGCCCTTGAGCGCGGAGAGGACGCCGATGGAGATGCCGTCGTACGGCGAGAGCACCGCGTCCACCCGACCGCTGGTGTAGGACTTGCTGAGCAGGTTGTCCATCCGGGACTGGGCCACCCCGCCGTCCCAGCGCAGGGTCGCGGCCTGGTCGAACTTGGTCTGACCGCTCTTCACCACCAGCTTGCCGGAGTCCAGGTACGGCTTCAGCACGCTCATGGCGCCGTTGAAGAAGAAGCCGGAGTTGTTGTCGTCCGGGGACCCGCCGAAGAGTTCCAGGTTGAAGGGGCCCTTGCCGTTCTTGAGCCCGAGCCGGTCGACGATGTAGCTGCCCTGGAGCACACCCACCTTGAAGTTGTCGAAGGTGGCGTAGTAGTCGACGTGGGAGGTGCCGCGGATCAGGCGGTCGTAGGAGATGACCCGGATACCGGCGTCGGCGGCCTTCTGCAGCACATCGGTGAGCGCGGAGCCGTCGATGGCGGCGATCACCAGGACCCGGTCGCCCTTGGTGATCATGTTCTCGATCTGCGAGACCTGGTTCTCCACCACGTTGTCGCCGTACTGGAGATCGGTCTTGTAGCCCAGGGCCTGAAACTGCTTCACCATGTTGTCCCCGTCGGCGATCCAGCGCTCCGAGGACTTGGTCGGCATCGCGATGCCGATGGTGGCGCCCTTGCCACCGCCCGATGTGGAGGCGGCGGGCTTGGCGCCCGACTCGCTCTGGCCACAGGCGGCGAGAGCCAGCAGTGCGACAGCGCCAAGGGCGATACGGCCGAGATGGATGGTGCGCATGGGGCGCCCTCCTGGGAGATGTTCGAAATATCGGCACACGTTCGAAATCTGGTGTGGACCGTAGTGATCTGCTGGAGGCATGTCAACGGATCTGTCAGGACCAGATCCTGACAATCCGTCGGTGACCCGTTCGGGGGAGGGTGTGCACATCTGTGCTGTCGCCTTCCTCGGGAGGAGGATTCAGGCCGGTTCGGACCGACAGGCGCCCATGGCGCGCCGCCCCGCGATAACGTTTCCTCCGGGATGGTCGTCCCTGGTGGCTTGTTGACGGTGTGTAGAACGTGGCCATCATGTGATCGCACAGGGTGACAATCCGTCCGGTTTGGTGGGTTTAGTGAGCGGATAGCGTTTACTGAAAGTCACGCCGGGTAGTGGTGCAGTAGTGACAGTTGATGCAGAATGACGGGTGTGGGACAGGAATCACGGGTACGAGCACGAGGCCGCTGGGGAAGGCGCCCCTCGTCCACAGCCTGGAGGTCCCGGTGACGACACGTGGAGTTCTGTACGTCCACTCCGCGCCGCGCGCGCTGTGCCCGCACGTCGAGTGGGCGGTCGCGGGCGTGCTCGGTGTGCGCGTCAACCTTGACTGGATCCGCCAGCCCGCCGCCCCCGGCACCTGGCGCGCCGAGTTCTCCTGGCAGGGAGAGCCCGGCACCGCGTCACGGCTGGCGTCCGCGCTGCGCGGCTGGCACCTGCTGCGCTTCGAGGTCACCGCGGAACCCTGCACGGCCGCCGAGGGCGAGCGCTACAGCTCCACCCCCGACCTCGGCATCTTTCACGCCGTCACCGGCATCCACGGCGACATCCTGATCCCCGAGGACCGCCTGCGGGCCGCCATGGCCCGCGCGCGCAAGGGGGAGAGCGACCTGGAGGCGGAGATCTCCCGGCTGCTCGGCAAGCCCTGGGACGACGAGCTGGAACCCTTCCGCTACGCGGGCGAAGGCGCCCCCGTCCGCTGGCTGCATCAGGTCGTCTGAGCCCGGCCTCCTCCGGGCCAGGCTCCGGCCCCGCCGCAGCCTGGATCCGCCGCAGTGGACCGCCCCCGGCAGAGCAGGTTCGCCGGGGGCGGTTCCGTGTCCGGACGGGCCTGTCCCGCGTCGTGGAGCGCGCTCAGGGCCGGCGGTACGAGTCCAGATGCGCGAAGACGACCACATTGGCCGTGTAGTCGCGCTTCTTGTGGTCGTAGGCGCCGCCGCAGGTGATCAGGCGCAGCTGGGCCGACGGTGTGTCGGCGTAGACCCGCTCGTCCGGGAAGTCGTTCTTGCGGAAGACCGCGATCGAGTCCACCTTGAAGACGGCGGTGGAGCCGTCGGCCCGGATGACCTCGGCCTTCTGGCCCTTCTTCATCGCCCCCAGCCCCCAGAAGACCGCCGGGCCCAGCTTGGTGTCCACATGCCCGAGCACCAGGGAGGTGCCGCGTTCCCCGGGAGTGGCCCCGCCGCCGTACCAGCCGACCAGATTGCTGTCGGTGTTGGGCGGCGGTTGCAGGACCCCGTCCTTGTTGAGGGCGAGCCGGGTGAAGGGGGCGCTGACACCGATGGCGGGGATGGTCAGCCGGATCGGCGCCGAGGCGGGCATGGCCGGGCCCTGCGGTGCGGGGAGGTC
>NZ_LIQR01000402.1 GCF_001418575.1 Peterkaempfera griseoplana
GACCGGCTGGACGACGACGGCAACGCCGCCCTCGCCCTCGGCCTCCTCGGCGCCCACCCGCGCCTCGTCTGGTACCTCCCCGACTACGACCAGGCCGCCGCAGGCAGCGGTCCCGGCGACCGCAGCCTGCTCTCGCTGCTGCCCGCCGGCTGGCGCTGGGGGCTGCTCCAGGCCGCCGTCGCAGCCCTCCTCGCCGCCCTCTGGCGGGCCCGCCGCCTCGGCCCCGTCGTACCGGAGAACCTCCCGGTGACCGTGCGGGCCTCCGAGACCACCGAGGGCCGGGCGCGTCTGTACCGGCGGGCCAGAGCCCGCGACCGCGCCGCCGACGCACTGCGCCGCGCCGCCCGCAGTCGGCTCGCCGCCGGTCTGGGCCTGTCCGCACGTCCCGAGGCCGACCCGGTCGCACTGACCGCCGCGGTCGCCTCCCGCATCCCCGGGGACAGCGCCTCCGGGGCCCGTACCCCCACCGAGGTGCACGCCCTGCTGTACGGTGCGGCCCCGGCCGACGACACCGCCCTGCTGCGGCTCGCCGACGATCTGGACACCCTCGAAAGGCAGGTACGACAGCCGTGACCGAGCACGACGCCCGGCCCATCGCCGACACCGTTCCGGCTACGCTCCCGGGAGCCGCCGAACGTGATCCGCGGCAGGCCCTGCAGGCGCTGCGCGCCGAGATCGCCAAGGCCGTCGTCGGGCAGGACCCCGCCGTCACCGGCCTGGTCGTGGCCCTGCTCTGCCGCGGCCATGTGCTGCTGGAGGGTGTCCCCGGCGTGGCCAAGACGCTGCTGGTGCGCACCCTGGCGGCGGCGCTGCGGGTCGGCACCAAGCGGGTGCAGTTCACCCCCGACCTGATGCCTGGAGATGTCACCGGCTCGCTGGTCTACGACGCCCGCACCGCCGAGTTCTCCTTCCAGCCCGGCCCGGTCTTCACCAATCTGCTGCTCGCCGACGAGATCAACCGCACCCCGCCCAAGACTCAGGCCTCCCTGCTGGAGGCCATGGAGGAGCGCCAGGTCACCGTCGACGGCACCCCGCGCCCGCTGCCGGAGCCCTTCCTGGTCGCCGCCACCCAGAACCCGGTCGAGTACGAGGGCACCTATCCGCTTCCCGAAGCCCAGCTGGACCGCTTCCTGCTCAAGCTGATCCTGCCGCTGCCCACCCGGGACAACGAGATGCAGGTCCTGGCCCGCCACGCCGCCGGCTTCAGTCCCCGCGACCTCACCGCGGCGGGGGTCCGCCCAGTCGCCGGCCCGGAGGACCTGGACGCCGCCCGCGCCGAGATCGCCAAGCTCACCGTGGCACCCGAGATCCTCGCGTACATCGTCGACATCTGCCGCGCCACCCGCGAGTCGCCCTCGCTCTCCCTCGGCGTCTCCCCCCGCGGCGCCACCGCGCTGCTGAACACCGCGCGGGCCTGGGCCTGGCTCGCCGGACGGGACTACGTCACCCCGGACGACGTCAAGGCACTGGCGCTGCCCACGCTGCGGCACCGGCTGCAGCTGCGCCCCGAGGCGGAGATGGAGGGCGTCACCGCCGACTCCCTGCTCCAGGCCGTGCTGGCCCACGTACCCGTCCCCCGCTGACCCGCTCCGCCCTTCGCCTCCGTCCATCTGCGGCCACCACCTCCGCCGACCTGCTCAGGAGAAGCCACCCATGGCCCTCACCGGCCGCACCGCCCTGCTCGCCCTGGCGGGCGTGCTCGTCGTGGGCCTGCTTCTGCCGTCCGCCGCCGGAGTCGCACTGGTCTGCGGTCTGCTGCTCGCGTCCGTCGTGGTCGACCTGCTGCTTGCCGCGCCCGTCCGCAGCCTTCGGCTGAGCCGCTCCGGCGACACCTCAGCGCGGCTGGGGGAGGAGGCCTCCGTCTCCCTCACCATCGCCAATGCGAGCCGGCGCCGGCTGCGCGCGCGGGTGAGGGACGCATGGCCGCCCAGCAGCTGGACACCCGGGGCCGAAGTCACCGCCTCCCGCCACTCACTGGACATCCCCGCGGGAGAGCGCCGCCGGGCCACCACCGTCCTGCGGCCCACCCGCCGCGGGGACCGGCACGCCCACCGGGTGACCATCCGCTCGCTGGGCCCGCTCGGCCTCGCCGCCCGGCAGGGCTCGCACTCGGTGCCGTGGACCGTCCGAGTGCTGCCGCCGTTCGCCAGCCGCAAGCACCTGCCGTCCCGGCTGGCCCGGCTCCGCGAACTGGACGGCCGCACGTCGCTGCTGGTCCGCGGTCAGGGCACCGAGTTCGACTCGCTGCGGGAGTACATCCCCGGCGACGACGTACGGTCCATCGACTGGCGGGCCTCCGCCCGTCGCTCCACCGTCGCCGTACGCACCTGGCGGCCGGAGCGCGACCGGCACATCCTCATCGTGCTGGACACCGGCCGCACCTCCGCCGGACGCGTCGGGGACGCCCCCAGGCTCGACGCCGCCATGGACGCCGCACTGCTGCTGACCGCGCTCGCCACCAAGGCAGGCGACCGCGTCGACCTGCTCGCCCACGACCGCCGCGCGCGAGCGTCCGTACAGGGCCGCGGCGCCTCCGAGGTACTGCCGTCCTTGGTCAACGCCATGGCGGTGCTGGAGCCCGCCCTGGTCGAGACGGACGCCCGGGCACTCGTCTCAGCCGTGCTCCGGCGGGCGCCACGACGCTCCCTGGTCGTGCTTCTCACCGGGCTGGACACCACCCCGGTCGAACAGGGGCTGCTGCCCGTACTGCCCGGGCTGACGCATCGCCACGAGGTGCTGGTCGCCTCGGTCGCGGACCCCCGGGTCGCGGAGCTGGCCCAGGCCAGGGGCACGGTCGAGGCCGTCTACGGAGCCGCGGCAGCCGAACAGACCCGTGCCGAACGCCGTCAGACCGCCGACCGGCTCGTCCGGCACGGCGTCACCGTGGTGGACGCTCCGCCCGCCGATCTGCCACCCGCCCTGGCCGACGCCTATCTGGCCCTCAAGGCAGCCGGCCGTCTCTGAATCAGCGCCGGCGGGTGTGGTGACGCCCGCTCAGCTGCTGCGGAACTCCATCTCCAGCTCGTCGTACGAAGGGTCCGGCGGGTAGGGCATGGTCATACCCGTCAGGGTGAATCCCAGGCGCTGATAGAACGACAGAGCCCGGCCGTTGTCCTCCCGTACGAAGAGCCGAACGCGCTCGGCCGCCGCGTCCTGGCACGCCCACTCCACCGCCGCACGCACCAGCTCCTCGGCCGCGCCGTTCGCGCGCCCTCGCAGCTGCGGCGCCACGTACACGCCCACCAGCTGGGCCTGCGGCTTGACCGCCTCCGGCTCCTGGAAGACCGTCGTCATACCGGCCCAGCGTCCTTGTCCGCGGCCGTCGGCCGGGACCAGCACATAAGTCGCGATGAGCCGGCCGTCCGCCTGGGTCTCCGCACCGGAGCTGTACAGCGCCCTGGCCTGCCAGTCGCTGTCCGAGCGCATCCGCTCGTCGAGATACCGGGTCGCGAACACCGTGGGACTGTCCTGCAGCGCCTCCAGACGGACGTCTCGCAACCGCAACCACTCATGGGCAGCCACCCGGCGCACTCGGTACGTCATGGGGGAGATCCTGCCACAACGCAGAAAGCCCCGTCCCGAGACCGCGAGGTCCCGGAACGGGGCTTC
>NZ_LIQR01000403.1 GCF_001418575.1 Peterkaempfera griseoplana
TCTCGGGCAGCAGGTCCAGCGCCTTGCGCAGGCGCTCGTCGTCGTAGGTGGGCGCGTCCGGGAAGTCGTTGACGGCGACCGCGTACGGCAGCCCGGCCTCCTCCAGCCGGTCGATGACGTCGAAGGACTGGTCCAGGCGGCGGGTGTCGGCCAGTACCAGGGCGCCGAGCGCGCCGTAGGTGAGGTCGTGCCACAGCTGCTGGAAGCGGGCCTGGCCCGGGGCGCCGAACAGGAAGAGGACCAGGTGGTCGTTGAGGGTGAGGCGGCCGAAGTCCATGGCGACCGTGGTGGTCGTCTTGTCCTTGATGCCCGCGAGGTCGTCGACGGCGGCGCCGGCCTGCGTCATGGTCTCCTCGGTGCGCAGCGGCCGGATCTCGGAGAGGGTGCCCACCAGGGTCGTCTTGCCGACGCCGAAGGGCCCCGCCACCACGATCTTGACGGCCCGCTGTACCGACTCGGGCAGATAGCGGGCGTCACCGGAGGGCACGGAGTCCACGGAGTACCTCCTCCACAAGGTCGCGGTCGGGGCGCTCGGCCCGGGGGATGGGGGAGCGGGTGCTCAGCAGGCCCTCGTCGACCAGGTCGGCGATCAGGACCTTGCAGATGCCGACCGGCAGGGTCAGGTGCGCCGAGATCTCGGCGACCGAGAGCGCGCCGCCCCGGCACAGCTCCAGCAGCGCCTGCTTCTCCGGGCTGAGCAGCCCGGTGGGCCGGCTGCCGGTGATCCGGACCAGGGTGACCAGGTCCAGGGTGTTCCGGCTGGGCACGGCCCGGCCGTCGGTGACCACGTACGGCCTGACCAGCGCGCTGTCCCGACGGCGGGCGGTCATCCGCGGCCGCCCTCGCCGAGCCGGTCGGGACTGGCCATGGCCTTCCCCAGGCGGTCCACCAGCTGCTGCATCCGGAAGCTGCATGCCTCCAGGTCGACCCGGTCGGTGGCCGAGACCGCCAGGTAGGAGCCCTCGCCGGCGGCGATGACCAGCACGAAGGCGTCGTCGAACTCGATCAGGGTCTGCCGCCACGGCGGGACCGGGCCGTCCTCGGCGTAGCCGCAGAAGCCCGCGGTGTTGCGGCTGATGGAGACCACTCCGCACAGCGCCGCGGCCTGGCGTTCGGCCTCGTCGCGGGAGATGCCCTCGGAACGGGCGCGCAGCAGGCCGTCCCGGGTGAGCAGGATCGCGTGCAGGGTCTCGGGCATGCCGAGCGCCTCGTCGAGCATCCAGTCGAGTGTGCCGTCGTAGTTCATCGCTGCGGCTGCCTTTCGCTCTGCGTCGGGCCTTCGGTGGTGTCTGCGGGGGGTGCGGCGCGGCCGGCCCTGGTGCCTCGCTGGAAGGCGCCGAGCGTGGCGGCGTCCTCCTTGGCGGGACGCGGCTCCGGCGCCTGCGGGGCGGGCGGCGCCGCGGCGCGGGCGTGCTCGGCGACGGGCTGCCGGCGGCGGCGCTGCGGCAG
>NZ_LIQR01000404.1 GCF_001418575.1 Peterkaempfera griseoplana
GGCGTTGGCCACCGGTGGCCAGGCCGGCACGTCGTCCCGCATCGAGAATCTGCTCGGCTTCCCCTCCGGGATCTCCGGCGCCGAACTCACCGAACGTGCCCTGTTCCAGGCCGACAAGTTCGGCGCCAGGGTCAGCATTCCGGCGGAGGCGACCGGTCTCCACCCCAAGGACGACGACCACTACGTGGTGGCGTTCGCCGACGGCAGCGAGATCGCCGCCCGCGCCGTCGTGCTGGCCACCGGTGCCCGCTACCGCCGGCTCCAGGTGCCCGGCATCGAACGCCTGGAGGGAACGAGCGTCCACTATTCGGCGACCGTCTACGAGGCCCAGCAGTGCCGCACCGACCCGGTGGCCGTGGTCGGCGGCGGCAATTCGGCGGGCCAGGCGGTGCTGTTCCTCGCCGGGTACGCGCCGAAGGCGTACCTGCTGGTCCGAGGGGGCGGCCTTGAGGCCAACATGTCCCGCTACCTGATCGACCAGGTCGAGCGCCATCCGCGAGTGGAGGTCATGCTGCACACCGAGGTCACCGAGGTCGTCGGCCAGGAGGTGCTGGAGGAGCTCGACGTGGTCGACAACCGCACGGGCCGGCACCGCCCGCTCGCCGTACGGGGCCTGTTCGTCTTCACCGGCGCAGACCCCCACACCGAGTGGCTCGCCGACACCATCGCCGTCGACTCCCGCGGTTTCGTCCTCACCGGGCCGGAGGCCCGGCAAGCCTGCGCCTACCCCGAGGTGTGGCACGGTCGAGGGCGCTCCTGCATGACCCTGGAGGCCAGCCTGCCCGGGGTCTTCGCGGTCGGGGACGTCCGTAGCGGCTCGGTGAAGCGGGTGGCCTCGGCTGCCGGAGAGGGCGCGATGGCCATCCACTTCGTCCACCGGCACCTGGGGCATTCGGCCGCACCCGGCAGCATGGGCACGTCCGCTCCCGTAGGCGGCTCGGATGTCTCCCCGCACATCCGTCACAAGGAGTCCGCATGGTTGGCGTGACACAGGGCGGGCGATGAGATCACGAGACGGAAGAAAAAGGCGATGGCGAATGGCCTGACCCGTCCGGCGGCGCCGCGGTGGCGGCAGACAGGAACAGCCCGTCGCCTGGGCACGCACGGGTGACCAGCGGAGAGCAGCGACTGCGCCGCCGGCCGGAGCAGTTGTCACTGGGCGGACTGCTCCGCGTGTTCACGCCGCTCCCGCCGGGCGGGCTCGACGTCGCGCTCCAGCGGCGTCCGGCTCACGGCGGTCGACAAGTCCTCCAGCGCCTGCGCCTGGAGCTCCGCCCCTCGCCGCACGATCCGGTCCTGCTCGCCCCCATTGGTCTCCCACTCGTCGAGAACACCGGCGACACGCTCCCATGTGAGGTCGCGCCCTTCGCGCAGGTTCCGCTCCGCGCGCGCGGTGTCCTTCTCCAGGGCGTCGGCCAGCCGAGCCGCCTGCGGAACGCGGGGGGCGTCGTCGCTGTCGGGCAGATGACTCTCCAGCAGCATCGCGGCCCGGCCGAGTGACCGCAGCGCGTCCTGCGCCTCCTCGGCCTCCTGGTGCGTCAGACCGCGATGCCGTACGGGCTCCCGGCTGGCCCGGGTGAACGCCTCGGCCCACGCGGCGCTCGCGGCGCGGCTGTCGAGCAGCGCCCGCCGCACGTCCGCACGCCGCTTCCCGGACGGCTCGGCGAAGGCGCGGAGCACGGCAGCCGCATACCGGCCGTTCGCGCCGAGCCAGTCCGCGAGCCGATCCCGCAGCCGAGGTGTCTCCCAGGCCGGGTAGACGACGTATGCCAGCATCGCCAGCGCACCGCCGAGCAGGGTGAGCAGCACACGGCCCTGTCCCGTCTGCTGCCAGGTCTCGCCGCCCATGCCGAGGAGGAAGACGACGTATGCCGCTGTGAAGCACTGCGAGACGGCGTATCCGGTACGCATGCACAGATACGTCAGCGCGGCGGAGCCCACCGCCAGACCGCCGGACACGGACGCGCCCGGGTGGACCGCTACCACGACTCCGGTCGCCAGCCCGACCCCGACGACGGTGCCCACGAGTCGCGCCACGCCACGCGCATAGGTCTGGTGGAAGTCCGGTCGCAGCACCATCACGGATGTGAGGGGCACCCAGTAGCCGTGGCCCAGGGGCAGCGCCGCGCCGAGCAGGTACCCGAGGGAGGAGACCGCCGCGAGGCGCACGGCATGCCGCAGCACGGGCGAGTCGGGGCGAAGCTCGCGGCGCATGGCACGTACGACCACAGGCACCAGCCGGAACATCGTGGGCTCTACCAGGAGCTGCCCGTCCGCACCGGCCGCAGTGGGAGGCGTACGGGTGTCACGACTGTCGGCGAGCTCCAGCAATTCACCCAGCAGCCCGCTCAGCCGGACGGCCGCGCGGCGGGCGGGCCCGTCCAGCACCTCGTCCTCCTCGTCGACACGCAGAGCCTCGAGCGCTCTGCCGGGAACCCGGACCGCAGTGCCGTGACGGATGGATCGCGCGACGGCGTCGAGGACGTCGGCGGCGGCGCTCAGCAACTCCCGTGCCCGGTCCCGCCCGGGGCCCTCCGCCGGGGCCCCGACCTGGGGGTCGGCGAGCGCGGCGAGGGTCGGCCGGATGCGTTCGGCCAGGCCCCGTGGACCGTGCAGGACGCGGGGCCGAGAGCGTGCCTGCGACGGGGTCAGGGTGGCGGCGCTGCGCGCGGTCATCAGCGGCTGCGGATCGAAGGGGCCCGTCGGGTCGTGGCGCAGCCGGCGGGCGTAGTCCGCCTCGGCGGCCAGTGCGTCGGCGAGCGCGTCACGGTGCGCCCCCCACCTGCGGATGGGAAACAGCAGGATCAGCGTCGCCTGCACCACACCGCCGAACGCGATCACCGCGGCGTGCTCAAGCGTCTGCCCGATGCCGGTGGGCAGCGTGATCGTGACGAGCATGATGCCCACCGTGGCCGTTGCGACGATGCCGGCGTTGGGTCCGACCGCCCAGGCCATGCCCGCGAGAAAGGTCCACACGGCCAGCAGCGGGACGAAGAGCACGAGGTGTCCTGCCACCAGGTAGCCCAGGAACGTACTGATGGCCAGTCCGAATCCGGCGGCCAGCGCGACCACCTTGCGCGGGCGCCAGCCCCGCTGGAAGGAGGAGGCGCCGGCCGAGAACGCGCCGAACGCCGCGGAGGCGGCGTACGCCGGGGACACCAGCCACAGTGCGAGCGTGATCACCGTCGCCACCCCGGCCGCGGCGCGCAGTGCGACCAGGGGTTCCAGCCGCGTCCGTTCGACGCGAAGCCCGGCGCGCATGGAGTCTCCCAGCGCCCGTAGCCATCTCACGCGTCCGAGCCTAGGGCGAAGACGGCGACATTTCGCGTCGGCACTCCTGGAGCGCGCGCTGCCGTGCGGGACTGCCCGGTGTGACCTAGCGTTGTCGTCGACGAGCACCGCAGTAGCGCTCAGCCCCGGGCGCGGCCGGGCCCCGAAGTCGCGCTCACCGTCCACGGCGATGGATGAACGCACCAGAACGATGAACGCACCAGAACAGTGTGACCCGACCGGACGAGTGACGCTCGATCTCGTTCTGATGTCCGATCCCGGGTGGCCGACCGACATCGCGCGCCGTCTGAAGGCTGATCTCGTCGGCCTCCTCAGCGGAGTCCGGGCGGACGTGGACTGGCGTGTGTCGGTGAATTCCAGTGCTGTCGCGCTCGCCGCGCAGGCCGACCCCCCGAGCATGGTGCGGGCGCTCACCGAACGGCTGTACGACAGAACGTGGGACCTGGCCCTCTTCGTCACGGACCTGCCCTACCGGGCCAACGCGCGGCCCGTCGTCCTGATGTTGAGCCGGCCTGAGCGCGTCGGCCTCGTGTCTCTGCCCTCACTCGGGTGTTTCCGCGTCTCCCCCCGGGCGCGCGACGCGGCGCTCTACGCCGTCTCCGAACTCCTCGCGGCGACCGCCGGGCCGACGTCGGCACGGGAGGGTGTGCAGCGGCAGGGCGGGACGGAGCGGTATCTCGTGCTCCCGGGCCGCAGCGGGAGACTGCGCCTGCTCGCCGGAATGGTGCGGGCCAACCGGCCGTGGCTGCTGTTCACCGGCCTGTCCAGGGTTCTCGCCGTCGTCTTCGCAACTGCCTCCTTCGGTCTGCTGAGCAGCGACGTCTGGAACGTCAGCCGCCATCTCGGTGCGGGCCGTGCCTGCGCGCTCACCTTCCTGTCCATCACCGCTGTGGTGGCCTGGCTCGTCATCGACCACGAACTGTGGGAGCGCCCCAGGGGGAGACTGGCCCGGCATCAGGCTCAGCTGTACAACATGGCCACGGTCGTCACCCTCTACCTGGGGATCGCCTTCCTCTACGCCGCGCTGTACGTGCTCATCGCTCTCACGGCACTGTTCGTGCTCGCCCCCGGCACGCTGGGACCGGTGCTGGGGCACGCACCCGGCGTGGCCTACTACCTGTCCCTCGCATGGTTCATCACGTCCATGGCGACGGTGGGCGGCGCGTTGGGCGCGGGGCTGGAAGACGATCAGGTGGTGCGGCAGGCAGCCTACGGGGAGCGCCAGCGACTGGGGCAACGGCAGGACACGACCTGGCCCGACAGCGGCGGATAAGGGCCTGCAGCCGGGCCACCGGCGCGGGTGCGACGCCGATGAAGCGGGGGCACCGTGGTGTTCGAAGTCACCTGGCGACCCTCGAACGACAGTGCGGAGGACCAGGTCAGCGCATCAGTCCGGCAGCCAATGTCACTCCCAGTTCTTCGACGCCGTCGTCGTGTTCCAGGGCGGCGACAGCGGCCTGTCCACCGGCATCGTCAGTCCCCGGCAGATCACCTCCGGAGCGCCCGGGGTCGGCATCCTCTTCGCGATCCTCAGCTTCATCGGTTTCGAGGCGACGGCCGTCTTCCGCGACGAGGCCCGCGACCCCGAGCGCACCATCCCCCGGGCGACCTACCTCTCCCTGGCCCTGGTCGGCATCTTCTACGCCGTCTCCAGCTGGGCGCTGATCACCGCCGTCGGCGACGAGCACGCGGTGCGGACCGCCACCGACCACAGCGGCACCTTGCTCGCCGACGCCACCCACCGCTACCTCGGCGCGGTCGGCGAGCACATCATCCAGGTGCTCTTCGTCACCAGCCTCTTCGCCTGCATCCTGTCGTTCCACAACATCGTCGCCCGGTACGTCTTCGCACTGTCGGGGAGGAAGGCCCTGCCCCCGCGGCTCGGTGCCGCGCATCCGCGCCACCGGTCCCCGTACCGCGCCTCGACCGCCACTGCCGTCGTCGTCGCGGCGCTGCTGGTGATCTCGGTGATCGCCGGTCTCGACCCGATCAACCAGCTCTACACCTGGCTGGCGGGGTGGGCCTGGTCGGTCTGGTGACCTTCTTCGTGCTGATACTGCAGAACCTCACGGTACTGGTCGGCGGCAGCACCCCGTTGGCGGTCGGCATCCTGGTGCTGCTGGCCCTGTCGCTGCTCCTGGGCCCGGTGGTGGCCAGGCGCGGGGCGGGAACTGCCCCCGTTGACGGTGGCCGGACCTGGGAATCTCCGGCAGGGCACCGCCGACCAGGTGCGGGGGCGCGGAGGCGCCGGGGGCCGGGCCTTCAGGGTGCCGACCCGGCCGCACCGTCCGCCGCCAGGCCGGCCCGAGGATGACCAGGGTGGCCGGCAGGAAGGAGAACTTCCGCCGTGTCCTTGTGGTTCAGCCCGCCCACCACTGATGCCCCAAGCCTTCGGCTTCGACCTCGCGGAGGTCGTCGCCGACAACGCCTCGGCCGCCCGCTACGCGGTCTGACCGTGGCAGGAGCCGGTGGACCCCGTCGGCCTCGGCGTCCTGGAGATCGACGGAGAGGCCGTGCAGTCCGGCTCCACCCAGGCAATCCTCGGTCACCCGATGCGCGCGCTGGAGGCCGCGGCCCGGCTCGCCGCCGGGGCCGGCATCGCCCTGGAGCCGGGTGGGACGGTCCTGGCCGGTGCCGCGACAGCCGCCGCGCCCCTCCACCCCGGTCATCAGGTGAAGGCCGGCATCGCAGGGCTCGGCACCGTGGGATTCACCGTCCCCCTGTGGGCTGATGCCCGGTCGGCGTGAGCCGTCGATGCCCTCAGCTCGGCCGGTAGTAGGCGTCTATGGGGGCCCGTGCCTCGTCGAACAGGGCCGGGCCGTCCTGTGTCACCGTCGGCCAGTCGCCCGACTGCGGGTTCAGCTCGACGAGCTGCTCGGTGGAGAGGGCGTAGACGACCCGGCCGAGGCCGGAGCGGACGATCCCGCCGCCGCACATGCCGCAGGGCTGGCAACTGGTGTACAGGGTGGTGCGGGCAGCAGTTTCGGGGGCGAGTTCACGGGCCGCCCAGCGGGCGAGTTTCAGTTCCGGGTGGGCTGTGATGTCGTTGTCGCGCCGCACTGTGTTGTGGGCCTCGGCGAGGATCGTCCCGTCCGGGCCGGCCAGCAGGGAGCCGTAGGGGGCGTCGCCCAGGGTGACCGCGCGGGCCGCGATGCCGATGGCGCGTCGCAGCAGGGTCTCGTCGGCGGTGGTGATCACGATGCTGTCCTCCACTGTGCGGCCACGGCGGTGAGCGCCTGCCAGGCCGTGTCGGGCCGGCGGGTCTCCTCCGGATCTCCGTGGTAGGGGTCGAACACGACGGTGTCGGCGCCGAGCAGGCGGAGCTGCTCGAGGTCGTCGAGAACCTGCTCGATGGTGCCCGTGCCGGCCGGCCGTTCGGGGTCGTCGACCACGGTGGTGGTCAACCGCAGGGCGATGCGGGGTGCGAACCCGGGCATCGGGTGGCCGGCCAGGACGGAGCGCATCCGGGCCAGCGGGAGCCGCAGCGGGTGCCATGCGTCTGCGAACCTGACCGCGCGTCGGATCGCCGCCTCGCTGTGGCCCCCGACCCAGACCGGAACCGCTCCGGTGCCGGTCTCGGGCTCCGCGCGCCAGAGGTCCCGCAGCGTGCCCAGGTACTGGTCGGTCAGCCTGCCGCGCGCGGTGAAGGGCACGCCGAGCGCGTCGAACTCCTGGCGCGCCCAGCCGGCCCCCACCCCGAGGACGAACCGGCCGCCGCTGAGCCGGTTGAGGCTGGCGGCCATCCGTGCCACCTGCAGCGGGTGCCGGTAGGGCAGCACGAGCACGGTCGTACCGAGCCGAAGCCCGGTGGTCCCGGCCAGCCAGGACAGCGTGGTGAACGGCTCGTAGAACGGCTCCGGGTACCGCACGGCCACGTCCGGGGTCACGGCCACATGGTCCGACACCATGAGGAGGTCCAGGCCGAGCCCCTCCGCGATCCGCGTCCACTCGCGCAGCACGCCGGGATCGGTCCCCGGCCCGAAGTACGGTACGTTGACGCCAAGTTGCATGGCCCGAGGCTATCCCTGCGATAACGGACGGCGGAACCGAATCCTCCCGGCAGAAACCCTGATCTCCCATGGTTCTCCCGGTAGAATCCTGGAATGGCCGTGAATCTGGATGACACCGACTGGGCGATCATCGAGCAGCTGCAACGGGAGGCGCGCATCTCCCTCAGCGAGCTGGGGCGGCGCGTGAAACTCAGCGCGTCGGCCACGACCGAACGGGTGCGGAACCTGGAGTCCTTGGGCGTCATCACCGGCTACCACGCGGTGGTGGACCTGGCCCGGGTCGGTTATCCGGTGCTCGCCGTCGTGCGGCTGAAGTACCCGGGCAACCGGCACCAGCCGTTGCACCGGCTGCTCGCCGAGCGGCGGGAGATCCTCGAATGCCTCCGCACTACAGGCGACGACTGCTACACCCTGAAGGTGGCCGCGACCTCCATGGAGCATCTCGAGACGCTCGTGGACGAGCTGGCCGGCCTGGGTAGCACGACGACAAGTGTCGTCTACAGCCAGACCCTGCCCTCTCGCGGACCCAACCGGCCCTGACCGGCACCCGACCCACCTACCCCGGCCGGGGCGGGGCCGACGCCCACCGCAAGGGTGAAGGTCAGCCCTGGGTCAGCCGGATTCGGGTGCGGTGGAGGAGCAGGTACATCTCGCACCCGAGGCAGTAACCGAAGGCCGCGTTGAGGAAGGCAGCGGCGAGCGCAAGAGCGGTTGCGGCCTGACCCAGCCAGTCGGCGCCGAGGAGATAGCCGACGGTGCCGATGGTTCCGAAGCCGAAGCCGACGCCCTGGGCGAAACGGGGCGGCCGGACGTCCTCCAGTTCACGAGGCGGGTCGAGGCGGGGTCGTACCGCCACCCGGAACAGCCAGCCATAGGGCGAGTACTGCAGCCCCAGGAACGCGCCGAGGGCGAAGACCACGGTCTGGACGGCGAGCAGGGCGCCGCTGCCCGTGATCAGTGCGACGGCGAGGACGACAGTGGTCAGCAGCGCGGCGAAACGAGGGCCGCGGGGGTCGATCTGCACAGAGGACTCCGGGAGCAGGAAGGGACGGCGAAGGAGCTGGGCTGAGAGGTCAGCGACAGCTCGAGGCCGTGGCCCGGCACAGGTCGACCACGCGTCGCGTGGTCAGCTGCGGCAGCCCGGGGGAGGAGTCCATGCGGCCACTCTACGACGCGATATTCCCTTGGGTCGAGCGGCCACTGCGCTCAGAATCCTGCGTGTGGCGCACACTTGAGGGCATGACCGGCTTGGTGACATGTGCAGCTGTGCTCGTTCTGGCTACCGCTTTCGGCCTGGTGAAGATGGTCAGGGACGGCAGGCTGCGGCGACGCCCGGGAGGTGAGGCCGACCGGCTCACGTCCGCAGACCTGACGGCCGACCTGGGGGAGCGGGCGACCCTGGTGCAGTTCTCCACAACTTTCTGCCAGCCCTGTCGGGCAACGAGGCGGGTGCTTTCCGAGGTCGCCGACACGGTTCCCGGAGTGGTGCATGTGGAGATCGACGCCGAGACCCGGCTGGAGCTTGTCCGGCGGCTGGAGATCCTGCGCACACCGACCGTGCTGGTCCTGGACCCGGTCGGCAAGGTGGTCCGCCGAGCGTCGGGCCAGCCTCCAAGGCGTACCGAGGTGATCGCGGCCATCGACGAGGCCGCGGCCGGGCGCGGGTGACCCCTTGGGCCATATCCGCCCGGTGCACGCCCTACGTGACAGGGGCGGGTGGCACCCGGTTCCGCCGGAGCGGCGGGGCAAGCGGAGTCGCGTGTGACACGAGGCCCGAGGACGGGGCCGGTGGAGATGGCCGGCGGCGGTGAGCGGTGGCACGGCGGTCGAAGGCCGCTGCTGCCCAGGCCCCGCCTGCCGTGCTGACCAGGTGCCTGCACATCGATCTGCTGCGCGTCTGCAGCGCGGACGGTGGCAGGCACCGCCGACTCGCTCGGGAGCTGCTCCGCCGGTGCTGCCTCGGCGGTCAGGTCCGGCGGCAGCCTCGGCAGCGCCTCTCCACCGTCGACCAACCTCGGCCCAAATCCCCTGCGTGTCTCGGGATTTGGGCGACGCTTGACCGTTCCTGCCTGCGGATGCCAACCTCTGGCTCATGCCGTGGACCCCGCTGACCAGCCGCCGAGTGGTCGATTACATGATGATCGCCACCAGCGCGTGTCGCTTCTGCTGACGGTTCTTCCCGTCGACCGCCCCGATCGGTCGATCGCCGGATTCCGTCAGCCCGTCCATCGCATTCGCCTCGTCTCGACTGTCGCCCGGCATTTTGCCGCCTGGTGAGTGAGCGACGGCGCCCCCTTGTCGCAGAACTTCCCGTAACGCGCTATCTGCTCCTGCTCACCCGCTGCCGTTGTGCGCTCTTACGCGCTCACCGGGTGGGTGGGCACTCTCTGTAGCGCGCCACCTTTCCTGCTGCGCTGCCATGCCTTGCCGCCTGCTGCTGCCGTTGTGCGCTCCGACGCGCTCACCGGGCGGGCGTGCACTTCCGTAGCGCACCACCTTTCCCGTTGCCATGCCTTGCTGCCTGCTGCCGTTGTGCGCTCCGACGCGCCCGCCGCGGGCGGCTTCGTGCGGCCCAAGAAGGAAGAAAGTCCAGGCCATGACCACGTTTCGTACGCACCGCCCAGTGCTTGCGCTCGGCGCCATCGCCGCCGCCTCCACCCTGCTCCTGTCGGCGTGCGGTTCCTCGGGCAGTAGCTCGAACCCGGGCTCGGGGGGCGGTTCGCCGCAGACCGGCGGCACGCTGACGTTCTACGACCCGGTGCAGTACGAGAACTGGCGGACCACCAACTCGCTGTGGTCGGTGAGCCAGGTCGCCGACAACATCGGTGAGCGCCTCATCTGGCAGGATCCGAAGACCGGCACGTTGGTGCCGTGGCTCGCGAGCTCCTGGTCGGTGAGCGCCGACCACAAGACCTACACCTTCGACCTCAAGCCGAACGTCAAGTTCACCGACGGCACCGCGCTGACCTCCCAGGTGGTCAAGGACAACTTCGACCAGCACGGCTTCGGCGACAAGAAGCTGAGTATCCCGGTCGACCAGTTCTGGAACGGCTACGCCGGCACCGAGGTCATCAGTGACACCAAGTTCCAGATCAAGCTGAACACGCCGGATGCCGGCTTTCTGCAGGTGCTGTCGAACTACCGTGCCTCCACGATCCTCGCCGAGTCGTACGTCAAGCAGAGCCTGGCAGGGCAGAGCAAGATCCAGAACTGGGTCGGCACCGGCCCGTTCAGGTACGCCGGCGGCGATGGTGTCAACGAGGTCGTCCTCAAGCCGAATCCGCACTACACCTCGTGGCCGACCGGCTCGGCCCACACGGGCCAGCCGTACCTGGGCGAGATCGACTTCAAGTACGTCCCGGAGGAGAGCACCCGCATCGGTGCGCTGCAGTCCGGCCAGGCGCAGATCGTCCGCAACCTGTCGCCCACCGACGAGCAGACCGTCGGCTCCTTCGGCGGCCGGCTGGAGTCGTTCGGTGTGCAGGGTGAGACCAACGCGATCGCCGTCCAGGTCAAGCCCGGCCTCATCACCGACGACAAGCAGGTACGGCTTGCGCTGAACGCGGCCACCGACCGCAAGGAGATCAACCAGACCGTTCTGTCGCCGCACTACGGCATCCCGATCGGCCCGCTCGTCAAGGGCACGCCGGACGCCCCCGACCTGTCGAGCCGTCTCGCCTACGACCCCGACAAGGCCAGGCAGCTGCTGCAGAACGCCGGCTGGACACCGAACCCGGACGGCTACCGCTACAAGAGCGGTCAGCAGCTGCACTTCGACATCTGGGTCGCGCCGTTCTACCAGGTCTCCGAGCAGGTGCTCGAGGTGCTGCAGTCGGAGTGGAAGAAGGTCGGCGTCAACCTGACGATCCACAGCGTTTCGCTCGACCAGTACGAGGCGATCCAGGCGGCGGGCGGCACGGGCAAGGAGAAGTTCTCGTTCAGCCAGTCCCAGACCTCGACGGCCGACCCGAACGTCCTTCGTGTCGACTACGACACCACCCGCGCCAACGGTCTGAGCCAGGACGTGAAGAACCCGGACACGAAGCTGAACGAGCTGGTGCGCAACCAGGCCGAGATCTTCGACCCGGCCAAGCGGGCGACGGCCGTCAAGGAGGCCGGTGAGTACCTGTACCAGGAGGGCTACAGCATCCCGCTCTACGACGAGACGCAGGTCTTCGGCCTGACGTCCGCGGTGCACGGCTTCGGGACCGAGTCGACGGCTCGCGCCTGGCTGTACGACACCTGGCTGAGCAAGTGACGGCTGGCGATCAGCGAAGGGGCCGGTGAAGAGTCATGCGACGCTACATCCTCAAGCGACTGGCACAGGCGATCGCCGTCCTGTGGGCGGCATACACCCTGTCCTTCATCCTCCTGAGCGTGCTTCCCGGCGACGCCATCAGAAACCGGATCAACGCGCCGGACTCCCTGATGACGCCGCAGCAAGCACAGACGCTCCTGGAGTACTACGGATCGAATCGACCGCTCATCGAGCAGTACGTCCGGGATCTGTGGGGCCTCTTCACCGGCGACCTCGGCTACTCCATCACCAACGGCGGCAGGGTGTGGGGCCTGCTGACGCTCAACCTGCCCGCGACGGCGAAGCTCGCGGGCCTGGGCCTGGTGATCGGGCTGGTGTTCGCCGTGATCGTCGCGCTGCTGATCAACTATGCGAAGTTCGGTTGGCTGAAGGACGTCTTCAGCTTCCTGCCGGCGCTCTCCACCTCGGTGCCGATCTTCGTCATCGGCATCATCGTGCTGAATGTCTTCGCCTTCGACCTGCACTGGATCCCGCCGGTGGACAACCACACCTTCACGGCGCTGATCGCGCCGGCGGCGACAGTGGGGCTGGTGGTCTCGGGGCCACTGGCGCAGGTGCTGAGCAACTCGATCCGGCTGACCCGCAGCCAACCGTTCGTCCATGTCATGCACGCCAAGGGAGCGGGGGAGGGCTACATCTTCCGTAAGGACATCCTGCGGAACTCCCTGCTGCCGATCCTGACGCTGCTCGGCCTGACGATCGGCGAACTGCTCGCCGGCGCGGTGGTCACCGAGAGCGTCTATGCCCGTGCCGGTTTGGGGCAGCTGATCGTGACGTCGGTCAACACCCAGGACCTGCCGGTCGTGCAGGGCATCGTGCTGCTGACGACGGCGATCTACGTGACCGTCAACTTCATCACCGACATCGTCTACCCCTTCATCGACCCGCGTATTGCGCTCGATGAGAAGACCACGCGCGCCGCTCGCACCAGGCGGCTCGCGGCGGCCGAGGGACTCGGCGGAGATCTCGTCGAGGCGGCCGATCTGTTCGAGAAGCGCGCCCCAGTCGAGGTGGCAAGGTCATGACCGCGATTGCAGACACCACTGATCTCGTCGACGCCGCATCCGAGCGGCCGGCTCCCGCCGACGACGGCACGTCCCGTGTCGTCAGCGGCCTGGTGTGGCTCTCCCGGCACTGGAGCCTGGTGCCGGCGGTCGGGATTGTGGCGATCATCCTGCTGTGGGCGATCGTCCCCGGCCTGTTCACCAGCCAGGACCCGCTGGCCATCGTGCCCACGGCGAGGTTCCTCCACCCGTCGTCCGCGCACTGGTTCGGCACCGACCAGCTGGGGCATGACGAGTACGCCCGCATCGTCTACGGCGCCCGTCCATCGCTGACCGGCTCCGCCCTGGCTGTTGCCATCGGCGTGGTCGTCGGGTCCCTCATCGGTGCCGTCTCCGGATGGTTCGGCCGCTGGGTGGACGCCCTGATCATGCGCGCGATCGACGTCGTGCTGTCGATCCCCGGTTTTCTGTTCGCGATCGTCATCGTCGTCGTCCTCGGCTTCGGCATCATCCAGGCCGCGGTTGCGGTCGGCCTGACGTCCTCGGCAACCTTCGCCCGCCTGATCCGCGGCGAGGTGCTCAAGGCCAAGGCCAGCAACTACGTCGAGGCTGCGGTGACGAGCGGCACCTCCTCACTGGCGATCCTGCGGCGCCACGTGCTGCCCAACTCGATCGCCCCGACTCTCTCGCTCATCACGCTGCAGTTCGGCGTGGCCATCATGTGGATCGCCTCGCTGAGCTTCCTCGGACTGGGCGCCCAGCCGCCGCAGCCCGAGTGGGGCCGCCTGGTCACCGACGGCCGCAACTACATCGCCACTGCCAGTTGGCTCACACTCTGGCCGGCCGTCGTGATCGTCGTGGCGGTGCTGGCCACCAACCACATCTCGCACTTCGTCAGCAATCGGAGCAGCTCCCGATGACCCTCACCAACGAGTCCGCACCCGGGAGCGTCGACGGCACGGGCGGCGAGCACCTGCTGGTGGTCGAGAACCTCAACGTCGCCTACAAGGTCCATCGGCGGCTCCGGCCGACCCTGCACGACATCAGTTTCAGCATCGCCCCGGGTGAGGTGATCGCGCTCGTCGGCGAGTCCGGTTCGGGCAAGACCACCACCGGCCATGCGATCCTCGGGCTGCTGCCGGAGAACGGGCAGGTCACCGGCGGCAGGATCACCTTCCGCGACCAGGTGCTGACCGAGCTGTCACCGAAGGGCTGGCGCTCTCTGCGAGGCCGTGCCGTCAGCCTGATCCCGCAGGATCCGACCGTCTCGCTCGACCCCCTGCGCCGGGTGGGTGAACAGGTCGAGGACACGCTGTCCCTGCACAGCAACCTCGACGCCGCGCAGCGCCGGCGACAGGTCCACGAGCTGTTCGAGACCGTCGGCTTCCGCGATGTCGAGCTTCGGTACCGCCAGTACCCGCACGAGCTGTCGGGCGGCATGAAGCAGCGCGTCCTGATCGCCTCCGCGATCGCCGGCGAGCCCGACCTCATCATCGCCGACGAGCCGACCTCGGGCCTGGACGCCACCGTCCAGAAGCAGGTGCTCGACCTCATCGACGACCTGCGCCGCCGCAACCGCACGGCTGTCGTCCTGGTCACCCACGACCTGGGGGTCGCCGCCGACCGCGCCGACCGGATCGGCGTCATGGAGCACGGGCGCCTCGTCGAGGTCGGAACCCCCGAGCAGATCTTCGACAGCCCGCAGCACCCGTACACCAGGCGGCTCGTCGGGGCGGTGCCGTCACGGAGCGCGGTGCCCGTCCGCGACGTCGCAGCGGTCGGGAGGCGCGAGCCGGTCATCACCGTCACGGACCTGCACAAGTCGTACGGCGGCACCGACGCGGTGGCCGGGACGTCGTTCGAGGTACACCGGGGCGAGACCTTCTCGATCGTCGGCGAATCCGGCAGCGGCAAGTCGACGACGGCCCGCGTGCTCGTGGGACTCACGGAAGCGACCTCGGGTTCCGTGTCCGTGCTCGGCAAGGACATCACCCGGCTCGACCGGCGCGGGTACCGGCCGCTGCGCCAGGACATCCAGATCGTCTACCAGAACCCCTACTCGTCCTTCGACCCGCGGTTCGACGTGTTCGATGTGGTCGAGGAGCCGCTGCGGGCCTTCCAGCCCCCGCAGCTGCCGTGGAAGCGAAAGAAGGCCAACCGCGACCGGATCGTGGCGGCACTCGAGGCGGCCGCGTTGCCGCCGTCATTCGCCGACCGGCACCCGGCGGAGCTGTCGGGCGGCCAGCGCCAGCGCGTCGCCATCGCCCGGGCGCTCGTGGTCGAGCCGAAGATCCTGGTGCTCGACGAGCCCATCTCGGCGCTCGACGTCTCGGTCGCGGCCCAGATCCTTCAGCTGCTGGAGAACCTCCAGCGGGAGCGCGGTCTGACCTACGTCTTCATCTCGCACGATCTGGCGGTCGTGCGGGCGATCTCGGACCACGTGGCGGTCATGCAGAACGGGCGGATCGTCGAGCAGGGGGCTGTCGACGACGTCTTCAGCCGGCCGTCGTCGCCGTACACGCAGAAGCTGCTGGCGGCGATCGCCGGTCGGAAACTCGTCCACCTCTGACGATCGAGGATCATGAACACCACTGTTGCCACACCCTCCCTTCAGCAGGCACGGGCCGCGTTCGACGCAGTCTTCGCGGAGCTCGCCGAAGGAGCAGGAGAGCGGGATTCCAGCCACGAGAATCCCATCAGCCTTGTCCGGGCCCTCACGGACGCCGGCTTCGGCCGGCTGCGGGTACCTGTCGAGCTCGGGGGGTTCGGCGTGGACCTCCCGACGCTGTTCGAGTTGCTTGCGCAGGCCGGCGAAGCCGACTCCAACGTGCCGCAGATCCTGCGGGGTCACTTCACCACGGTCGAGATCCTGCGCCACGCCGAGGACCAGGAGACCGCGGCCTACTGGCTGCGCAAGGTGGCCGGCGGCGCCGTCTTCGGGAACGCGCAGTCAGAACTCAACGGAGCCGCGTTCGAGACCACGACCAGGGCCGAGACCGTCGATGGACAGCACCTCGTCTCGGGGACGAAGTTCTACTCGACGGGGTCGCTGTACGCGGACTACATCCGCGTCGCGGTCGCGGACGACCAGGGCAACCGCTGGTTCGCCGTCATACCCGCCCGGCACCCCGGGGTCGCCCACCTCGACGACTGGGACGGCATCGGGCAGCGCCTCACAGGCAGCGGCACGACGGTCTTCGACCGGGTGCCGGTCGAAGAGCACGGCGAGCTCGGCCGCTACAAGGAGGAGCTGCGCTCGCTCAACTCCTTCGTGCAGCTGGTGCACCTGGCCAACCTGACCGGCATCGCCCGCAGCCTGGTCGCCGAGACCGCCGCCGTGGTGCGGGGGCGCAGCCGCACCAGTCTCCACGCCCTGTCCGAGCAGGCCACGCAGGATCCCGACGTGCTCGGCGTGGTCGGGCGCCTGTACGCGCACCGGTTCACCGCCGATGCCGTGCTGCGCAAAGTGTCCGAGGCACTGGAGAGCGCCGAGGCCGCCGACACCCCGGAGGCCTTCGCCCAGGCCTACATCGAGACCTCGGCTGCCCAGGTCGCGCTCGTCGACATCGTTCTGGAGGCAGCGAACCTGGCCTTCCACGCCGGCGGTTCCTCAACCGTACGCCAGCGGGCGCACCTGGACCGCCACTGGCGCAACGCCCGCACGCTGGCCTCGCACAACCCCGTCATCTACAAGCCTCGCGTGATCGGCGACCACGTCGTCAACGGCGCGGCCCCCGTCAACGGCTATGACCGGGGCCGCGCATCCGCGGCCGCCGACAACTGAGAGGTCCGCATGGCCGACCAGCTCCACATCAACGTCAACATCCTGAACTCGGGTGTCTTCGGCGGCGCCTGGCGCCTGCCCGGCAGCGACGCGCTCGCCGCCTACTCGATCGACCACTACACCTCGATCGCCAGGAAGGCCGAGGCGGCTGCACTCGACGCAGTCTTCCTGGCCGACGGCCCGGTCATCGAGCCGATCATCCGCCACCGTCCCGGCAACAACCTGGAGCCGTCGACCGTGCTGGCGCGCATCGCCGCCCAGACCGAGCGCATCGGCCTCATCGGCACCCTCTCCTCCAGTTACAACGACCCGATCGAGCTGGCTCGCCGTATCGGGGACCTCGACCACATCAGCGGCGGGCGGGTCGGCTGGAACGTGGTGACCACGGCAGGGCCCGCCGCAGCCCGCAACTTCGGCCGTGACGAGGAGCCCGACCACGCCCTGCGCTACCGCCGCGCCGGCGACTTCACCGAGCGGGTCGTGGCCCAGTGGGCCGGCCGGGAGGTCTTCGTCTCGCCGCAGGGCCGTCCCGTGGTGGTGCAGGCCGGCGGGTCGAGCGACGGCAAGCGCCTCGCCTCCCGGATCGGCGAGGTCATCTTCTCCGCCTCCCAGGACATCGACGACGCCAAGGCCTTTCGCGACGAGATCCGCGCCGGCACCGCTGCGTTCGGGCGCCGACCGGAGGACGTCGTGATTCTGCCGGGCCTGTCCACGGTGGTCGGCAGCACCGAGGAGGAGGCGCGCAGGCGTCGGGAGTTGCTCGACGATCTGCTGCCGCTGGCATACGGCCGCGCCCGGCTCGCGGGTCAGCTCGGCTTCTCGCTCGACGACCTCGACCTCGACCGGCCGATTCCGCAGAAGCTGCTGACCGACCCGGACGAGGCCGGCGGCTCGCAGAGCTTCTACAAGATCGTGCGCACGATCATCGAGAAGGAGCAGCCGACGCTGCGCGGGCTGCTCCGCAGACTCTCAGGCAGCAGCGGCCACCGCATCGTCGTCGGCACGCCTGAGCAGATCGCCGACAACATGGAGCACTGGTTCCGTCACGGCGCCGCCGACGGCTTCAACGTCATGCCCGACGTCCTGCCGTCCGGCTTCGACCACTTCGTCGACGGTGTGATCCCCGAACTCCGGCGCCGCGGCCTGTTCCGCAAGGAATACGAGGCGGACACGCTGCGCGGTCACCTCGGCTTCACGATCCCGCCGGCCCCCATCGCGTTCGACGTGTCCGAGCAGGCGCTCGAGACCGCGCGCTGAGCAAGAGAGACCACTCGATGAGCATCGTCATCGTCGACCTCCTGGTCGGCAGCACCATCTCACCCTCCGACGCCGCCGACATCACCAAGGCAGCCACGGACGCCGGGGTCACGGCGATTCGCGTCCTCGACGGCGCGCCCGGCCAGGCCCTGGACGCCTCGGTCGTCGCCTCGTATCTGGCCGGTGCGGATGCTGCGCTGCAGTCGAATCCCGGGTGGATCCTGGAGGCTTCGACGACCCACAACGCGCCGACGAACCTCGCGCGCCGCTCGAACTCGTTCGACCGGGCCACCGGTGGGCGTGCGGCGCTTGCCCTGCGCGCCGGCGACGGCGACGAGGTCAGCGACCCGGTCGCCCCGAAGCCGGGCAGCGACCGGTCGGCTCGCTGGGACGAGTACGCCCGGATCCTCAAGGGCCTGTGGACGTCCTTCCCGCCCGCTGCGCTCGTCGGCGACCAGGACGGAGAGGTCTTCGCCGAGGACACCCTCATCGAGCCGCTCGACTTCGAGGGTGACTACTACCGGGTGGCCGGTCCGCTGGACGGGCCCGCCTCGCCCCAGGGCGGCCCGCTGCTCATCGCCGATGATGTGGACGTCCTCGGCTGGGACGTCGTCGCCCGGAACGCCGACGTCGTCGTCGTCGACCGGAAGGCGGTACCGACGGCCGATGCCGACCTGTCCGCCGCGCTGGCCCGAGCGGGCCGGCCGCGCAGGAGCGTCGCGCTGGTCGGCCGCGTCGACGTGACCGAGCCGGAGGCGGCGGCCGCCCTGCCGGCTTTCCTGTCCCAGTACGGGCTGGACGGCGTCGAGCTCGTGGCCGCGGGTGGCAGGGACGATGTGCTCGCCCTGATCACCGGCGTCGTGCCAAGGCTCGTCCCGAGCACCGGCGAGACCCTGCGCAGCGCCTTCTCGCTGCCGGATCCGGCCTGATCGGCGAACGGACACGGTGGTGGAGCCGGCCGATGACGTCATCGCCGACTTCAGTCACGGCCAGGACATCGATGCCACGCAGACACTTCGTCATCTCGAGCTGCCGGTTCCCGTGGTGGGGCCGCAGCTGGGCTGGACGCCATCGGCCCGAGGCGTTGCCGCCCACGCAAACACGACCCCCACGCATCCCGTGAGAACCCACGTCAGTTCAGGAGGTACGGCTGATGCCGGCCCAAGCAGCCGTTGAGGAAACAACCACCCCAGCCGTGACCGCCGCGGCAGCGGTCGACGCCGCCGACGAGCGACCACTGGTGGCCCGCACGAAGGAGTACGCCCTGGAGAAGCTGGCCCCCGCAGCGCTCCGGACCGACCGTGAGGGCGTTTCATGGGACACGATCGAAGACCTTCGCGGCCTGGGGCTGCTCAACCACCTGGCGCCCCTGGAGTTCGGCGGTGCCGGCCTCGACCGTTACGCCGACCGTCGGCTGCACGAGCTGCTCGCCTACGCGGACCTCAATGTCTGGCTGATCTGGGCCCAGCACGCCCCGACCGTCGCGCGCATCGCCGGCACGCTGAATTCCGAGGCCGGCGGATCCCATCCCCTGGTCGAGCCGGTGCTGCGCGGTGACCTGCTGATCGGTGCAGCGCTGAGCGACGTGCGCCGCTACCCGACCGGCAACCTGACCGCGCAGCGCTCCCGCGACGGATGGGTCCTGAACGGCACGATCTCGTGGTTCAGCGGCTGGGGCCTCAACGAGGTCGCGCTCCTCGCCGCGGTCGACCCGGAGTCCGAACAGGTCGTCCTGGCTCTCGTCCCGATCGACGAGCACTACCGCGCGACGCCGCTCGCGCTCCAGGCGCTGTCCGGGAGCCGCACCGAGCGCGTCGGCATCCTCGACGTGGTCGTCCCGGACGCCTATGTGCTCGCCGTGACGCCGCTGGCCGACTGGCAGCACAGCGACATCTCCACCGCCGGCAACGCCGGCTCGCAGTTCTTCGGTCTGGGCAGGCGCATCCTCGACGAGATCGCCGGCGAACCGCACGGCACCGGCGTCGCCGAGGCCTGGCTCCCGTATCTGCAGGGCCTGCGTGCCCGGGCGTACGAGCTGGCGGATGCGGTGCTCGACGGCAGTGATCCCGATGCCTCGCTCCAGGAACGACTCGCACTCAAGATCCGCACCAGAGAGACCCTGACGACGCTCAGCCGCGCACTCGTGGTCGCTCGCGCCGGCCGAGGACTGCCCGCGGACAACACCGCACAGCTGCATGCCCGCTCCGTGCTGTTCCTGCAGGTACAGGGACAGACCAGGACCGAGCGCAGCGCACAGCTCGACACGATCGCCGACAGCGTTCCCCGGCTTCCCTAAGACGTCACCCGAGCCAGTCCACCAGCACCCGGTACGGAACAGGACACCGACATGAGCTACCTGTGGTACATACCCAACCAGATCGAGCCGGGCCACCGCGGCGACGACGCGAGCGAGGACCAGGGCTGGGGCACACTCGACCACTCCACCGATCTGGCCCGCACTGCCGAGGAGCACGGCTGGGAGGGCGCGCTGCTCGGCACCGGCTGGGGCCGACCCGACACCTTCACGCTGGGCGCCTCTCTGGCCGCCAGGACCACGACCTTCAAACCGCTGATCGCGGTGCGGCCCGGCTACTGGCAGCCCGCGCACTTCGCAAGCTCCGCCGCCACCCTCGACCACCTGAGCGGCGGCCGCGTGCTGGTCAACATCGTCAGTGGCCTCGACAATCTCGCGGCCTACGGCGACCACAACACCGACCCGGCCAACCGCTATGCGCGCACCCGCGAGTTCGTCCAGCTGGTCCGGCGCCTGTGGACCGAGGAGAACGTCACCTACAAGGGCGAGCACTTCGCCGTCGAGAACTCCACCGTGGTGCCGCACCCCGACGGCTACCCCGACCGGCACCCCACCCTCTACTTCGGCGGCGCATCCGAGTCCGCCGAGCGGGTGGCCGCTGCCGAGGCGGACGTGCAGCTGTTCTGGGGCGAGCCGCTGGAGGGCCTGGCCGAACGCATCGAGCGCCTGAAGAAGCTGGAAGCCAAGGTCGAGCGCAAGCACAAGCCGCTGGAGTTCGGCCTGCGCATCACCACGCTCGTCCGGGACACCACCGAGGAGGCGTGGCGCGACGCCGAGGCCAAGGTCGCCGGCATGGCCGAGAAGGCCGAGACCGGCCCAGGCTGGGCCGCAGGCGGCAACCGCAGGACCGCGGTGGGCCAGCAGCGCCTGTTCGAACTCGCCGAGCGCGGTGAGGTGCTCGACACCTGCCTGTACACCACGCCGGGCACGGTGGGCGGCGGCGGAGCGGGGACCACCTGGCTGGTCGGTTCGGCCGACGACGTCGCGCAGGCACTGCAGCGCTACCGGGAGCTCGGCATCTCGCACTTCGTCCTGTCGGACACGCCCTACAAGCAGGAGATCATCCGCGTCGGCGACGAGCTGCTGCCCAAGCTCCGCGCACTCGAGAGCACTCGGTGAGCGCCGGACCGGCACATCCCGCAGCGCCGGGAACCGCGCGCAGGTCCGGCAACGGCCGGTTGATCACCGCCCTCGCGTCCTGCTCGGCAGGCTCCCGTCCGGCGGGCACCGCATCACCGGTCCACGTGCCGCTCACCCGCCGCGACCAGCCCCTCGTCGTTCCCGATCCCGTTCCCCTCCCGGAAGAGAGCCTGTGCTCATGACCCACACCGATTCCACGACGATCAGCCGGGCGGGTGTCCGCTACGGCGACCCGGACTTCGTCCTCGGCGCAACCTCGCCGGTCATCGAGCACCAGCTGCGTCACCGCTCGGTGCGTGCGTTCCTGCCGACGCCCGTCACCGAGGAGGAGCTGCAGGCCGTGGTGGCTGCGGCGTCGTCGGCGTCGACGTCCTCGAACCTGCAGGCCTGGAGCGTCGTCGCGGTGACCGACCCGGAGCGCAAGCGGCGGCTGTCGGACCTGGCGGCGCAGCAGAAGTTCATCGTCGAGGCGCCGTTGTTCCTGGTCTGGGTGGCCGACCTCGACCGCAACCACCGCCTCGCGGAGCGCAACGGCAAGCCGCTCGACGCCACGGCCTACCTGGAGTCCACGCTGCTCGGCGTCATCGACACCGCGCTGGCCGCCCAGAACGCGGTCGTGGCGTTGGAGTCACTCGGCCTGGGATCGGTTTTCGTGGGCGCGGTCCGCAACCACCCCGAGGAGTTCGCCGACGCACTGGGCCTGCCACCGCGCAGCGTGGCCGTCTTCGGGCTCGCGGTCGGGCACCCCGACCCCGCCGAGGACGCGGACGTCAAGCCCCGCCTCCCGCAGACCGCCGTCCTGCACCGCGAGACCTATGACGCCGGCACGGCCGACGCCGGCCTGTCCGCGTACGACGAGCGGCTGGCCGCCTACAACCGCGCCCACGGACTCACCGGCGCGTGGACGGAGCGCGTCCTGGCCCGGCTCGCCGGCGCCGCCGCCCTGGGCGGCCGCGACAAGCTCCGCGACATCCTCGAACGCCGCGGCCTGCCCTCCCGCTGACCGCCGTCTCCGGCTGCCCTGTTCACCCGTTCCACCGGCCAACCAACCGGAGCCTTCCATGAGCAGCGACCAGTTCCACCTCAACTTCTCCCTGATGTCGCCCGGCCACTACCGCGCCGCCTGGCGGCTGGCCGATGCCGACCCGTACGCCTACCTCGACGCCGACCATTACGTGCGCCTGGCCAAGCTTGCCGAAGAAGCCGGCATCGACGCCCTGTTCCAGGGCGACAGCCCTGCGCTCGGGCCCGAGATCGCCACCGGAACCTCCGGTGGCCTCGACGGGTTCACCCTGCTGGCCGTGATCGCCGGCGCCACCGAGCGGATCGGCCTGCTGCCGACCGTCTCGACGACCTACAGCACGCCCTACAGCCTTGCCCGGCGCTTCCAGAGCCTTGACCACCTCACCAAGGGCCGTGCCGCGCTCAACGTGGTGACCACGGGCAACCCGGCGGCCGCCGCGAACTTCGGGGTGCCCGCCCACCCCGACCGCGACGCCCGCTACCGCCGGGCACACGAGTTCCTCGAGGTCGTCACACGACTGTGGGAGGCCTGGGAGCCCGACGCGCTCGTCGCCGACAAGGCCACCGGGCAGTTCGGCGACCCGAGCCGCATCCACGCCGTCGACCACCTCGGTGAGTTCTTCGACGTCGCCGGCCCCCTGCCGGTGCCCACCTCGCCGCAGGTGCGCCCCGTCATCTCGCAGGCAGGCGAGACGCCGGCCGGCCTGGAGCTCGCGGCCAGGTACGCCGACGTGGTGTTCGCCGCAGGCCACACCGTTGCCAAGGCCAAGGCCTCCCGTGACGACATCCGGGCACGCGCGCGAGCACACGGCCGGGACGCCGACAGCATCAAGTACTCGCTCGGCCTCATCGTGCTGGTCGGGACCGACCAGGAGGACGCCAGGCGCCGCCACGACGAACTCAACGCCACGCTGCCCCCGATCGAGCACCTCGTGTCCACGGCCCTGTCGTCGCTCGGCCTGCCGGCCGACGCCTTCGGACCCGACGACGTCATCCGGCTGGAGGACGTGCCGGCCGAGCCGAACCTGAGTGCCTTCTCGATCGGTCTGTACAACAACACCCGCGCCGTGCTGGCCGAGGGCCCGCGCACGCTGCGCGAACTGGTGGCCCACACCGCGGGTTTCGGGACCCACCGGCTCGTCGTCGGTTCGCCGGAGCACATCGCCGACGACCTGGAGTCGTGGTGGCGCCAAGGGGCCGCCGACGGCTTCACGGTGATGTTCGCCGACACACGTGTCGACCTGGAGCGCTTCGCCACCCTGGTGGTGCCGATTCTCAAGGAGCGCGGCCTGTTCCACCGCGAGTACCCGGAGGGCACTCTCCGCGACCGTTTGGGCCTGCCGGTGCCCGGACCGCAGCCGGCCCACCGGCGGCTTGCTGTGAGTCCGGCCTGAAGGCGACCGCGATCCAGGACAGGCCCCCGCCTCCTGGAGCGAAGCCAGCAAGTCCGTCGGATACCACTCGGAAGGCCCTTATGACTCTGGATGTGGCAGACGCTGTGCCGGAGAGTCCTTCGACTCCCGCAGAGCCGCTGACCCTCGCCCGGCTGCGTACCGTGATTGCGCCGATCCTCACGCGGCTGACCGCTTCCGCCGCGGAACGCGAGGAGACGCGCGACCACCCGTTCGACGACGTGCGCGCCCTGGCGCGTGCGGGCGTCGCCCTTGCCGTGGTGACACGCGACGAGGGCGGTGCGGGAGGCTCCCTGCGCGATGCGGTGGAGGTCGTCATCGAGATCGCGCGTGCCGACTCGAACGTCGCCCAGGCGCTGCGCACCACGTTCGCCTCCGCGTGGGCCGTGACGTCGCGGCCGGACACCCCGAACCGCGACGAGACACTGAGCCGGCTCCGGCGCGGGCACATTCTGACCGGCACCGTGAACGAGCGCAGTGGCGGCGCCAGTGGGTCGCTGAACACCACCGCCGTGCGCGACGGCAACCACTGGGTGCTGAACGGCGAGAAGTACTACTCCACCGGCGGGCTGTACGCCGACTGGTTCGGCGGGACGGCGAAGACCCCGGAGGGTGCCGTCCTGCGGTTCACGGTGCCGGTCGACCGCGAGGGCGTCGAGCGCCTCGACGACTTCGACGCCGTCGGCCAACGGCTCACCGCCAGCGGCACCACCCGTCTGACCGACGTCCTCGTCGGCGACGACGAGGCGGTCCTGGCCGACGCGGACTCGCCGGTCGCGGACAACCCGTGGCAGGGCAGCTATCCCCAACTGCACCTCGCGGCGATCGAGGCGGGCATCGCCGCCCGCGTCCTCGACGACGCGCTGTGGTGGGTGCGGGAGAAGGCCCGGCCCATCAAGCACAGCTCGGCCGACAAGAGCATCGACGACCCCTACATCCGACGTCGCATCGGGCAGATATCGGCGCACGCCCGCGCGGCGCGCTCAGCCGTCCTGCTCGCCGCGGAGGAGCTGGACTCGGTGCGCGGCCTGCAGGGCGAGGAAGCACACCGGGCCGGTGCCCGGGCCGCGGTCGCCGTTGCGGAGGCCGCGGTCATCGCCATCGACGCCGCTCTCTCGGCCGCACCGCTGATCTTCGATGTGGGCGGCGGCACCCTGACCAACCGCGAGTGGGGCTACGACCGCCACTGGCGGAACGCCCGCGTCATCGCCAACCACAACCCCCGCGACTGGAAGCTCGCCGTCGCCGGCGCCTACCGGCTCGGCGTCGCCGAGCCCCCGACCAGCGGCCTCTTCTGACCGTCCCCGAAAGGAACCACCACACCCATGACCATCGGGCTGACCCGTCACCTCGGCCGCACCGGTGTCCGAGTCTCACCACTCACCCTCGGCACCATGAACTTCGGCCGCTGGACCCAGGAGAAGGAGAGTCTGGAGATCATCGGAGCCGCGCTCGACGCGGGGATCAATGTCGTCGACACCGCTGACGTCTACGGCGACGGCAGCAGCGAGGAGATCGTCGGCAAGGCCATCAAGCACCGCCGCGACGACCTCTTCCTGGCCACCAAGTTCCACGGCCAGGTCGGCGACAACCCCCAGCATGCCGGCAACAGCCGCCGCTGGATCGTCAAGGCCGTCGAGAACAGTCTGCGCCGCCTCGGCACCGACCACCTCGACCTCTACCAGGCGCACCGGCCCGACGAGCACACCGATCTGCTGGAGACCATCCGGACGCTCGACGACCTGATCCGGCAAGGCAAGATCCGCTACTACGGCACTTCCGTCTTCCCGGCCCACCAGAAGGTCGAAGCGCACTGGCTGGCCGAGAAGCACGGCCTCATCGCCCCGCACACCGAACAGGTGCCGTACTCGCTCCTCGTCCGCGGAGTCGAGCGCGAAGTCTTCCCGACCGTCCGGAAGTACGGCGAGGGTGTCCTCGCCTACGGCCCGCTGGCCGCCGGCTGGCTGTCGGGCAAGTACCGCATCGGCGGCGAGCAGCCCCAGTCGGCCCGTGCCGAGCTGATCCCCGGCCGCTTCGACATCGCGCTGGAGCGCAACCGGCGCAAACTTGCCGCCGCCGACGCACTCGCCGGGCTGGCCGGGGACCACGGCCTGACGCTGCCCGAGCTGGCGGTCGCCTTCGCACTCAACCACCCGGCGGTCAGCAGCGTGATCATCGGGCCGCGTACCCACGCCCACCTGGAGACCTACCTGAAGGCCGCGACGGTCGAGTTGAGCCCCGGGATCCTGGACGCCATCGACGAGATCGTCGATCCGGGCACCCAGTTCCTGGAGCGCGACACCGGTCGTGACACCCCCTCGCTGCAGCCGGCCGCGCTGCGCCGCTGAGTTCCCCCCGTCCCCCCACAAG
>NZ_LIQR01000405.1 GCF_001418575.1 Peterkaempfera griseoplana
GTGCGGGGTGGGGCGGCCGGCTGGTGCATGGTGTCCCTCCGTGGACGGCGCGGAGGGGCACGCGGGCTCAGCCGCGCCGTAGGCGTCTGGTGGTCTTCCCCGGCTTGCCGGCGTCCGGGCCGGCCGGTGCGGACGGTGTCCTCGCCGTGGCCGGGCGGGAGGCTGCGGTCTTGCCGATGGTCGGCAGAACGAAGTCCCTGATCATGTCCACCGCGTCGCGGACCAGCGGGCGGAAGACCCGGTAGCGCGACAGGGTGACGATCTTGGCGACGAACGGCGCGCAGCGCTGGACGAAGGCGCGGGTGCGCTCGGTGTCGTCGGTGCGGTCGAAGACCCAGTAGAGGACCACGACCATGAGGTGCAGCCAGAGCAGGTCGGGCAGCAGCTCGTCCAGCTCGGGGTCGATCTTCGGGCCGAGGTCGGAGCCGTCCAGCACCTCGCGGAAGAGCTGGACGGCCGTCGCGCGGGCCGGGTGGGACTCGTTGGAGAAGGGGCTCAGCGCACTGTTGGGGTCGGCCGCGGTCCGGAAGAACTGCGCCGCGAACTCGTGGTACGGCGCGGCGCAGTCCACCCAGGACTCCAGGGCGATGGAGAGCCGCTCCGAGAAGTCCGTCCTCCCCGCCATCCGCTCCCGTGCGTCGAGTGCGTGCTCCCGCGTCATGCGGTCGTAGAACCCCTGGATGAGGAACTCTTTGCCTTCGAAGTAGTAGTAGGCGTTCCCCACGGAAACACCCGCTTCGGCCGCGATCGCCCGCATGGTCGTCTTGTCGTAGCCCCGCTCCTGGAAGAGCCGCATGGCGGTCTCCAGGATCAGGGCTCGCGTCTGCTCGCTCTTGGGCGCCTTCGTCCTGGGCCCGGCGGCCCCGGACGCGGCAGCCGCAGACTCGTCCTTCGCGGGCATCACGTCATCCACGGTGGTCGAGCCTAGCCGGGTGCGGGGCACGTCCCACTGGTGCAGCCGGGGCCCGGCAGGTTCCGGTCGTCCGGACGGGACGCCGTACCGGGTGCCCCCTCGACACCCGGTACGGCCTTCCCCCGGGTCGCCGCGCGGTAACGGGACGCGGCGAACGCGGCGGCGCGGGCGAGCGGCAGCCCCGCCGGGGTACTGAGCCGGTGGGCCAGCGGACGGTGGTCCGCGAGCGCCCAGAGGCAGGCGACGAAGGCGTGGTGGCCGGTCCAGACCTCGCCGGTGTCGGCGACCACGGTGATCTCTCCCAGTGCCGCATCGTGGTCCACGCCGGGGAAGCGCTCCCGGGCCTTCGGTGAGGCGACGGCGACGAACTCCAGGCGCACCAGCTGCCGCTGGCGGCGGAGCCAGCCGCTGAGGTGGCGGCAGAGCAGGCAGGCCGGGTCGTGCAGCACGGTGAGCCGGCGGACGGGTTGCGGGACGGTGGCCATGGCGGGCCTGCCGGGTGTCAGGACTGCGGGGCGGGCCGCGGCGCCGCCCAGCCCTGCGGGGGAACCGGGGGACGCTGCTCGCGGTCCATCAGCCCGCGGCGGCGGATGCGGTTGAGGACGTACACGTTCAGCAGGTGCAGGGCGCCCAGCACCAGCAGCACGGTACCGATCTTGACCGAGAGGGCGTCGAAGACGCCGGGCACGGTGGTGATGTTCCGGTCGGTCTTCATCCACAGTGCGACGAATCCCAGGTTGACCAAGTAGAAGCCGACGACCAGCAGATGGTTGACCGCGTCGGCGAGCTTCTCGTCGCCCTGCAGCACGTCGGCCAGAAAGACCCGCCCGTTGTGGCTGAGGGTGCGTGCCACCCAGACGGTCAGCGCGGTGCCGACCGGCAGGTAGACGGCATAGCTGACGACTGTGAGGTCCATGGGACCACTCCGTTTCGAACGTGTTCAAAACTTTCTGGGCATGACTGTAGACCTCTTTTTGAACGTGTTCAAGATGGGATTCGGGAGGGCCGCCGGGGAATCCGAACCCCATGGACCAGCTGACCCTGCTCTTCGTCGTACTGCTGGCCAGCATCCTGTCCGTACCGGTGGGGAGCAGGCTGAAGCTGCCGCCCCCGGTCCTGATGACGGTGTTCGGCGTGGTACTCGCGGTGCTGCCGTTCGTACCCGACGTCCGCATCGAGCCCGAGCTGATCCTGCCGCTGGTGCTGCCGCCGCTCCTCTACGCCGCCGCACAGCGCACCTCCTGGCGGCAGTTCCGCACCAACGCCCGCCCCATCCTGCTGCTCGCCGTGGCGCTGGTCCTGGTCACCACGGCGGTGGTGGCGGCGGTCTTCCGGGAGCTGGTCCCCGGCGTGCCGGTGGCCGCGGCGGTGGCGCTGGGTGCGCTGATCTCCCCGCCCGACCCGGTGGCGGCCACCGCCGTGGCCGGCAGCGTCGGCCTGCCGCGCCGCCTGGTGTCGGTACTGGAGGGCGAGGGGCTGTTCAACGACGTCACCGCGCTGGTGATCTACGGAGTGGCGATCGGCGCCGCGGTGACCAGCACCTTCTCCGCGTCCGGGGCCCTGGGCCGGCTGGTGTTCTCCGCGGTGGTCGCGGTCGCGGTGGGCTGGCTCCTCGGCTGGGGCAGCACCCGGCTGATGGGGCTGCTCGGCGACGCCACCCTCCAGGTCGGACTGAGCCTGCTGGTGCCCTTCGCCGCCTATGTGATCGCCGACCAGCTGGGCGGCTCCGGAGTGCTCGCCGTACTGATCTGCGCCCTCCACCTCGGTGAGCACGCCGGCGACGAGGACGACGTCACCTACCGCCTCACCGGCACCGCCTTCTGGGAGGTGGTGGAGCTGCTGGTGACCGGGATGGCCTTCGGCCTGATCGGCCTGGAGCTGCACACCGTGATGGTGTCCGTGGACGGCCACTGGCGGGGGATGCTCGGCGACGCCGCCGCGGTCATCGCCGTGGTGGTGCTGGTCCGCTTCGTCTGGCTGCTGCCGGCGGCTTGGTTCTCCCGGCTGCTGAGTCACGGGCGCGACCACGGCGAGGACGAGCCGATCACCTGGCAGGAGACCGTGGTGATGTGGTGGGCCGGGATGCGGGGAGTCGCCTCGGTGGCGCTCGCGCTGGCGATCCCCCGCACCGTCGACGGCGGCGGCGCCTTCCCGCAGCGCGACCGGATCCTCTTCGTGGCCTTCTGCACGGTGCTCTTCACGCTGCTGGTGCAGGGGCTCACCCTGCCGCTGCTGGTCCGCCTGCTCGGTGTCGGCGCCGACTCCGCGGCCGAGGAACGCATGGAGCGCGAGCTGTGGCACCGCGCCACCCGCGCCGGACTCGCCAGGCTGAAGGAACTGGTGGCCGAGGGCGAACTCCCCGACGAACTGGTGGAACGGCTGCGCCGACGCCAGCGCGACCGGCTGATCCGGGCGCTCCCGGAGACCTACGACGAGAGCCAGCGCGCGGCCGTCCGCGAGCGTACGGCCTATGCGCAGCGGTTCCGCGAGGTCGAGCGGGAGATGCTCTCCGCCTCACGCCGCGAGATGCAGACGGCGCGGAGCGAGCCGGGGGCGGACCCCGAGCTGGTCGACCGGGTGCTGCGCTCCCTCGATCTGCGCAGCGCCCGGCCCTGACCGGCCACTCAGCCGCGCTGCGCCGCCGCCGAGAGCTCGAAGGCGGTCGCGCCGTCCAGGGACTCCCGGACGATGTCCGCATGGCCGGCGTGGCGGGCCGTCTCCTCGATCATGTGCAGCAGGATCCAGCGCGCGGAGCACTTGGCGTCCGGCGGGAACCACGGCGCCTCGGGCAGCTGCACCGTCAGCTCCAGGTCGGGCAGGGCCCGGACCACCTCCGCCGTCTCCCGGGCCACCTCCTCGTACGTCGCCAGCAGACCCGCCAGGGTCTCCCCGGGGAGCGCGGTGAACTCCTCGTCCCAGTGGGCGGCGCGATCGGGCAGCGGATCCGGGCGGCCCGCCAGGATCACCGAGAACCAGCCGCGTTCGGTCCTGGCCAGGTGCTTGACCAGCCCGCCGATCGACAGCTCTCCGGCGGTGGGCCGGACCGCCGCCTGCTGGTCGCTGAGCCCCTGCGCGGCCCTCCGGACCGCGCTGCGCTGCGACTCCAGGAACTCCAGCAGCAGATCCCGCTCGTCCATGGTGGAACCACCTCTCCATCGGTCTCGACCAGTCGACCGTAGGCGGTAATGCGGACGGTCCCGGTCCGCGTAGACAGTGTCTACTGACCTGTGGACACTGTCTACATGACCGCTGACCCGGAGGCCGGCCTACGCCGGCGCCTGCTGGACTGCGCCCTGGCGATGGTCGAGGAGGAGGGCGTCCAGGCCCTCACCCTGCGCGCCATCGCCCGGCGGGCCGAGGTGTCCCACGGAGCGCCGCTGCGGCACTTCCCCAGCCGGGCCGCGCTGCTGTCCGCCGTGGCCGCCGAGGGCTACGGCGAACTGGAACGGCGCCGCGAGCAGGCGGCCCGGGGCTGCGGACCGCGGGCCGCCGACCGGCTGCGCGCCGCCGCCCTGATGTACGTCGGGTTCGCGGTGGAGCGGCGGGGCCTGTTCGAGCTGATGTCCCGGCCCGACCTGCTGGTGCCGTCCGACCCGCTGCTGCGACGGGCGAGCCGGCCGGTCTTCGAGATGCTGGTCGGTCTGGTCGCGGACTGCCAGGCCGAAGGGTGGCGCACCGGCGCCGACACCCGGCTGCTGGCCGCCGCCGTCTGGTCCGCCGTGCACGGCTTCACCCAGCTGTGGCTGATGGGCGCCCTCACCCGGGCCGCCGGGGCGGACGCACTGGAACCCGCGCTGCAGGTCGCGCTGGACACACTCGGCCTGGGCCGGGTGACCGACACCGAGGGGGACTGACATGCAGATCGCCGTACTGCTCTTCGAGCGGATGACCGCACTGGACGCCGTCGGCCCGTACGAGGTGCTCAGCCGCCTCCCCGGCGCCGAGACCGTGCTGGTCGCGGAGCGGCCCGGACCGGTGCGCAACGAGGTCGGCAGCCTGGCACTGCTCGCCGAGGCATCCCTGGCCGACGTCACCGCCCCGGACGTGCTGGTGGTGCCCGGCGGCCCGGGCCAGGCCGCGCTGATGGACCGCGGGCCGCTGCGCGACTGGCTGCGCGCCGTCGACGCCCGGACCTCCTGGACGGCCTCCGTCTGCACCGGCTCCCTGCTGCTCGCCGCCGCCGGACTGCTCACCGGTCGGCGGGCCACCACCCGCTGGCTGGCCGCCGACCGGCTGGCACCGCTGGGCGCGGTCCCGGTCGACCAGCGGGTGGTCTTCGACGGCAAGTACGTCACCGCGGCCGGCGTCTCCGCGGGGATCGACATGGCGCTCGCCCTGGCCGGGCGCATCGCGGGCGAGACCACGGCCCAGGCCATCCAGCTCGGCCATGAGTACGACCCCCGGCCGCCCTATGCGGCGGGCTCCCCGGCCACCGCCCCGCCCGCCGTGGTCGCCGCCCTGCGCGACCGGCGCGAGGCCATCCTGCGCTGACCGGTCCCGACGCCCGGCCGGGCCGGGGACTGCCCGGGCCTGGGACTGCCCGGGCCGGGGACTGCCCGGGCCGGCCGACCGGCCGGGCCCGGAGAACCGGCCGATTCCGAAGGCCACCTGATCCCGAAGGAGGACGCAGATGCTGCACGCCGCCGTACGACTGGTGCTCGCCCCGCTCGCCCGGCTGGTCTACCGGCCGATGATCGAGGGCCGGGGCAACGTCCCGCGCAAGGGGGCGGTGATCCTCGCCGCCAACCACCTCTCCTTCATCGACAGCGTGGTCATCCCGCTGGTGGCCCCCCGGCCGGTGGCCTTCCTCGCCAAGGCCGAGTACTTCCGGGGGCGGGGGGTCAAGGGATGGCTGCTCAAGCGCTTCTTCACCGCCATCGACGCGGTGCCCGTGGAGCGCGGCACCCACCGCGCGGCCCAGGCCTCGCTGGAGGCCGCCCTGGAGGTGCTGGCGGGCGGCGGGGCCTTCGGCATCTACCCGGAGGGCACCCGCTCCCGCGACGGGCGGCTCTACCGGGGCCGCACCGGGGTCGCGTGGCTCGCCCTCACCTCCGGCGCCCCGGTCGTACCGGTGGCGGTGCTGGGAACCGACCGCATCCAGCCGGTCGGCACCCGGGTGCCCCGGATCCGGCGGGTGACGGTGCGCTTCGGCGAGCCGCTGCACTTCCCGCAGCCGACCGACGGGACCCGGGCGGCACAGGCCCGCCGGGAGGCCACCGACGAGATCATGGACGCCATCCACGTCCTCTCCGGCCAGCCGCGCGCCACCGGGTACAACGACCTGCCCGCAGCGGCCTGAACCCTCCACGCCCTTCGGCTACGGAGCGGCGGGGGGTTTCGCCTCCCCCCGCCTGGCCGGCCGGGTGTGGATCTTGGCGATGCAGGCCGGGATGGCTGCGTCGTCGCCGTGGTCGCGGGCCCGGTATGCGCTCGGGGTCTCCCCGACCAGCTCGGTGAACCGTGAACTGAACGAGCCCAGCGAGGTACAGCCCACCGCCATGCAGACGTCCGTCACCGACAGGTCGCCGCGGCGCAGCAGCGCCTTGGCCCGCTCGATCCGGCGGGTCATGAGATAGCTGTACGGCGTCTCGCCGAAGGCGGCGCGGAAGCTGCGCGAGAAGTGGCCCGGCGACATCAGGGCCACCTGGGCCAGCGCCGGGACGTCCAGCGGCTGCGCGTAGTCGCGATCCATCCGGTCGCGGGCCTGGCGCAGCCGGACGAGGTCGGGAAGAGGCACACGGGGCACACCAGGCACGGTACAGACCGCCGGGGCGCCTTGCCCGGCACATGCGGCGGCAGGCTCCCCTCACCGCGGCCTCGGGGCGGTGTGCGTGCCCGGGAGTGACATCGGCGGCGGCGGGGGACGGACCGGGACGCCCCGGGGTGCCGCCTCTAGGATCCGTCCCGGGAAGTCCGCCGAGCCTCCGGGAGACGGTATGCCGCTGCAGATGAAGTTGAGCGCGATCACCCTCGACTGCCCTGATCCGCTCGCTCTGGCGGCGTTCTACCAGCAGGCCACCGGTCTTGAACCGCACCCCAGGTCGGACGCCGAGTTCGCGGGTCTCAACTGCGAGGACGGGCTCTTCATCGGTTTCCAGCGGGTGGACGGCTACCGGGCCCCGTGCTGGCCGGAGCAGACCGTTCCCCAGCAGCTGCACATCTGCTTCAAGGTCGGGGAGGACCTGGAGGGAGCCGAGGCCCGGCTGCTGGAACTCGGCGCGGGCAGGCCGGACCACCAGCCCCACGGGGCCGCCGCGCGAGTCCTCACCGATCCGGCCGGGCACCCCTTCTGCATCGTCAGAGGCTGACCGGCCGGGGCGCCGAGGCTTCGACCCGTCCGGCTGCGCCATGGTGATCGCGCCGCGCCGTGCACATGCCGGGACGTTCCACCGGCGGCGGCCGGCAGTTCCGACGGAGCCATCCAGCCATCCAGCGCTCGGAGTCGGCAAGCCGCCCCACCGTTGACGCCGCTGCCGAGTGCACGTCCGCTGCGAGTCGTGGTCGGGCGCCGGTGGCGGGCGACACAGTTGCAAGCATTGTGCTTGCAATAGTTAGCACTCGGGTGCACGATGAAGTCATGGCCTCACTGAACGTCGGCTCTCTGGGCGAGTACATCCGTGAACAGCGGAGGAACGCCCAGTACTCGCTGCGCCAGCTGGCCGAGGCCGCAGGGGTCTCCAACCCGTATCTCAGCCAGATCGAGCGCGGGCTGCGCAAGCCGAGTGCGGAGATCCTGCAGCAGATCGCCAAGGCGCTGCGGATCTCCGCGGAGACGCTGTACGTGCAGGCGGGAATCCTCGACGAGCGGCAGGAGGAGGGCCTGGAACTCAGGGCCGCCATCCTGGCCGACCCGCTGATCAATGAGCGCCAGAGGCAGGTTCTGCTCGCGATATACGACTCCTTCCTCAAGGAGAACGCGGCAGCGGCGCCGTCCGCTCCGGCCCCTTCCGGGCCGGTGGAGATGGCGGTGGCGACGGCCAGGGCGGTCGGCGCCAGGGCCGCGCAGATGCGGGTCCCCGGGATGGGGACCGCGAAGGACCGGCCGCAGCGCGCGCAGCACGACGTCGAGCGAGACCCAGAGCAGGACGCGAAGGACGACGAGACCAGCGGCGGCTGAACGGCCGCCGCAGACGACGCAAGGGGAGGACCCCTCATGCCGATCACCGACGAACTCAAGAAGACGCTGACCGACCCGACCCCGCTCTACGCCCTCGCCGGGGCCGGTGACCTGGCCTACGAGAAGCTGCGCGAGGTCCCCGGGAAGGTCGAGGAGATCACCTCCGACCGCAAGGCCGCCCAGGAGAAGGCGTCGGCGCGGCTGCAGGAGGCGCAGGCCAGGCTGGTGGAGGCGCAGGCGAAGGTCGCCGAGACCGTGACCACGCTGCCGACCGACATCAAGGTGCTCCAGGAGAGGGCGCAGTCCTTCGCGCTGCAGCAGGTGGGCCGGGCCGCCGAGCTGGCCGTCAGGGCCAAGGAGGTCTACGACGAGCTCGCCGAGCGCGGCAAGGTGGTCGTCGACCGCGGGCGCAAGGAGACGGCCAAGCAGATCGGCGAGAAGGACTCGGCCTTCCAGACCAAGGTGTCAGCTGCGGCGGACGGCGTGGCCGAGACGGTGGCGCCGGACGAGAAGCCGGCCGCGGCCAGGCCCGCGGCGGCCCCCAAGCCCCGGACGGCCGCTCGTAAGCCGGCGGCGGGCAAGTCCTCGGAGGGCTGATCCGGCGACGCGGGCACTTGGGGCAGGAGCGGTCCGTTCTCCCCGGTACGGGCCGTGCCCGTGCCACGATGGGTGGTCGCAGTTCGACGGAGGAGGAGGCCGCTGATGGGAGCGGGTGCCGGTGCAGTCATGTCCCTGGAGTGGCTCAACCCGATGTGGTGGCTCGTCACCGCGATCATCGTGTTCAAGATCGTGGCGCTGATCGACGCGGCGACCCGCCGCGAGGACGCCTACCGGGCGGCGGACAAGAAGACCAAACCCTTCTGGCTGCTGGTGCTGGGGCTGGCGGTGGTGCTGGATCTGCTCTTCACCACCAGCATCTTCGGCATCTTCGTGCTGGCAGGGCTGGTCGCGGCCATTGTCTACATGGTTGATGTGCGACCCGCGGTGCGGGGCGTCTCCGGCGGTGGCCGAGGCGGCAACCGGCGGAACATGGGCCCCTACGGCCCCTGGTGATCCCGGGCCTGGATGCGCGGCGCCACGCGGTCCGCGATCCAGCCGACGGCCGAACCGGCCCCGGCACCCCCGTCACGGGGGTGCCGGGGCCGGCTGCGTCATGTGCGGGTGGTCTTCCCGGGCTGTGTCCGCCAGGGGCGGACCGTGCTCAGCCTGCCGCGGCCTCCCGCTCCACCAGCAGTACGGCGACATCGTCGGTGAGCGCTCCGCCGTTGAGCTCCTCGACCTCGGCGATGGCGGCGTCGATCAGGCGCTGGCGCACCAGTCCGCTCTCCCGGTGGTCGGCCACCAGGGTCAGCAGCCCGTCCTGGCCGAGGCGGCGCGACCCGGCGCCGATCCGGCCCTCGATCAGACCGTCGGTGTAGAGCAGCAGGGCCCACTCCTCGCCCAGGTGCACCTTCACCGCCGGCCAGCTGTCCAGGCCGCTGCCGGCCGGGACCAGGCCCAGCGCGGGCCCGGGGTCGTCGGTGGGCAGCATCTCCGGTGCGGTGCCGGGCCGGAGCAGCACCGGGGCCGGGTGGCCCGCCAGATGCAGATCGGCGTGGTCCGCGTCGGGGGAGACGACCAGCATGCACAGCGTCGCGAAGATCTCGTCGCTGCGCCGCTCGTGCTCCAGCACCCGCTGCAGGGTGGAGAGCAGCGCCTCACCGGTGAGGC
>NZ_LIQR01000406.1 GCF_001418575.1 Peterkaempfera griseoplana
CCGCCGGGGAGCCGGCCGCGGTGGCGGCCTCGGTGGGGACGGCGGACGGGCCGCAGGGCCCCCAGCCGGTGACGGCCGCCGGCCCCGCCGCTCCCGACCGCCCCGCCACCAGGCCCCTCGTAACCGGCAGCGGTCTGGAGACCGGGCTGCGCGCCGAGGCCCGCACCCTCGGCCTCAGCCCCGGCGACACCGACCGGGTGGTGGCGACCCTGGAGGCCGCCCCGCAGGGCGAGAAGGCCGCCGAGACCATCGCGTCCGGCCGCTTCGACCAGCGGCCCGGCTACGGCGCCACCGTCTCGATGCTCGCCCATCCCGGCACCGCCCCGGCCGCCCTGCACCATCTGGACCTCGCCGCCCGGATGTCCGACCACGGCGTCGACGACCTCTCCTTCGGCGGCGGCGCGGGTGCCGACGGCAGCGGGACGCGGGCCGACACCGGCCTGGTCGCCCACGGACAGGACGGACAGAGCTACTCCTACCGCTACCGGGAGCTGGGCGATCCCGCCCAGCTCGTCCGCACCGCGCAGAAGGAGCTGCTGCAGACCGTCGACGGCGGCACCGACCACCAGGTGCTGTGGCTGCGCACCTCCGGCTCGGTGGAGGGCCTCCAGGCCGACGGGACCGTACGGCAGCTCACCGAGCTCTACAGCCGCCAGCGCGCCCAGTTCGTGGTGGAGACCGACACCGGCCGCCTGGGCATCCCCGCCGGCGGCCGCTTCTTCCCCTGGTCGGAGGAGATCCGTTGATCACCACCAGCCCCGTCGCCCGGTGGACCTGGAACAGCACCGCGGTCACCGGCGACGAGACCGCCGACTGCGTCGGCGCGGCGCTGTCCGTGCTCTACGTCCTGGGCGCCAACCGGCTCTCCGGCCCGGTCCGGCGGATCTCGGTGGAGGTGGGCCGCTACGGCGCGCCCCGCAGTCCGCTGCACAGCGGCGTCTTCGAGCTGCACGGCAACGCGCTGGAGGAGAACGCCCGCCGCATCGTGGAGGAGGTCCACGCGGCCACCCCCCGCGGACCGGTCGGCACCGTGGTCACCAGGATGGACTGCCCCGGCCGCTGGTACGACGCGGACGGCACCGAGCACCGCGAGGCCCGGCTGTTCGGCTGCGGCGTCCTGGCCACGGACACCTTCGTCGCCGTCGACCTGGTCACCTACGGCGACTGCTGGCTGCCGCACGACCTGACGGGCCGTCCGCAGCCGGAGGTCCACACGGCCAACGCCCCACGGCTGGCCGCGGCCCTGGACGGCCTGGCCGCGCTGCTGCACGACCGCACCGAGCCGGACGCCCCCACCCGCTACGGCGTGCCCACCCCCACCGGGGTGGGCAATCTGCTGGGACCCGACGGCACACCCGACGACGTCTGGTCCCGCTATGCGGGTGCCGCCTCGGCCGCCTACTGCTGATAGGGGTTCTGCTGGTACGGGCCGGGCTGCCCACCGCCCGGTCCGTACCCCTGCGGCGGCGGCCCGTACTGGGGCGACCCGTACGGGGGCGGCTGAGGGGCGCCGTACTGGGGAGGCTGAGGCGCCCCGTACTGCGGGGGCTGGGGCGCGCCGTACTGCGGGGGCCCGTATTGCTGCGGTTGGCCCGGCGCGGGGTACGGCGGCTGCACGGGCGGGAGTCCGCCGCCGGGCCCTCCCGGGCCGCCTCCGCGACGGCGCCGTGCCACCACCACGACCACCAGCAGCACCACCAGCACGGCAACACCGGCACCGACGAGCGCGCCCACCGGCACTCCGCCGCCGTCCGCGGCGGCCCCGGGCGCCTGTGCGGAGTCCCCGCCGCTGCCGGGCACCGCCGAGGCGGTGCTGCCGCCCGCCGCGGCGGCGGACTGCTGCGGCGAGGGGTCCGCCTGGGACTCGGCACGGCCCAGCAGCGGATTGGCCGCGGGCCCGGCCGGGATGTCGTCCGTCAGCGCCCGCCGGGGGCTGACGATGCCGTACCCGTAGCGGTCGTTGGGCGCCTTGCTGCCGTCGGGCGGCGCCACCGCCGACCTGATCAGCCGGTTGATCACCTGCCCCGCCGACAGGGAGGGGTACTTGGCGCGTACGAGAGCGGCGACGGCCGAGACATAGGCGGTGGCCTCGGAGGTGCCGTCGCCGATCCGGTACTTGTCCGGACCGTCCTTGCCGGCCGCGACGATGCGGACCCCGGGTGCGGTGATGGTCACCTCGGGCCCGTGGTTGGAGCCGGACCAGACGCTGCCGTCCTCCTGCACGGCCCCCACCGCCACCACACCGGGGAACGCCGCGGGGTAGGCGACCCGGGCGTAGCCGCCGTTGCCGGTGCCGGCCACCAGGACGACATCGTGGTCGACCGCGTAGCGGACGGCCGCCCGCAGCTCCGTGTCCCGTCCGCTGGCGCCCCCCAGGGACATGTTGACGACCTTGGCGCCGTGGTCCACGGCGTAGCGGATGGCGTCGGCCAGCCGGGTCTCACCCTGCCTCAGGTCCCCGACCAGCGAGGTGGTGACCCTCACCGGCAGGATCCTGGCCGCGGGGGCGAGCCCCATGACCCCGTCGCCGTGTCCCGGGCCGTGCCCGTGGCCTGCGATCAGGCTGGCCATCTCGGTGCCGTGCCCCAGCTCGTCGACCCTGCCGTCACCCGACGCACCCGACGCCCCCGAGAGGTCGGTGCCCGGCAGGATCTGTCCCACCAGGTCCTGATGGGTCGCCGACACCCCGCTGTCGATCAGCCCGACGACGACACCCTGCCCCTTGCTGACCGGCCACACCGAGCGGGGCGCGTCGTACTTCGTCAGCGCCCACTGGTCGTTGCGGGTCTGGTCGGCGGCGGCGCCGGCGGCCCCCGGTCCCAGTACGAGGCCGACTGCGACGACGGCAGCCGTACAGCGCCCCAGCGTCCTGGTCCTCAACTTCCGGCCACCTCACTCGGTCGTCCCCGCTGGACACGGCAGTTCGTCATTCCACCACGTCCGGGTTGGTGCGGGCGCCGTCGGCCCAGGTCTCCTCGTCCTCGACGAGATAGTCGGGCCGGTCACCGGCGCGTTCCTTGTCCCGCTTGCGGCCGCGGGTCCCCGGGGCCCCGAAGGCCTGTCCGGAACCGCCGGGCACTCCCCCGCGCGAGCGGCTGCCGATACCCGTGCCGCCCTCGGTGAAGGCGCCGCGCCGACCGCCCAGCGCGCTCTCGCCCACCGTGCCGCCCGAGCGCCGGGAGAGCCCCGGGGAACCGCCCGCGGCGGACTCCGTGCTCACCTGCGATCCGCCCCTGGCGCCGAGCCCGCCGGTGCCGGTGCGTCCCAGGCTCTCGCCCGTCACGGACTCGCCGCCCGCGCCGCCGCCGGCGGCCGTACGGGCGCGGCCCGCGGTGCGTCCCGCCTGTCCGCCGGCACCGCCCGCCACCGTCCCGCGTGCCGCTCCGGGCGTCAGACCCACGCCCCCGGTGGTGCGCATACCGCCGCCGAGACCGCCGCCCGCGGTGGGGGTCCCCCCGCCGATCCCATGGGCGCTGACGGCGCCGCCGCCCACCGCCGGGCCGGTGCTGGACACCCGGGTGCCGCCGGCGATTCCGGCGCCGTCGATCCCGGTTCCCGGACCCGTCCCCGGGGACGGTGGAGGAGGTGTCAGCACGGCTGCGGAGCCGCCGTGGATCGCGGCGTCCGTCACCGCCGGATGGTGCACCACCGCGGGCCCGGCCGACACGGCCTGGCCGGTGGTGCTCTGGCTCCTGGAGACCGCGTCCGAGGCGGTGGTGCCACCCGAGGCTCCGGCGATCCCTCCCAGCCCTGCGCCGATGATCAGGCCGCTGATCGCCCCGGCGCCCGTCGGGCCGTCAGGCGGCGGCGGGTACTCGTCGTCCTTGTCGCTGATGTCACCGGCGGGCGGCGGCTTGAGTACCTCCGCACCGTTGCGGTAGCGCTCGGCGAGGGTCCGCATGACGGCGACGGCCTGCTGCTTGCGGGCGGCGGCCTCGCTCTGCCGGGTGTCCGCGTCGTCGGAGCCCAGCAGGCCCGACACCCGGTCCCCGACCCAGTCGGTGCCGCTCTCCCAGGCCGAGGGCTCGTCGGGCATGGCCGCCTTGGCCTCGGCGATGGAGTCGGAGACGATCTCCAGGGTGACGGCGGCGTTGTTGGCGTACTCGGCGGTGTTGTTGACGCTGTTGGCCAGCTTGGTCATCCGGGTCTGGAAGGCGTCGCTGGCCTGGCCCTCCCAGTCGGCGGTGGCCTGGCCGGAGTACGACTGCAGAGCGGAGCGGATGCCCTTGAGGGTGTCGTAGGCGCGGCGCCAGGGGTCGGCGGCCTTCATCACGGCGCCGGAGTTCAGGGAGTCGACCATGGCCTTGAGCTGGGCATGGCTGTACTGGCTGAAGTCGGTCGTCGCGTCACCCATGGTTGTTCTCCCCGTTCCCCGTCACCACGTGTCGCTGTTCCCCGTCACCACGTGTCGCTCTGTTCCGCCTGTGCCCGGCTGCGCGGTGCGGAGGCGGCGACCGGCGTGGCGCCGGCACGCACGGCGGCGGCCGTTCCGTGCTCCCGCTCGGTGTAGTCGCGGGCGGTGGCGTCGGCGCGCATGGCGACGGCGGTTCCGTGCTCCTGCTCGGCGTAGTTGCGGGCAGTGGCGTCGGCGTTCCGCTGGGCGTCGTCCAGGGAGCGGTGGAGGATGTCGAGGACGTCACGCAGCGAGTCGCGCATCACGGCGTACCTCTGGTCGAGTTCCCGCGCCTCGGCGAAGGGGCCGAAGCTGCTCGCCGCCACTCCGCTCTCGGCGTGCGTCCGGTCGCCGTCGGCTCCCGACTCGAAGTCCGACAGCAGTCCGCGCACCCTCTTCGCGAAGTCCTGCAGATGCTCGATCTGGACCTTGTAGCCCGAACCAGCCACGGACTGCCTCCCCCTGGGCCTCCTCACGGACATGCTGCGCACTCATGTCTAACACAGCCGCCCCCGCTCCTTGAACATGGACGGGTCATTCCCCTGGCGGACGGCCGCGGCAAGGGCCCTGCGGCACAGGGAGTCCGCCTGCCGGGTGGTCTCGGGGAGACGGTGACGCGGGGTGAGGTTGAGGGTGTGGGCGCAGGCGTGGTCAAGGGAGACCCCGTGACCGGTGGAGACGAAGACGGGTTTGACGCCGTCACGGGTGCGCAGGGCCCGTCCGACGTCCTCGCCCCCGTCCAGGAGGGCGGTCCGGTCCCCGCGGTGGTGGCCCGGCGGCTGGTGGGTGAAGGTGAAGGGGGTCTTGGCGACGCCGAAGCAGGGGATGCCGGTGAGCAGCCCCAGATGGCTGGCGAGGCCGAGCCGGCGGGGGTGGGCGATGCCGTAGCCGTCGCAGACGATGAGGCCGGGCGCGGTGCGCAGACCGGCCAGGGCGTCCAGGACGGCGGGGAGTTCACGGAAGGCGAGCAGTCCGGGGACGTAGGGGAAGGCGATCCGGCTGACGGCGGTGGCCTGGTCGACGACCCGGAGGGTGGCGACGTCCAGCACCACGGCGGCCGCGGCGACCAGGTCGCGCCGGTCGTCATAGGCGACGTCGACGCCGGCGACGGTGCCACCGTCGGCGACGGACGGGCCCGGGCCCCGGCGGTCGACCAGGGGGCGCAGGCGCTGCTGTTCTGCCTCTGCCTCGGCCTCGGTACGGGGCCAGCAGGCCGGGCGGGTCGGCGGTGTGGTCACCGGCGGAGGGTACCGGGAAACGGTGCCGCCCACCCCGGGGATTCCGGGGCGGGCGGACGCGCTTCGAACGGGAACCGCCCGCCCCGGGGGTCTCGGGACGGGCGGAGTCGCTGGCGGCTGCGGTGCTTACCGCGCCGGGGTGACCAGGACGTAGGTTTCCAGCTTGTCGGGGCTCTCGGCAAGCACCGAGATGGTGGTGCCGGTGTCGGGCACCTTGACGCTGCTGTACGGGTTGTCGGCGTACCAGTAGGTGCCCTTGTGGTCGTTGAAGACCGGGACACCCGGCTGGGACGGGATGGTGGTGGCCACGTCGGCCTTGTGGAGCGTCAGCTTGTCCGTGCGCTCCAGGCCGAAGGCCGAGTCGTAGCCCTGGAAGCGCGGGCGGGTCAGGGTGCCGTCGGCCCAGTGCTGGGTCTTGGCGTGGGCGTCGACCGGCAGGACCAGGCCCTGGCCGGGGTGGACGCTGACGTTGTTGTCGGTCTGGGAGGTGTCCCAGTACCAGATGACCAGGCCGTTCTGGTACGGGAAGTGCTCCACCCAGTCGGGCTTGGAGGCGAAGCCGAAGTTGTACGGGCCGGTCTTCAGCGTGGTGTCGTACGAGATGTACTGCCGGTTCTCCGCCACGTAGTACTGGGCGTAGTCGTTGGTGACCGAGCCGGTGATGCGCTGGAAGCCGGTCGCGGTCCAGCCGTTGTCGCCGTTCTCGGCGCCGTCGGTGAACAGCTGGCTGCCGTCGGCGGTCACCGCGATGTCGTCGAGGGCGAGGCCGCGGTAGTGCAGGCCGCCGTCGGTGACGTAGTGGAAGCGGATCTTGACGGCCTGGCCGGCGTAGGCGTCGAGCGGGTAGGCGAGGTCGCCCCACTGGGCGACGTTGCCGGTGAGTCCGGCCTTGCCGCTCTCGTTGCGCGGGATGGCCTGGCCGTTGAAGGTGCCGTCCAGGACGGTCCAGTTGGCGCCGCCGTCCGTGGAGACCTCGGCGTAGCCGTAGTCGTAGTCCTGCTCGATGTCGTACCAGCCCTTGGCGGTGAGGGTCGCCGAGGACTTGCCGGTGAGGTCGACGTCGCGGGTGAGCGAGACGTTGAGGTCGTCGGCGCTGCCGCTCCACCACTCGCTGGAGCCGTCGGCCGGGGTGTTGACCTCGGTGGTGACGGACTTCTTGGGCAGTTCGACCAGCAGGCCCTGGGCCTGCTTGGAGTTGTACTCGACCGGGCCGAGGCGGTGCAGGCTGGTCTTGCCTGCCTTGGCGGTGTCGTACTTCAGCCAGCCGAGCTGGAGCTTGCTCCAGACGTCGAGGTCGTTGGGCTTGTCACCGATGGCGTTCTTGCCCTCGCCGAGCCAGGAGCCGGACGACATCAGCGACCAGAAGCCGATCGAGTTGTCCTGCGGGCCGACGGTGTCGTACAGGTCGGGCAGGCCCAGGTCGTGGCCGTACTCGTGGGCGAAGACACCCAGGCCGCCGTTCTCCGGCTGCATGGTGTAGTCGCCGACCCAGATGCCGGTGTCCCCGGCCTCGGTGCCGCCGAGCTTGTTGTTGTCGGGGCCGCTGGTGCCCTGTCCGGTGGCGTAGGCGTAGGAGCGGTGCGCCCACAGGGCGTTGGTGCCCTGGGCGCCGCCGCCGGCCGACTCGTCCTCACCGGCGTGCACGATCTGGAAGTGGTCGATGTAGCCGTCGGGCTCGTTGAAGTTGCCGTCGCCGTCGTAGTCGTAGCGGTCCCACTGGTCGTAGCCGGCCAGCTCGGCCCTGACGTCGGCGGCGGAGCGGCCCTTGGCCTCCTGGTCGGCGACCCAGGTGTTGACGCCGTCCTTGATCAGCTGCTGGGCGTTGGAGCAGATGTTGGCGCCGCAGTAGTCGCTGCCGTAGCGGGCCTCGTTCCAGGGAACCTTGACCCAGTCGGTGACCTCGCCGTCGACCGAGTAGCGGCCGGAGGACTCCTTCTCGTAGTAGGTCTTGAGGGAGTCCCCGGTCTTGCTGAAGTACATGTCCTGGTAGTGCTGCTGGTTGTAGTCGGCCAGCCAGTCCGTGGAGTTGTCCTTGGTGCGGTCGGGCGCGGCTATCTGGTTGTGCGCCGGGCCCGGGTCGCCGCCGTACTTGACGACGGGGGGCTTGGGGCCCGTGCCGTCCGGGTCGTACATGGTGGTGTTGTCCACCTGGTCGCCGAACTCCACCAGGATGGTGAAGATCTTGTCCGTGCGCTCACGGGCGAGCTCGACGTACTTGTCCCGGCCCAGCTTCACGCTCTCGCTGCCGCCGTGCTTCTCGACCTTGGCGGTGCCGGCGAGCACCTGGTCGAGCGCCGCCTTGCGCTCCGCCTCCTGCTTGACGCCGAGCGGGCCTGGAAGGTCGTGGTCGACCTTCTGGATCCGGGCGTCCGCCGGGTCGTGGCTCACCGGTGCGGCGCCCTGGGCCGCGGCGGCCGCGCCGGGCAGCGCCGCGGTGGCCAGCGCGGCTATGAGCGCGGTGGCTGCCGCGCCTGCGACGGCTCTCTTGGTCGTCTTCAACGTGGTGACGTCCTCCCCTTACCGCCTGGTGCATCCGGATCAGCGGTGGCCGACCGGTGAACCAGTGAGTACCAAGTGGAGGACATTTGATCGGAGGAGTACGACAAAAGAAAGACATTGACCCGCACATGACGTTGCCTTTAAACTCCGCATTCGTCTGCGCGCGCTGACGTGCCATCACCTCCCGTCGTGGGGGGCGTGAGCATCGCCACATCCGCCCGCCGGTGATATGAGCCCGTGCGCCCCCCGTGCTCCACCGTCGCCGGTTAGGCTGGACTCACCTGCACATGCACCGGGTACATCCACAGCGACACTGCATCGTGCACGCGTCGACCCAGGCCGACCCCGCCCGGACCTCCCCGATGCGAAGGACGGAACCCCCATGCCCCGCCCGACCCTCGCCCAGACCTGCTGGGGAACCCTCGCGGTGGTGTCCGCCACCGTGGTGCTGCTCGCGGTGTCCGGCGCCGACAGCCTGCTGAGCATCACCGTGCTGGTGGTCTTCTCGGTCGCCCTCGGCACCCTCGCCACCGCCCTCTCCATGACCGGTCAGGCCCTGCGTGGCAGCCGCTCCGCCGAGACGCGGGTGGTGCGCACCGGGGGCCCCGGGCGGGCGGCGCGACTGCCGCAGCGGCCCGCTCCGGCGACGGTCGAGGCGGAGTACGCACAGCAGTCGACCGGCGCAAGCTGACCACCCATCAGGTCCGGGTGGAGACCACCACACTGCGCACCGTCTTGTCGTGGACGCACTGCCGGTAGGGGCTGTCGAACAGGCACCAGCCGCCGTCGATCACCACCCAGAGACCGCAGCACAGCACCGACGGCAACGTGTAGACGGCGGCCCGCCCCCAGGCCTCCCCCGGCGTGGGCACCGCTCCGTCCGCCAGCCTCGCCACCCTGACCCGGACGGCCTTCTTCCCCACCGTCTGGCCGTCGTGCGACAGCATCAGGCTCTCGTAGACCCAGTAGACGATCCCGATGACCAGGGACATGGTCGCCTCACCGCTGCGGGTGTCCCAGTTCACGAACCAGCCCACCACCAGGCTGCAGACCGCGGCGACCAGCACCCCGTCGATGATCCGGGCCACCAGCCTGCGGCCCCGGCCACCCAGCGGGGGCATCCCGACCGGCATCTCCGGTGCCTGCCCGTACGGGGGTCCGGGCTGGGGAGCCCCGGCGTAGGGGGTGCCGGCGCCGTAGCCCGGAGGTGGCGGCGCCGGCTCTCCGTACGGGCTGCCGCCGGGGGTGCCACCGGCCGACGGCGACGGCTTCTCGAAGGAGGGCGGACCGCCGCCCTCCTGTCCCGGGCCCGGTCCGGGCGGCTCATGGGTGCTCATGAACCGAGTAGAACACCGCAGGATCATCCATAACCGGACAGATGCCTGCTTTAGCCCCCATTCGGGGGGCGGGCCGTCATGGCCGCGGCTGATCCACCGCCAGGAAGGTGCCGGCGGCCTTGTCGTGCCAGCACTGCCGCAGCGGCCGGTCGAAGAGGCACCAGAGGACGTCCAGCGCCCCGCCCAGCAGCAGCGCGCCCAGCAGCTGCCGCGCCAGCCAGCGGCGGACCGAACCGCCAAGCCCCGGAGGCTGCTGCGACTCCGTGTCCAGCACCCGCACCCGGGCGATGCGCTTGCCCAGGGTGCGGCCCCACCGGGCGGTGGGCAGCGCCTCGTAGACGAAGCCGATCAGCAGCAGGGCCAGCAGGAGCAGCCCGGCCCGGCCCAGCACCACCGGGTCGATCAGCCACACCCGAACCGCCCGGCCGGACGCCCTCGCCGCATCGATCTTGGTCTGCAGATGGTCGACGGTGGACGCCGCGAGAGGCACCCCCGCGGCGCCCGCCAGCGCGGCGACCGCCAGGGTGTCGATCAGCTGGGCGGCCAGCCGTCTGCCGTATCCGGCGGGCCGGGCCTCACGCGTCCGTTCGGCGGCCCGGGACGCCGACGGCCGGGTGGGTGCCTTGGCCGCGCCGGCGGTGGCCCCCGCGTCCGCCGCTGCGGACGGGGAGGCGGGCCCGGGGACCGGAAGAGGGGTGCGATGGGCGGTGCCGGGGAG
>NZ_LIQR01000407.1 GCF_001418575.1 Peterkaempfera griseoplana
TCCGCATCCTGCCGGTGCCGATGCGGGTGGACGAGGGCGAGAAGGAGAAGGCGGACGCCGGACGCGCCCTGGCCAGGCTCCGCTTCGACGGCCTGCCGCACGGGCTGCGCGACGACGAACTGGCCGGCTACTGGGGCGCGGTGGAGATCCCGTACCGGCCCTTCTACGCCTACGAGGAGATCCTGGCGACCTTCGGCGACACCCCGGGACTGTCCTCCTCCATGCTGGCCTCCTGCGAGCGCCTGACCTCGTTCGTCACCGAGGGCCGGGTCTCCTCGATGCCGCCCGTCCCCGAACCGGAGCGGCTGCGCGCCGTCGACGCCTTCACCCGCCGCCGCCCCGCCGGGCCCAGCGAACTGGTGCTGTCGTACGCGGCCGAGGACCGGATGTGGGCGGACTGGATCGAAGCGGTGCTGGGCGAGGCCGGCTTCCAGGTGGTGGCGCGGGACGTCGGTGCCGTACCCGCCCCGGAGGACGAGCCCGAGGCCGTCTCGGAACCGGCCCGCCGCACCGTGGTGCTGCTCTCCATGGCCTATCTGCGCAACCCGCAGGGCCGCGAGCTGCTCAGCGCGGTCGCCGGCAGCGACCCGTCGGGGATGCGCCGGCAGCTGGTCCAGCTGCGGGTCGGCGATGTCCGCAACGCCCCCGGCGTACGGCCGGCCTCCTCGGTGGACCTGCTGCACCTCGCCGAGGGGCCCGCCAGGTCCGCGGTGCTGCGCGCGCTGGGCCGCCCCGACCAGGCCACCGCGCGGACCGGTGACGGGGGGCCGCGCTTCCCCGGTACCAAGCCCGCGGTGTGGAACGTCCCCACCCGCAACCCGGCCTTCACCGGCCGCGCCCAGGTGCTGGAGCGGCTGCGCAACCAGCTGGGCGCCGGGATGACCGCGGTGCTGCCCACCCCGCAGTCGCTGTACGGTCTCGGCGGCGTGGGCAAGACCCAGGTGGTCCAGGAGTACGCCCATCGCTTCATGGCCGACTACGACCTGGTCTGGTGGATCAACGCCGAGCAGGCCGAGCGGATCACCACCTCGCTCGCCGCCCTCGCGGCCGAACTCGCCCGGGTCAGCCCCGCCGTCACCGAACTCGCGGGCGAGCTCAAGCTGAGGATCGGCGACAGCGTCTCCGAGGCCGCCGAGGCGGCGCGGGAGGCACTGCGGCGGGGCACCGTCACCGACCGCTGGCTGCTGATCTTCGACAACGCCGACGACCCCGCGGAGGCCGGCCAGTTCTTCCCCGGCGGCTCCGGGCACGTCCTGGTCACCTCCCGCAACCATGCCTGGTCGGCGCATGCTGAGGCGCTGCCCGTGGACGTCTTCGACCGCCGGGAGAGCATCGAGCACCTGCGGCGCCGCTCCCCGTCGATGACCGAGCAGGAGGCCGACCAGGTAGCCGTCGCCGTCGGCGACCTGCCGCTGGCCGTGGAGGTCGCCGCCGCCTGGCTGGCCGAGACCGGCACTCCCGTGAAGGACTATGTCGAGCAGTTGCAGGAGGAGCCCGAGGAGGCGCTCGGCGTCGCCACCTCCGCCCACTACCCCAGGGAGGTCACCGCCACCTGGAACGTCTCCATCGCCCGCCTCCAGCAGGAGAACCCCGCAGCCGTGCGGCTGCTCCAGCTCTGCGCCTTCTTCGCCCCCGAGCCCATCTCCCTCAACCTGGTGCACAGCAGGCGGATGCGCGAGGCGCTGCTGCCGTTCGACAGCGAGCCCCAGGCCGGCTATCTGCTGGGCCGTTCCATCCAGGCGATCAACCGCTACGCCCTGGCCAAGGGCGGCCAGGGCAAGGGCATCCAGGTGCACCGGCTGGTCCAGGCCGTCATCCGCTCCCGGCTCACCCCGGACGAGCAGAACGAGGCCATGCACGAGGTGCACCGCATCCTGGTCGACGCCCGGCCCGAGCGCGGCGACACCGACGACCCGCGCAACTGGGAGCGCTTCGAGGAACTGTGGCCGCACCTCGGTCCGTCCAAGGCCCAGGACTGCCGGGAGCCCGCCACCCGGCAGCTGCTGATCGACCGGGTCCGCTACCTGTGGAAGCGCGGCGAGTTCGACCACGCCCTCGCCCTCGGCGGCCAGTTGGACGAGGTGTGGACCGAGAAGCTCGGCATGGAGGACGTCCAGACCCTCAGCCTGCGCTTCCACCGCGCCAATGTGCTGCGCACCAAGGGCGACTACCAGGCGGCCCTGGAACTCGACCAGGCCACCCTGGAACGGCAGCAGGCGGTGCTCAACCCCCGGCACGCCGACGTCCTCACCACCTCCGGCAGCCTCGCCGCCGACCTGCGGGCGCTGGGCCGCTTCGACGAGGCGCTGGAACGCGACCGCGACATCCACCGGCAGTTCAAGGAGATGCTCGGCGAGCGGCACCACCGCACCCTCGCCGTCGCCAACAACCTCGCCGTCGACCTGCGCCTGGTCGGCCGCTCCGCCGAGGCGAGGGAACTGGACCAGGAGACCCTGGAGGGCCGCCGCGACGTCCTGGGCCACCAGCACCTGTACACCCTCGCCACCAAGTCCCACCTGGCCCGGGACCTCCGGGACATCGGCGACTGGCCCGGCTCGGTGGACCTGCTGGAGGAGGTCCTCGCCGAGTGCCGCGAGGTGCTGGGAGTGGACCTGCCCGAGACGCTGCGCAGCGCCAAGAGCCTCGCGGTCTCGCTGCGCCGCGTCGGCCGCCACAACGAGGCGCAGCGCCTCACCGCCGAGACCAACGACCTCTATCTGCGCCGCTACGGCTTCGACGCCCCGGACTCATTGGCCTGCGCGCTCAACCTGGCGGCCGACTTCTCCGCCGCCGGCGACGACGAGAAGGCCCGTGACCTGGCGGCCCAGGTACTGGACGGCTATGAGCGCACCATCGGCGAGCACCACCCCTTCACCCTGGCCTGCGCCACCAATCTCGCGGTCTATCTGCGGGGCAGCGGCGCGCTGCCCCGGGCCTGCCGGGTCGCCGAGGAGGCACTGGAGGGGCTGCGGACCGCCCTGGGCCCCGCCCACCCCTTCACCCTCGGCGCCATGATGAACGCCGCGGGCCTCAGGGCCGAGTCGGGCGATCTGCGGTACGCCGAGGAACTGGAGCGCGCCGCGCTGGACGGACTCACCACGAGCCTGGGCGCGGGCCACCCGGAGACCGCGGCCTGCCGCGCCAACCTCGCGGTCACCCTGCGGGCCTCGGGACGGCAGGCCGAGGCCCAGGAGATGCGTTCGCTGGCCCTGGCGGACTGCCTGTCCGTCCTGGACGAGGGCCATCCGCTGGCGCTCGCCATGCGCGGTTGGCAGCGGACCTACACCGACCTGGAGCCCCAGCCGATGTGACGAACCGTCAACAAGCGGTGCGGTCGGGGGCCGCCGCCAGACGGGCGGCCCAGGCCAGCACCCTCGGCATCACATCCAGCGCCCCGAAGTGCGCCGCCCCGGGCTCGACCTCCAGGGTCGAGCCCGGGATGTGCTCCGCGAGCCAGCGGGTGTGCTGCACCGGCGAAAAGACGTCCTCCTGCCCGTGCCAGAGCAGCACCGGCACCCTGATGGAGCCCGGATCGAAGCCCCAGTCCCGGCTGAAGGCCAGGGCGTCGTCGATCCAGCCGTGGGCGGACTCCCGCAGCGCCTCCGCGTAGTTGCTCACCAGCATCGCCCGGATGCCCGCGTCGGCGACCACCTGCAGATCCGACTCGGGCAGCTCCCCACGCAGCTCCGTCACCAGCACCGAGGGATCCTCCCGGATCCGCTGCGACCGCTGCTCCAGGCTGACGGCCAGCCGCCGGGCGCTGATCGCGGCCGCCCGGTACTCGCGGACGTTGGACTCCGTCATCCCCGCGAACCAGTCGAGCCCGCTGGCGGTCCGCGGCGCCAGGCTCACCAGCACCCCGGCCCCGGTCACCCGCTGCGGCAGCAGCGCGGCGCAGGCCAGCGAGTGCGGTGCGCCCCCGGAGCGCCCGACCACGGCGAAGCGGTCCAGCTCCAGCGCGTCGGCGATGGCCGCCACATCGGTCGCCGCGTCCGCCACCCGGCGGCCCGGCAGCCGGTCGGAGCCGCCGTACCCCGGGCGGTCGAAGACGATCAGCCGCACACCGAGCCGGTAGAGGACCGCACCGCGAGGTGCCGGGCCCAGCCTGCTGCCCGGGGTGCCGTGCAGCAGGAAGACCGGGCTGCCGTGCGGGTCGCCCCGGCTCTCCACCGCCAGCGCCCTGCCGTCCGGCGTCCGTACGACGCGCACCACCGTGCCGCCTCCCCCCGGCGCCGGCCCGCGCGGCACCAACCCAGAGAGGGTTCTTCCCCGTACGGGCCCCGCTCAGCCGCCCTGTTTCGGCCCCGCACGGCCGGCCGTGGGGCGTCGCCGTCCTGCGCCCCCGCCGCCGTGCCCCACCAGGGCCCGGGTGCCCCGCGGCGCGGCGGGCTCAGCCCCGCACCTCGCGGCGGGCCTGCCAGGTGGTGTGCTCCCGGGAGACCGCGTCCTCCGCGTCCCGGGCCAGCCGCGCCCACTGCTCCTCCGCGTCCGGCGCGGAGAGGTCCATCGTGACCAGCTGCACCCGGATCAGCTCCAGCTCGTCGGCGGTCAGCCGGTAGGCCGACGCCAGCGGCCGGTACTGGCGCAGCTGCGCCCAGGCCGTCGAGGAGGCGGCCAGCGCGGCGACGGCGCCCAGGATGTCGTAGCTGAAGTCACCCTGTATCCGCGGCACCGACAGCACCACCCCCAGCAGCGGCAGCACCAGCGACAGGAAGCCGGTGATCCGGGCCGCCCGCTCGCAGTAGCGGGCCTTGTTGACGTACCAGTCGTGCTGCTGCTGCACCCGCTCGCGCAGATAGACGTCCCGCCGGACGGCCAGCGAGGCGCCGCGCAGCAGCTGCATGCCCTCGGTGACGTCGGCGCGGGCACCGGGCGGCACCGCCCGGCTGCGCCGGAAGGCGTGCAGCACCCCGGTGAGCTGCAGGCGGTAGAGCGACTCGGCGTCCTCCATGGCGGTCGGCGGCGGCACATAGGCGTCGGCCCGTACGGCGTACTTCCAGGCCAGCGTCTTCACCGACTCCGCCACCGCCCGGCCCTCGTACCAGAGCCCCTGCGGGTTGTGCAGCCCGGCCAGCCCGGAGGCGCACATCGCCAGGAAGAAGAGCACCGCCGACAGCGCCGCGATCCAGGGGCTGTCCGCGGAGCCCGCCACCGCGGCCGCGGTGAGCAGCAGCAGCTGGAAGCGGGACATGGCCACGGTCGTCCGCTGGCCCTGCATCGAGGCGCCGTCCGCCGCCCAGAACAGCTCCGGCAGCAGTTCGTGCTCCCGTACCACCCGGCGTGACTCAGCTGACATGGATCCGTACCCCCCGTCGTCGGGTCCTTGGCCGCGGCCAGTATGGACGGGACGGCGGCGGCCGCACAGCACACGGACGGGTCGATTTGGGTGGGGGATTTGCGGAATCCGGTGTACAGCCGGTATCCCCCGGGTTGAATGAGCGTGCGTGTGGGGGAGGTGGGCACCATGACCGCACAGCGACCGACGGCACCGGGGACGACAGGGTCCGGCTCGCGGCTCCGCAAGGCGGGCGCCGCGCCGCCGCGCGACCGCACACTGCTGGCCGCGCTGATGGAGGCCATGGAGGTCGGCCTCTGCGCGCTGGCCTCCGACGGCACGGTCACCCACTGGAACCGCGAGGCCGAGCGGCTGCTCGGCTGGTCCGCGGAGGAGGCCGTGGGCCGGCCGGGGCTGGCCGGCTGGGCGGTGCGCGAGGCCGACGCCGTCGCGGTCGCCGCCCTGCTGGAGGACGCCGCCGCGGAGGGCCGCCGGCGGGTGCAGGAGTTCGCCCTGCTCACCCGGGACGGGCGCCGGGTGCTGGTGCGCGCCCAGGTCTCCGCGGTCAGGGACATCCCCGCCGCCGACGGCCACCCCGAGGGCCACACCGAACGGGGCGGCCTCTACTTCGCCTTCTCCGAGGCCCGCTCCCAGGTGGATCTGGAGCGGTCCCTGGGCCTCTCGGAGGCGCTCTTCGAGGAGGCACCGCTCGCCGTCGTCCTGGTGGACGCCGATCTGCGGCCCGCCGCCGTCGGCGCCTCCGCCGCCCGCACCCTGGGCGTGGAGCGCAGCGCCCTGCTGGGCCATCCGCTGGGCGAGGTGCTGCGCGACGGCGTGGAGGAGCTGGAGTCCGCGCTCCAGCAGGTGCTGGGCACCGGTGAGCCGCTCGGCGGCGTCAAGCTCTGGGGCACCCTGCGGGGCGACGACGAGCGCCGCCGCCGCTGCTGGCGCAGCGAGTTCGTCCGGCTGGGCTCCCCCCTCGGCGACGAACCGGTGCCGCTCGGCGTCGCCTGGCTCTTCGAGGACGTCACCCAGCGCGAGCAGGCCGAGCAGGAGGGCACGGTGCTGCGGTTCCGGGCGACCCAGCTGCGCCGGGCCGGTCTCGCCGCCGCCGAGTGCGAGGACCCGATGGAGGGCGCCGTCGGTTATCTGGACTTCGTCCTGGCCGGCTTCGCCGACCACGCCTACCTCGACCTCGCCGTGGACGGCGACTCCGGCGGGCTGGTCCGCGCCGCCGCCTCCCCGGTCGGTACGGCCGGCCAGGACCCGGGCCCGGAACCCTCCGGCATCCCCGTCTGCTACTCCGAGCTGCACCCCGCGCTGCGCGCCCTGGAGCGCGGCGGCTCGGTCTGCGTCACCGGCGGCGGCGACACCGCCTGGGCGGTGGACCGCCGCTGGCCCGCCGCCACCGTGCACGGCCTGTGCACGGCGCTGCGCAGCCGGGGCCGCACGGTGGGCGTGCTGACCTTTCTGCGCGGTCCCGGGCGCCGCCGCTTCGACCGGGCGGACCTCGCCTACGCCGAGGACATCGCCGCGCGGGTGGCCGCGGCCGTGGACCTGTCGGGCCGCTGCCCGGACTGAGCCGGGACCGGGGCCGGGACCGCCCCGGTCCGCGCCGCTGTGCCCGCCGCCCGTGCTGCCGGACGGCGGGCTGCCGTACAGATCCGCCCGGGCCGCCGCCCGTACCCGCCCGGGCTCAGCGGCCCCGGCCGAAGGTGTAGAAGACCCGGTCGGCCTGCTCGGCCAGCAGCCGGTCGTTCCACTCGGTGCCGCCGTCGACGTTGCCGGAGCGGAAGAGCGGCGGGGTCACCCCCCGGTCGGCGAGCAGGCCCACCGCCACTGCCACCACGGCCTGCAGCAGCGCGGCGGTGACCAGGGTGGACGCCGGGCCGAAGGTGGTGGGGGCGCCCTCCACCGCCAGTTCGCCGTCGCCCACCGCGATCTTGGTGTCCAGCACGATGTCGCAGTGGTCCTTCAGGTACGTCCCCGAGGGGTGCCGGGACGAGACCGCCCCCGGGTAGGCCAGCGAGGTCAGGCCGACCACCGTCAGCCCGCGCCCTCGGGCGTGCTCGGCGAGCTCCACCGGCATCATGTTGCGGCCGGAGAGGGAGATCACAAAGAGCAGGTCCCCCCGGGTGGCCGGGCTGGCGTCGAGGGTGGCCGTGGCCAGCCCCGACACCCGCTCCAGGGCGCTGGTCAGCGGGGCGGGCACCACGTCCACCCCGGTCACCCCGGGTACGGCGAGCAAATTCATCGGTACCAGGCCGCCGGCCCGGTACACCACGTCCTGCGCGGGCAGCGCGGAGTGCCCGGCGCCGAACGCGAACACCCGGCGGCCCTCCGCCACCGTGTCGGCCAGCACCCGGGCGGCCCGCTGCACGTTCTCCGCCTCCTCGTCACGGGCGCGCTGCAGCAGTGAGACGGCGGCGTCGAAGTACTGCCCGGCCAGGTCGGTCATGGTCTGCCTGCTCTCTCGTGGGTGTCCGCGGTGCAGCCGAGTGGTCTGGACCTCATGTCCACGGCGAGCACCGTGAGGCCCATCCGGCCCCGCTGTCAACAGCGCCGCCCCGATGCCGCTTCGATAGGCCAGAATTGGAGGGAGGAATTCTAGGAACGGAGCCGGCGGCCGTGAGCGGACTGATCGACACGACGGAGATGTACCTCCGGACCATTCTGGAGCTTGAGGAGGAGGGCGTCGTCCCGATGCGCGCCCGCATCGCCGAGCGTCTGGAGCAGAGCGGGCCCACGGTCAGCCAGACCGTCGCCCGGATGGAGCGCGACGGGCTGCTCCAGGTCGCCGGGGACCGCCATCTGGAGCTCACCGAGGAGGGGCGCCGGCTGGCCGTACGGGTGATGCGCAAGCACCGGCTGGCCGAGTGCCTGCTGGTGGATGTGATCGGCCTGGAGTGGGAGCAGGTGCACGCCGAGGCCTGCCGCTGGGAGCACGTGATGAGCGAGGCGGTGGAGCGCCGGGTGCTGGAGATGCTCGGTCACCCCACGGAGTCGCCGTACGGCAACCCGATCCCCGGACTGAGCGAGCTCGGCGACGCCCCCGCGGCGGACGAGGGCTTCGACGCGGACCTGATCACCCTGGACGCCCTCGCCCCCGGTGGCGACGGCAAGAACGTGGTGGTCCGCCGGATCGGTGAGCCCATCCAGACTGACGCCGCGTTGATGCAGACGCTCCGTCGCGCGGGGGTCCAGCCCGGGGCGGTCGTCCATGTCACCCAGGCGGCGGGCGGTGTGCTGGTCGGCAGCGGCGGCGAGGCCGCCGAGCTGGACCGGGACATCGCCTCGCACGTCTTCGTCGCCAAGGTCTGACCCGCCGGGGGTCGCCGGGCGTCACGCCGCCGGAACGGCCGAGGGCGGAGGGGTTCGGCGCTCCCCGGCGCCGAAACCCTCCGCCCTCTGCTGCCGTCTCCCGGAACCCCGAGCGCACCGGGTGACGGCCCCTCTCCCGTCTCTTATACACA
>NZ_LIQR01000408.1:0-602 GCF_001418575.1 Peterkaempfera griseoplana
GCCCGGGCCCCCGCCGCAGGCCGTCCCCCAGCCGCCGTACCCGGGCTACGGCTACCCGGCGCCCTACCAGCAGCCGGGCGCCTACCAGCCGCAGCCGCAGGCGTACCTCCCGTCGCAGCCCCAGCCGTACGTGGGGACGCAGCCAGGGCCGCAGACCGCGCAGCCGGACGACGCGGCCAGGGCCGAGCTGCGCGAGCTCGGAGAGCTGCTGCGCCGCCAGGCGGCCGGCGACGGCACCCGTGACCCCCGACCGGGCGGCGGCCGGTGACGGCACCCGAGCGGCTGGTCGGCGGCCGCTACCGCCTCGCCGACAAGATCGGCCACGGCGGTATGGGCCAGGTGTGGACGGCCTACGACGAGCAGCTGGACCGCAGGGTCGCGGTGAAGCTGCTCCGCACCGATCTGGCGCTGGCCGCCGGCGACGGCTCCGAGACCGCCCGCTCCGAACTGCGACGGCGGTTCCGCAGGGAGTGCCGGGTCACGGCCGGCTTCGACCACCCCGGCCTGGTCACCGTCTACGACGCGGGGGAGGACGGCGACGAGCTCTACCTGGTGATGCAGCGCGTGCCGGGCCTGAGCCTCGCCGACCTGATCGCCGAGGA
>NZ_LIQR01000408.1:623-9914 GCF_001418575.1 Peterkaempfera griseoplana
GTCCACCGCGACCTCAAGCCCAGCAATGTGATGGTCCGTGACGACGGCCGGGTGGTGGTGCTGGACCTCGGCATCGCCGCCGTCCTGGAGACCGGGGCGACCCGCATCACCCGCACCGGCGGGGTGGTGGGCAGCCCCCCGTACATGGCCCCGGAGCAGGCCCTGTCCACCACCGTGGACCCCCGGAGCGACCTCTATGCGCTGGGCTGTCTGCTGCATGAGATGGTCGCGGGCGAGCCGCCGTTCCGCGCCCCCACCGCGCTGGGTGTGATGCAGCGGCACGCCGACGAACCGCCGGTTCCGCTGCGGGCGCTGCGCCCTGACGTCCCGGCCGAGCTGGAGGACCTGGTGCTGGCGCTGCTGGCCAAGCAGCCCAGGGACCGTCCCGCCGACGTCCAGGAGGTCTACCGGCGGCTGCTGCCGCTGCTGCCGCCCGCCGAGCCGGACGCCGCCGCCGCGCTGCGCCCGTACGGGGCGCTGCCGGACCCGGCCAGGCCGTACCGTCATCCGCTGGCGCCGCAGCCCGTGCTCCCGGCCCGCACCCCGCCCGCAGCCGCGCCCCCGGCCGCGTCCGCCGCCGTACCCGGACCCGCGCCCAGGACCGCGACCGCCCGCCCGGCGCCGCCGGACCTGGCCGAGGCCTGCCGCCGGGTGCCGGAACTGCTGGACGCCGGGCGGCTCAGCGAGGTCGTCGACCTGGTGGCCCAGGTGCTGCCCGACGCCCGTGAACAGCACGGCGACCAGGCCCCGATGGTGCACACCCTCCGCCGGGTCTACGCCCGCACCCTGCTGGTGGAGCGCCGGTACCGGACCGCGCTGCCCGAGTGGCAGTCGCTGGCCCGCTCGGCCGCGGCCGAGCGGGGACCGGCGGACCCGGAGGCGCTGGAGAGCCGGCGGGAGGCCGCTCTCTGCCTGGAGAAGCTGGGCGAGACGGCCGCCGCGCTGGCGGAGTACCGCTCCCTGCTGCCGCTCTTCGAGGCCGCACTGCGGCAGCCCGGCGGAGGCGACTGGGACCGGGTCTTCGACCTGCGGGAGCGGATCGGCAAACTGCTAGCGGCCGACGGTGACCTCCGGGGCGCCCAGGAGGTGCTGCTGGCGCTGCTGGCCGACAAGGAGCGCCGCTACGGCCCGCACCACCGTGAGGCCGCGCAGCTGCGGACGGAGCTGGAGTGGCTGCAGCGCGGGGGGCCGCATCCCGGCGGCACCGGCGCGCCGCCCGACCCGCGAAGCGGCTCCTGGGCGGCCCCGCCGCGAGGCCCGCTGCCCGGCAACCCCTACGCCTCCGGGACGCAGCCGTCCGGCTGGTGAGGCTGCCCGGCGCAGCGGCACGGTGGGCGGGGGCGCCCGGCGGAGAGGGCGTCCGGCGGGAGAGGGGGGCGCCCGCTGCCCGCCGGGCAGGGCGGAATGAGGGCTTTTCGGGTGGTCGCCCGGCCGTGATCAGTCGAAGGCATGGCCATGACGCCCGGGTCGTCCCTATCCTGCCTCCCGGCAGCACACACAGCACAGGACATTGCACGGGACACACAGCACGCCACCGCCGGGAGGCTCAGTGATCCGCAACTCCGTCCCCGACCGCACCGCGGCGCCCGTCCGCAGGCGGGCCGCAGCCGTCGCCGGGGCGGTGCTCGCCGCAGCCGCGCTCACGGCCTGCGGAGCCACCGCGCACCCCGGTGCCGCCGCCGTCGTCGGTGACCACCGGATCACCACCTCCGCCGTGCAGGCGCGGGTGACCGCCTTCCGTGACGCGGTCGCCGACGAGAGCCAGGGCAAGCCCCAGGCGGAGAACGGCGGACTGGTCCGCAACACGGTGCGCGACATGATCCTCTCCGACCTGGTCTCGCACGCCCTGGTCCAGCACCAGCTGTCGGTCAGCGACGAGGAGGTCCAGCAGGCGCACGCCTCCGACGCCCGCCAGCTGGGCGGCGAGACGGCGCTGGAGCGCGCCCTGCTGGAGCAGAAGGGCGTCGCCCCCTCCGCGACCGACGACTTCTACCGGCGGGTGCTGGGGATGCAGAAGCTCGCGGCCCTCTCCGGAGTGGACCCCAACACCCAGCAGGGCAGCGAGGCGCTCCGCAAGACCCTGGCCGACGCCGCCAAGGACCTCAAGGTGCAGATCAACCCCCGCTACGGCACCTGGGACCCGCAGAAGGTCACCTTCTCCGACGACGCCGACAACTGGCTGCGCAGCGGGAGCACCAAGGCCTCCTGACCGGCGGTTCCGCCGTGTACGCCGGGCGTGTGGCGTCCGGTGTGCACGGCTGCGGCACGGGTAGGCGCAGGCCATGCGGATGCCAGTGGAAGCAGTAGTGGTCAGCGATGTGACGCCCGCCGTGGTTGCGGTCGTCGTGATCGGTGTCCTGCTCGTGGTGGCGCTGGTCGCGGCCTTCATCGTCGGCTACCGGCGCAAGCAGGACGAGCCGCCGCCGCCGGTGTCGCACGGCCCGGGCAGCGAGTCCTGGGGCACCCGGGAACAGCGGCAGCAGGAGCAGCACCTCGAACCGCGCCCCGAGGAGCACACCGGCGGGCACCACAGGCGACAGCCGCGCGGCCCGGCGCACTGACCCGGGGCGCAGACCCCCGGCCACCCGCCGGTGCCCCGGCATCGGCGGGCGGTAGGTTCGTGCCGTGGCATCGATCAGTGAGCACCCGCAGCAGCCCCGGCCCGAGCCCGCGCCGGCCGGCCGCCTCGTCCTGCTGACCACCACCCACCGGGTCGCCCCCGGCCTGCTCTCCTGGCCTGCCTGGGAGACCCTGCGCAGCGCCGACCTGGTCCTGGTGGGGGATCCGGACCACCCTCAGCTGCCCGCCGTACGGCAGGCCGGCGTGACGGTCGGCGAGCACTGCGCGGAGACCGTGCCGGCCCTGGCCCGCAGCCTCGCCGAGGCCGCCGCCGTCCCCGGTCGCACCGTGCTCTGGATCGGCGGCTCCGACGGCGACCCCGGCCTCACCGACGCTCTGGCCCGGCTGGCCGTCGAGGGCGGCCTCGACCCGGTTCCGGAGATCGAGCTGCTTCCGGGCTCGTACGACCTGCCCGGGGCCCGGCTGCTGGACCTGGTGGCCGTGATGGACCGGCTGCGCTCTCCCGGCGGCTGTCCCTGGGACGCCCAGCAGACCCATGGCACGCTGGTGAAGTACCTGGTCGAGGAGGCCTTCGAACTGGTGGAGGCCATCGAGGAGGGGGACCGGGAGTCGCTGCGCGAGGAACTGGGCGACGTACTGCTCCAGGTGGTCTTCCACTCCCGGATCGCCGAGGAGGACAGCGAGGAGCCCTTCTCCGTCGACGATGTCGCCGCCGGACTGGTGGAGAAGCTGATGTACCGGCATCCGCATGTCTTCGGCAGCGTGGACGCGGACACCCCGGCCCAGGTCGAGGCCAACTGGGAGGAGCTCAAGGCCGCCGAGAAGCAGCGGGAGTCGGCCGTCGACGGCGTGCCGCTGGCCCAGCCGGCCCTCGCCCTGGCGGCCAAGCTGGTCTCCAGGGCACGCAAGGCGGGGCTGGAGGTGTCGGCCGGGACCCCTGCGGAGCCGCTCCCCGGAGGCACCGACGACACCACGGTGGGCGACACCCTGCTGGGCCTCGCCGCGCTGGCGCAGGACCGGGGCATCGACCCGGAAGCCGCGCTGCGGGCGGCGGCGCGCCGCTACCGGGACGCCGTCCGCTCCGCCGAGCGGGCCGGCTGACCCGGGCCGCGCCGGCGGCAGCCGGCCGGAAGGTCAGCCGGCCGTGAGGCCGGTCAGGAAGCCGGTCAGTAAGTCGGTCAGGAGGTCAGGTCGGTCAGGAGGCGGACCGCGGGCGGTCCAGGCTCTCCACCGCGTCGCGCATCCCGGCCAGCCAGGCGTCGCGGTCACCGGCCCGGCGCTGCTCGTAACGGGCGACCTCCGGGTGCGGCAGGATCAGGAACCGCTCCTCGGCCAGCCCCGTGACCACCGCCTCCGCCACCTCGGCGGGCTCCAGGATGGGCCCGAAGGCGCCGAGCACCGCCTCCACGCCCGGGTCCTCGATGAGCCGGGTCCGCACCCCCTGCGGGCAGAGCACACTGACCCCGACGCCGCGCCCGCCGTAGGTCACGGCCAGCCACTCGGCGAAGGCCACCGAGGCGTGCTTGGTGACGCTGTACGGGGCGTCTCCCGGCATGGTGAGCAGTCCGGCGGCCGAGGCGGTGTTCAGCAGCCAGCCGCGTCCGCGCGAGAGCATCCCGGGGACGACCGCCCGCGCCGCGTACACCTGTGACATCACATTGACGTCCCAGCAGGTCTGCCAGAGCGCGTCGGGTGCCTCGACGCCCTGGGCGGTGCCCACACCGGCGTTGCTGCAGAAGAGGTCGATCGGGCCGAGGTGCTTCTCCGCGGTGTCGACCAGCGTCCGTACGTCGCTCTCCTGGGAGACGTCGCTGCCGACGCCGACCGCCCGGCAGCCGCCCCGGTCCAGCTCGCCCGCCAGGTCCTCCACCGCGGCGGCGTCGAGGTCGGCCAGCAGCAGCCCGGCCGCGCCCTCCGCCGCGAAGCGGCGGGCCAGCGCTGCGCCGATGCCGCCGGCTGCGCCGGTGACGACCACCACCGCACCTCGTACCTGCATGGACTGCTCCTCCCCGCGGCCTTCTCCGCCCTGAGCGGCCGCTGAACGGCACTGCCCGGGATCGTAAACTCAGCACGACCCACTGCGACAGGGCATGTCCGGCAGGTGATCAGACTCACGCCGGCGGGCCAGGGGTTAGGTTCGGGGGATGCCGGTACCGCACGCCCCCGCCCTGTTCACCTTCGAGTTCGCCGCCGATCCCTATCCGGCGTACGCCTGGCTGCGGGAGCACGCCCCGGTGCACCGCACCACGCTGCCCAGCGGTGTGGAGGCCTGGCTTGTGACCCGCTACGGGGACGCCCGCCAGGCGCTGGCGGACTCCCGGCTGTCCAAGAACCCGGTGCACCACAGCGAGCAGGCGCACCGCTCCGGGCGGGTCGGCATCCCGGGCGAGCGCAGCGCCGACCTGATGACGCACCTGCTGAACATCGACCCGCCCGACCACACCCGGCTGCGCCGGCTGGTCTCCAAGGCCTTCACCCCGCGCCGGGTCGCCGAGTTCGCGCCGAGGGTGCAGCAGCTCACCGACCGGCTGATCGACTCCTTCGCGGAGCGGGGCAGCGCGGATCTGATCCATGAGTTCGCCTTTCCGCTGCCCATCTACGCCATCTGCGATCTGCTGGGCGTACCGCCCGAGGACCAGGACGACTTCCGCGACTGGGCGGGCATGATGATCCGGCACGGCGGCGGACCGCGCGGCGGTGTGGCCCGCGCGGTGAAGCGGATGCGCAGCTACCTGGCGGAGCTGATCCACCGCAAGCGCTCCGAACTGACCGCGCAGCCGCTGCCCGGGGAGGACCTGATCTCCGGCCTGATCCGGGCGAGCGACCACGGGGAGCACCTCACCGAGAACGAGGCCGCCGCGATGGCCTTCATCCTGCTCTTCGCCGGGTTCGAGACCACGGTCAACCTGATCGGCAACGGCACCTACGCCCTGCTGCGCAACCCGGACCAGCGGGCGCTGCTGCAGGATTCCGTACGGCGCGGCGACACCTCGCTGCTGGCCACCGCGGTGGAGGAACTGCTGCGCTACGACGGCCCGGTGGAGCTGGCCACCTGGCGGTTCGCCACCACGGGGCTGGAGATCGGCGGGGTCGAGATTCCGGTGGGCGACCCGGTGCTGGTGGTGCTGGCCGCGGCCGACCGCGACCCGGACCGCTTCGACGGCCCCGACACCCTGGACCTCGCCCGCCGGGACAATCCCCATCTGGGTTTCGGCCACGGGATCCACTACTGCGTGGGCGCCCCGCTGGCCCGGCTGGAGGCGCAGTCGGCGCTGGCCTCGCTGCTCACCCGGCTCCCCGACCTCCACCTCGCCGCCGACCCGGGGGATCTCCGCTGGCGGGGCGGTCTGATCATGCGCGGTCTGCGCACCCTCCCGGTGGGGTTCACTCCGGAGCTGGGCACCCGACCGGAACTGCCTGACGTCTGATCAGTTCTGGCTCTTCCGGGCGGTCGACGGCGACCGCGCGTAGGCACGCGGCAACAGCGGGTCTGCCTTTGTGTGATGTTTGTGATGCCGGGTTGTTATGGGTCTGATGATCTGACTACGCTCCGGGCGTCCGCTCTTGCGGATCCCGACGCGCGGGACGCCGAGTCCTGTCCACCGCTGCGCCGGGTCACCGTCGACCGACTTTGCGGACAGGAGCGGGGGAACCAGGTAAGTCGCCGCGCACACCCGGTGCGCGGCTCGGGGTGAAGCCGTCCGCCCGGACGGCCGGGCCAGCCTCCCGGCCCGAACCCGACAGCTCACCTCGCAGGCGTCGGAGAGGGACCCCTTCATGGTGCTTTCCGGCAATGGCCGCCACCGCCGCCCCCGCCCCAGCCAGACCAAGAAGTTCGTCACCGCGGCCGGGGTGACCGGCGCAGGCATCGCACTGCCGCTGCTGACCGCGGGCGGCGCCTCCGCGGCCTCCGTCTCCACCTGGGACAAGGTCGCCCAGTGCGAGAGCGGCGGCGACTGGGCCATCAACACCGGCAACGGCTTCTACGGCGGCCTGCAGTTCAGCGAGTCCACCTGGGCCGCGTACGGCGGCACCGCGTACGCCGACCGCGCCGACCTGGCGACCAAGGGCCAGCAGATCTCCATAGCCGAGAAGGTGCTGGACGCCCAGGGCGCCGGCGCCTGGCCGGTCTGCTCGGTGACGGCCGGTCTGTCGGCGGGCGGCGCCGCAGCGGTGGTGGACACCGGCAGCACCGTCACCACCACCGACGGCGACTCCCAGGGCAAGGCCTCGCGGGACAGCGACCGGGGTTCGCTGGACACCTCCTCCGACACCTCGGCACCGGCCGCCGCCGGCGCCACCCAGACGGAGAAGGGACCCAGCTTCGACGGCAAGGACGGCTGGGACGCCCAGGACGGGGTCTACTGGTACCAGGAGGGCGGCTCCTGGCACTGGACCAGCCACCGCGACGTCTACCAGCAGCACATCGCCCACCCGCACACCGACTCCACGGCGACGGCCACCGCGGCCGGCGACCGGACGCCCGCCGGGTCCGCCGCGCACGGCTCGGACCACGGCGACTACACGGTCCGGCAGGGCGACAACCTCTCGCAGATCGCCGAGACCCACCAGGTGCACGGCGGCTGGCAGCACCTGTACCAGGAGAACCGCTCCACGGTGGGCGGCGACCCCGACCTGATCCTGCCCGGACAGGTCCTCAACTTGGGCTGACCGCACCGCGAGGACCGGACCGGGAGGCCCCGGTCCGGTCGCAGCCGTATCCGGCCGCCCGGGAACGGACGGATGAACTACCGGCGGGTAGGGGTGTTCGGTCGGCGAGACAGGGCCCGGGCAGCGATGGCCCCGGGCGCCGGTGCGGTTAGGCTCTGGACGTAACGCATCCATATCCGCCCTAAGGAGATGCCTCGTGCCGTCCATCGATGTCGTCGTAGCCCGGGAGATCCTCGACTCGCGAGGCAACCCCACGGTCGAGGTCGAGGTGGGCCTCGACGACGGCAGCACGGGTCGTGCGGCGGTGCCCTCCGGCGCCTCCACCGGTGCCTTCGAGGCGCTGGAGCTGCGCGACGGAGACAAGTCCCGCTACGGCGGCAAGGGCGTGGAGAAGGCCGTCCTCGCCGTCATCGAGCAGATCGGCCCGGAGCTGGTCGGCTACGACGCCACCGAGCAGCGGCTGATCGACCAGGCCATGCTGGACCTGGATGCCACCCCGGACAAGTCCTCGCTCGGCGCCAACGCCATCCTCGGTGTCTCGCTCGCCGTGGCCCACGCCGCCTCCGAGGCGTCCGACCTCCCGCTCTTCCGTTACGTCGGCGGCCCCAACGCCCATGTGCTGCCGGTCCCGATGATGAACATCCTGAACGGCGGCTCGCACGCCGACTCCAACGTGGACATCCAGGAGTTCATGATCGCCCCCATCGGCGCGGAGTCCTTCTCCGAGGCCGTCCGCTGGGGCGTCGAGGTCTACCACACCCTCAAGGGCGTCCTGAAGGAGCGCGGCCTCTCCACCGGCCTGGGCGACGAGGGCGGCTTCGCGCCCAACCTCGACAGCAACCGCGAGGCCCTGGACCTCATCGTCGAGGCCATCAAGAAGGCCGGCTACACCCCGGGCAAGGACATCGCGCTCGCCCTGGACGTCGCCGCCTCCGAGTTCTACAAGGACGGCGCCTACCAGTTCGAGGGCAAGCCGCTGTCCGCCGCCGAGCTGACCGACTACTACGCCGAGCTGGTCGCCGCGTACCCGCTGGTCTCCATCGAGGACCCGCTGAACGAGGAGGACTGGGACGGCTGGAAGACCATCACCCAGAAGCTCGGCGACAAGGTCCAGCTGGTCGGTGACGACCTCTTCGTCACCAACCCGGAGCGCCTGGCCCGCGGTATCGAGTCCGGCACCGCCAACGCGCTGCTGGTGAAGGTCAACCAGATCGGCTCGCTCACCGAGACCCTGGACGCGGTCGAGCTGGCCCAGCGCAACGGCTACCGCTGCATGATGTCCCACCGCTCCGGCGAGACCGAGGACGTCACCATCGCGGACCTGGCCGTCGCCACCAACTGCGGCCAGATCAAGACCGGCGCCCCGGCCCGCTCCGAGCGCGTCGCCAAGTACAACCAGCTGCTGCGCATCGAGGAGATCCTCGACGACGCCGCCCAGTACGCCGGCCGGGGTGCCTTCCCGCGCTACAAGTACGAGGGCTGAGTCGCGGTTTTTCCGGGTGCCCCGCTGCCCACCCCCTAGGGTTGGGCAGCGGGGCACCCGCACGACCGACGAGGGGACGGAGCAGATGGCGATCCGGACGGCGTCCGCAGCTGGGTCCCGGCCGCGCTTCACCGGCCGGGCAGCGGTGCTGGCACTGGTGCTCTGCTCGCTGATCGCGGCGCTGGCCTACCCCACACGGCAGTTCATCGCCCAGCGCGCCGACATCGCCGCCCAGCGTGCCGCCGCGGAGCAGGCCCGCGCCCGGGTCGAGGAGCTCCGGCGGGAGAAGGCCCGCTGGCAGGATCCGGCCTATGTGCGCACCCAGGCCCGTGAGCGGCTGCACTACGCGATGCCGGGGGAGACGCCGTACGTGTCGGTGGACCCGGCCTCCGGGCAGCGCTCCTCCGATGCCTCGGCCCCCACCCGCGGCGGTGCCCGGCAGCCCTGGTACGCCAGCGTCTGGGACTCCGTGGACGCCGCCGACCGCGCCGTGCGCGCAGCCCCACGCCCCTGACCTCCCCCACGAGACAGCACCCCACATGACATCTGCCGAACAC
>NZ_LIQR01000409.1 GCF_001418575.1 Peterkaempfera griseoplana
GGCCCCCTCTGGCGCACCCGACGATCACATGGCAAGGTCTGGCCTGTCAGAACCGCCCGGGCGGGTCGCAGCCACAAGCACGCACCCCCGCCCCACCCTCCGGCCGGGAGACACCACCGTGAGCACTACGCCGCAGGACGACACGGCGACCACCCCCCTCTGGCGCCCTGATCCCGCGCGCGCCGCCACCACCACGATCGCCGCCTTCCAGCAGTGGGCCGCCCGCCACCACGGCGCCCCCGCCGAACCCCTCGCCCCGCTCGCCGACGACCCGGACGGCAGCCTCGCCGCCGCCCGCTACGCCGCCCTGCACGCCTGGTCGGTGGCCGACCTGGACCGCTTCTGGACCGCCGTCACCGGGTGGTTCGACGTCCGCTTCACCACCCCGCCCCGGGGTGTGCTCGCCGACCCGGCCATGCCCGGCGCCCGCTGGTTCCCCGGCGCCCGCCTCAACTACGCCGAGCACGCCCTGCGTCACGCCGACACCGCGCCCGACGCCCCCGCGATCCTCCACCTCGACGAGACCACCACGGACCCCCGGCCGCTCAGCTGGGCCGAACTGCGCCGCCAGGTCGGTTCCCTCGCCGCGGAACTGCGCCGCCTCGGCATCCGGCCCGGGGACCGCGTCAGCGCGTACCTCCCCAATATCCCCGAGGCCGTGGTGGCCCTCCTGGCCTCCGCCGCCGTCGGCGCCGTCTGGACCTCCTGCGCCCCCGACTTCGGCGCCCGAAGCGTCCTCGACCGCTTCCAGCAGATCGAACCCGCCGTCCTCTTCGCCGTCGACGGCTACCGCTACGGCGGCAAGGACCACGACCGCACCGAGGTCGTCGCCGAGCTGCGCCGCGAACTCCCCGGCCTGCGCGCCGTGGTCCACGTCCCCGTCCTCGGCACGCCCGCCCCCGACGGGGCGCTGCGGTGGGACGACCTCACCGGCCACCCCGTCGCCCGGCCCGAGTTCGAACAGCTCCCCTTCGACCATCCGCTGTGGGTGCTCTACTCCTCCGGGACAACCGGACTGCCCAAGGCCATCGTGCAGAGCCAGGGCGGCATCCTCGTCGAGCACCTCAAGCAGGCCGGCCTCCACCTCGACCTCGGCCCACAGGACCGCTTCCTCTGGTACACCTCCACCGGCTGGATGATGTGGAACTTCCTGGTGGCCGGACTGCTCACCGGCAGCACGGTGGTCACCTACGACGGCAGCCCGGGCCACCCCGGCACCGGAGCCCTGTGGAGCGTCGCCGCCCGCAGCGGCGCCACCGTCCTCGGCACCTCGGCCGCCTATGTCATCGCCTGCCGCAAGGCCGGCCTGCACCCCGGCCGCGACCTGGACCTCTCCGCCGTCCGCTGCATCGGCACCACCGGCTCACCCCTGCCCCCCGACGGCTTCCGCTGGATCTACGACGAGGTCAAGCACGACGTCTGGCTGGCCTCCGTCAGCGGCGGCACCGACGTCTGCTCCTGCTTCGTCGGCGGCGTCCCCACCCTCCCCGTCCACCTCGGCGAGATCCAGGCCCCCTGCCTCGGCGCCGACGTCCAGTCCTGGGACGCCGCCGGGAAGCCCGTCATCGGCCAGGTCGGCGAACTCGTCGTCACCCAGCCCCTGCCCTCCATGCCGACCGGCTTCTGGAACGACCCCGAAGGCACCCGCTACCGGGAGAGCTACTTCGAGACCTTCCCCGGGGTCTGGCGCCACGGCGACTGGATCACCGTCACCCCCCGCGGCACCGTCGTCATCCACGGACGCTCCGACTCCACCCTCAACCGGCAGGGCGTGCGGATGGGGTCGGCCGACATCTACGAGGTCGTCGAACGCCTCCCCGAGATCCGCGAATCCCTGGTCATCGGCCTGGAGGAGCCCGGCGGCGGCTACTGGATGCCGCTCTTCGTCGTCCTCAGTGAGGGCGCCCGGCTCGACGACGCGCTGCGCGGCCGCATCCGCACCGTCCTGCGTGACCAGCTCTCCCCGCGCCACGTCCCCGACGAGGTCATCGCGGTCCCCGGCATCCCGCACACCCTCACCGGCAAGCGCATCGAGGTCCCCGTCAAACGCCTGCTCGCCGGCGCGGCCCTCGACCAGGCCGTCAACCCCGGCTCCGTCGACGACCTCGGCACCCTGCGCTTCTTCGAACAGCTGGCCCGCGAGCGCGCCGCCGACCGCACCGGGTGACCCGCCCGGGCACCGCGGGGGCGGTTCACTCCCCGGACAGCACCGAATGTGCTGCCGCCCGGGCCTCCTCCGCGGTGTCCACCGCCCGCGCCGCCGCGGCCGCACGCTCGCACTGCGCCAGCGTGTGGTGCGACAACGCGGTACGGACGAAGGGCAGCGCCGCCGCGCCCATCGACAGACTGGTCACACCCAGCCCCACCAGCACACACGCCAGCATGGGATCGGCCGCGGCCTCCCCGCACACCCCGCACCCCTGGCCCGTGGTCCGCGCAGCCTCCGCCGCGACCGCCACCAGGTCCAGCAGCGCCGGCTGCCAGGGGTCCTGGAGCCTGGCCACCGACCCCAGCTGACGGTCGGCCGCGAAGGCGTACTGCGCCAGGTCGTTGGTGCCCAGCGAGATGAACTCCACCTCCTGGAGGATCGACCGTGCCCGCAGCGCGGCCGCCGGGATCTCCACCATCGCCCCAGCCCTGGCGCGCAGCCCGGCAGCCCGGCACGCCTGAGCGAACGCCCGCGCATCCACCCGGTCCGCCACCATGGGGGCCATCACCTCCAGATGCACCGGCAGGCCCTCCGCCGCCCTCGCCAGCGCGCGCAGCTGGGTCTGCAGCACCCCCGGGTGGTCCAGCAGGGCCCGCAGACCGCGCACCCCCAGCGCCGGGTTGGGCTCCTGGGCGGGGGTGAGGAAGTCCAGCGGCTTGTCCGCCCCCGCGTCCAGCACCCTGACCACGACCCGCCCCTCCGGGAACGCCTCCAGCACCTCCCGGTACGCCGCCAGCTGCCTCTCCTCCGACGGCGCGGTCGCGGAGCCGTCCAGGAAGAGGAACTCGGTGCGGAACAGCCCCACCCCCTCGGCCCCCGCCTCCAGCGCCGCCGCGACGTCCGCGGGGCCGCCCACATTGGCCCTGTCTCCTATACACACCC
>NZ_LIQR01000041.1 GCF_001418575.1 Peterkaempfera griseoplana
CCCGTCCGGTCGGCAGCCCCGCCCGGTCGGCAGCCCCGCCCGTTCGCCAGCCTCGTCCGGGCTGGAGCCCGAACCCGGGCAGGGCCCCGAACCCTGCCGGGAGCCCGAGCCCGGCAGGAACCTCATCCCGGCCAGGGGCCCCGTCCCGCCACCCTCACTGCGGGGAGACCGTGACCGTTCTCGTCATCGACGACCACCGGCTCGTCGGCACCAGTCTGGTGCTGGCGCTGCGCGGACATGCGCTGGACGCCCGCGCCGCCACCGGCCGCAGCATCTCCGCGCTGCTGGACGAGGCGGCGGCGCTGCCGCCGGGCCTCGCCCTGCTCGACCTCGATCTGGGCCGCGGCGACGACGGCGGAGAGCTGGACGGGGTGGATCTGGTGGCGCCGCTCTGCGCCGCGGGCTGGACGGTGCTGGTGGTCACCGGCAGTACGGACCGTCGCCGGGTGGCCGCGGCGGTCTGCCGTGGCGCGGTGGGCTGGGTGGACAAGTCGGCGCCCTTCGAGACGCTGGTGCGCGCCGCGCTGGACGCGGCGGCCGGCTTTCCGGTGCTGGAGCCGGCCGAACGGGCCGAACTGGTCGCCCTGCACCGCCGTACCGTCGCCGCCCGGTCCGCCGGTGGCCGTCCCGGGGAGCGCGAGGGGGGCGGACTGCTGGACCGGCTGACCCCTCGTGAGCTGGCGGTGCTGCGGTCGCTCGCGGAGGGCAAACGGGCGCGGGCGATCGCCGAGGAGTCCTGGGTGGCGCTGTCCACGGTACGCAGCCAGATCCGTTCCATCCTCGCCAAGCTGGAGGTGAACTCGCAGCTCCAGGCCGCCGCGCTGGGCCGGGAGCTGCTGGCTCAGCGCGGCGAGTGAGCGGCCGGCGTGGTGCGCCGGGGCGACGCGGACGCACACCGCCCCGGGGCCGGCGGTCCTGGACGGGCCGACGGCGCCCGGGGCGGCGCGCACCTGCGGATCCGGGCCGTACGGGCCCTGCGGCCGCACGTCCCAGGTTCAGGTCACAGCTCTCGGGTCTCAGCTCTCAGGCGGGACGGAGCCAGAGGGTGGCCAGCGGCGGCAGCACCAGTTCGGCGCTGAGCTCATGGCCGTTGCGGCTGTCCGCTTCGGCCTTCACCGGGTCGGGATTGCCCACGCCGCTGCCGCCGTAGGCCGCCGCGTCGGTGTTGAGCACCTCCGTCCACAGGCCGTGCGAACCGGCGGGGGTCTGCGGCAGGCCCACCCGGTAACCGTGCCGCACCACCGGCGAGAAGTTGCTGACCACCACCAGAGGGTTGCCGGCCCGGTCGTAGCGGACGAAGGAGAAGACGTTGTCCTCGGCGGCTCCGCCGTCCAGCCAGGAGAACCCCTCGGGCTCGGTGTCCCGTTCCCAGAGCGCGGGGACGCCGCGGTAGACCCGGTTGAGGGAGCGCACCAGGTGCTGCACGCCCCGGTGGTCCTCGGCGGCGGGCCAGTCCTTCTCCAGCACCCACCACTGCGGCCCGGTGTCATGGTCGAACTCGGCGCCCTGGGCGAACTCCTGCCCCATGAACAGCAGCTGCTTGCCCGGGTGGGACCACATGAAGGCCAGATAGGCGCGCAGATTGGCACGCTGCTGCCACCAGTCGCCGGGCATCTTGGAGACCAGCGAGCCCTTGCCGTGCACCACCTCGTCGTGGGAGATGGGCAGGACGTAGTTCTCGGAGTAGGCGTACACCATCGAGAAGGTCATCTCGTTGTGGTGGTACCTGCGGTGCACCGGGTCCTTGGACATGTAGAGCAGCGAGTCGTGCATCCAGCCCATGTTCCACTTGAGGCCGAAGCCCAGCCCGCCGATGCCGGTCGGGCCGGTGGCGTGGGTGGGCCGGGTCACGCCGTCCCAGGCGGTGGACTCCTCGGCGATGGTCACCGCGCCCGGACAGCGCCGGTAGACGGTGGCGTTCATCTCCTGCAGGAAGGAGACGGCGTCCAGGTTCTCCCGTCCGCCGTACTGGTTGGGCGACCACTGGCCGTACTCGCGGGAGTAGTCCAGGTAGAGCATGGAGGCCACCGCGTCCACCCGCAGCCCGTCGACATGGAACTCCTGGCACCAGTAGACGGCGTTGGCGACCAGGAAGTTGCGCACCTCGGTGCGGCCGTAGTCGAACTCCAGGGTCCCCCAGTCCGGGTGCTCGGCCCGCTGGGGGTCGGCGGGCTCGTACAGGGGCTCGCCGTCGAAGCGGGCCAGCGCGAAGTCGTCCTTGGGGAAGTGCGCGGGCACCCAGTCGACGATCACCCCGATGCCGGCCCGGTGCAGGGCGTCGACCAGGAACCTGAAGTCGTCGGGGCCGCCCATCCGGGCGGTCGGCGCGAAGTAGTAGGAGACCTGGTAGCCCCAGGAGCCGCCGAAGGGGTGCTCCATCACGGGCAGGAACTCCACATGGGTGAAGCCCAGGTCGGTGATGTACTCCGGCAGCACCTCGGCCAGTTCGCGGTAGGAGAGCCCCGGCCGCCAGGACGGCAGATGGACCTCGTAGACCGACATCGGCTGCCGGTGGTGCTGCCCGGCCTCCCGCGCCGCCATCCACTCCGCGTCGCCCCACTCGTACTGCGAGCGGTGCACCACCGAGGCGGTGCCCGGCGGGCACTCGGCGGCGAGGGCCAGCGGGTCGCCCTTCTGGATCAGCCGTCCGTCACGGGTGCGGATCTCGTACTTGTAGCGGGTGCCCTCGGCCATCCCCGGGACGAAGAGCTCCCAGACGCCGGACGAGCCCAGCGAGCGCATCGGGTAGCAGCAGCCGTTCCAGCCGTTGAAGTCGCCGACCAGCCGCACCCCCTCGGCGTTGGGCGCCCACACCGCGAAGGAGACACCGGTGACCGTGCCCAGTCCCGTCTGGTAGCTGCGCACATGGGAGCCGAGCACCTCCCACAGCTGCTCGTGCCGGCCCTCGCGGATCAGATGGAGGTCCATCTCGCCGAGCGTCGGCAGAAAGCGGTAGCCGTCGTCCTGCAGGTACTCGGTGCCGGAGTAGGTGATCCGCAGCCTGTAGTCGGGCACCAGCGCCACCGGGAGCAGCCCGGTGAAGAGGCCGTCGCGCTGATGGGTCAGTTCGGCGCGGCCGATGGGGGTCTCCACCACCACCCGTTCGGCCATCGGACGCAGCACCCGCACCGCGACCCCGCCGGGGACCGGGTGCGCCCCCAGCAGCCCGTGCGGATCATGGTGGGATCCGGAGACCAGCCGGTCGATCTCGCCCGGGGCGAGCGGCGCCTCAGGCAGCCGGATGGGCTCCGACTCCCCGGCGTCGCCCTCCTTGCCGCCGAACCCGGCGGACTCCGCCGCGTCGCCCACCGGCTCCGCGGCGGCGGGCTGCTTCCCGGCGGGTGAGGTCGCAGCGGGTGACTCAGCGCTGGGTGACTTCGTGCCGGGTGACTTCGCGCTGGGTGGCTCCCCGGTGGACGACTCCGCGGTGGTGGCGCCCCCCGGGACGACGGTCAACGGGACGGCGGCCGGCGGGGCTGCGGTCGGCTCGGGCGCCGCGGGCGCCGCCCCGGTCGGCGCGGGCTCCGTCCCGGGGCGCGGTGCCACCACGGACGGCTGCTGCCGCTGGAGCTGCGATGTCGGGCGGGTCGGGTCGGACGCGGTCACGGCCGATGCCTCCTCGGGCTGGTCTGTTCGCAGGGACGGGTTGTCGTTGACGGGTGCCGGTGGCCCCGGGACCGGGCGGGGCCGGTCACATCGGGGCGGCGTCCGCGGCCAGGCGCCGGACGGCGGACATCGGGATGGGCAGCCAGTCGGGCCGGTGGCGGGCTTCGTAGACCACCTCGTAGACCGCCTTGTCGATCTCGAAGGCGCGCATCAGCACCGGGTCGGTACGGGGGTCGGCGCCGCCGCCGGCCGCATAGCCCGCGCAGTACGCGGCCCGGTTGCGGACCGCCCAGGCGGTCGCCAGCCGGGCGAGGTGGTCGCGGTCGGCGGACTGCCGGCCGCCGCCCCGCGGGTCGGGGACCGTGGCCGGCTGCTCGGCCAGCAGATGGGCGGCGGCGTAGTCGAAGGAGCGCAGCATCGCCGCCACATCGCGTACGGCGGGCTGCAGCCGGCGGCGTTCGGTCAGCGGCTTGGCCGGCTCGCCCTCGAAGTCCAGCAGCACCCAGCCGTCGGCGGTGCGCATGGACTGGCCGAGGTGCAGGTCGCCGTGGATGCGCTGGATGCGCAGTGGCCGGCCGCCCCGGGCCGGGTCGGCCAGTGCCCGGAAGGCGTCCTGCAGCGCGGGCCGGTAGGGGAGCAGGTCGGGCACCGCGACGGTGGCCGCGTCCAGCCGGCGGGCCATGGCGGCGGCCAGCTGGTCGACCTGTGCCCGGTCGAGGACGCCCACCGGCAGGGTGCGGGCGAGCGCCAGGTGCACCTCTGCCGTGGCACGCCCCAGCAGGAACGACTCTGCGGAGAAGTTGCCGCTGATGTGGTCGGCGGGCCGGCCGTCGCGGCCGGTGGACCACTCGGGCTCGCTGCACAGCCGGTGCACATGCTCCAGGGCCAGTTCCCAGCCGTCCGCCGCTCCGGCCAGGAACTGCTGCAGCAGCCCCAGGGTCGCGGGGTCGGACTCCCCGCTGCCCGCCAGCCGGGTCTCGAACCAGGCGGCGGGACGGGGGATCCGGGTGGACCCGGCCCGGGCGAGCGCCAGGGACAGTTCGAGATCGGGGTTGATCCCCGGGCTCACCCGGCGGAAGAGCTTGAGGATCAGGGCGTTGCCGTACACCAGGGAGGTGTTGCTCTGCTCCGCGGTCACCGCCCGGCCGACCAGTCCGGCCGGGATCTGCGCCCCCGGCAGTCGGCGGAAGGCCAGCGGGCCCACGTCGCCGGGCTCGGCGAACCGGGTGAGCAGCCAGCGGGTGAGGTCGGTGTCATGGGCGCCGTCGTAGACGACGGTGCCGTCGTAGGGGCCGCCGGAGAGCCTTCCGATCACCGCCCCGCCGAGCCTGCCGGGCTGCTCGGCCCTGGCGGCCAGCAGCAGTTGGTAGACGTCCGCGGTGGACTGGTCGTCGCCGCCGGTGCGCTGCTCGACCCGCAGCAGCAGATGGATCAGGGCGGGGTCGCCGTCCAGCAGCGGGGTCGCGGCCAGCGGTGTGATGCCGGTGACCGGCCGCCCCTTCCCGGCGAACCAGCGCTGGCCGGGCAGCCAGGACTGCAGCAGCGGCAGTGCCGCGCTGACCAGGGCGTCGGTTCCGGCAGGGGTACCGGAGCGGGCCGCGGTGCCGCTGCGCGGCCCGCTGTTGACGGTGGCTCGAGACCGGGAGGTGTCCGACATGACTCCCTTTCCCCGGATGACACGGTTTGCCCGGCTCGGGTGGGTTAGCCGGATTTGCCAGTCTTCCGGATTTCGGCGGCGCGGCGGCTCCGGCACGCGGTCGGGAGACCGCATGTCACGCCATGGGATGCGTGGGTTCTCGGGTGTCTCCGTACGGTGGTGCGGTCGTCCTGCCCGGGTCGGCCGGCCGGGCCGCCCCGGGCAGGAACGCTGACTGCGGGGTTCCCCGGGTCAGAGTGCGTCGGGCCGGCGCAGTCGGAACCAGTAGAACCCGTGGCCTGCCAGGGTGAGCAGATACGGCAGCTCCCCGATGGCCGGGAAGCGCACCCCGCCGATCAGCTCCACCGGGTGCCGGCCCGTGTACTCGCGAAGGTCGAGTTCGGTCGGCTGCGCGAACCGGGAGAAGTTGTTCACGCACATGACCAGGTCGTCGCCCTGCTCGCGCACGAAGGCCAGCACCGCCGGGTTGCTGGACGGCAGTTCGGCGTAGCTGCCCAGCCCGAAGGCCGGGTTGAGTTTGCGGATCTCGATCATCCGGCGGGTCCAGTGGAGCAGCGAGCTGGTGTTGCTCATCTGCGCCTCGACGTTGGTCACCTGGAAGCCGTAGACCGGGTCCATGATGGTCGGCAGATTGAGCCTGCCCGGGTCGCAGGAGGAGAAACCGGCATTGCGGTCGGGCGTCCACTGCATCGGGGTGCGCACACCGTCACGGTCGCCCAGCCAGATGTTGTCGCCCATGCCGATCTCGTCCCCGTAGTAGAGGACGGGCGAGCCCGGCAGCGACAGCAGCAGCGCGGTGAAGAGCTCGATCTGGTTGCGGTCGTTGTCCAGCAGCGGGGCCAGCCGGCGGCGGATCCCCACGTTGGCGCGCATCCGCGGGTCCTTGGCGTACTCCGCGTACATGTAGTCGCGCTCCTCGTCGGTGACCATCTCCAACGTGAGCTCGTCATGGTTGCGCAGGAAGATGCCCCACTGGCAGCCCGACGGGATCTTGGGCGTCTTGGCCAGGATCTCCGACACCGGGTAGCGGGACTCACGGCGCACCGCCATGAAGATCCGCGGCATCACCGGGAAGTGGAACGCCATGTGGCACTCGTCGCCGCCGCCCTCGAAGTCGCCGAAGTAGTCGACGACGTCCTCCGGCCACTGGTTGGCCTCGGCCAGCAGCACCGTGTCCGGGTAGGCGGCGTCGATCTCGGCCCGCACCCGCTTGAGGAAGTCGTGGGTCTCCGGGAGGTTCTCGCAGTTGGTGTTCTCGCGGGCGTAGAGATAGGGGACGGCGTCCAGCCGGAAGCCGTCGATCCCCAGGTCCAGCCAGAACTTCAGCGCCGCGATCATCTCCTCCTGCACGGCCGGGGAGTCGAAGTTGAGGTCCGGCTGGTGGGAGAAGAAGCGGTGCCAGAAGTACTGCTTGCGCACCGGGTCGTAGGTCCAGTTGGACGTCTCGGTGTCGACGAAGATGATCCGCGCGTCCGGATACTGCTTGTCGTCGTCGGCCCACATGTAGTAGTCCCCGTACGGCCCGTCGGGGTTCTTGCGGGACTCCTGGAACCACGGGTGCTGGTCGCTGGTGTGGTTCATGACGAAGTCGATGATCACCCGCATACCGCGCTGGTGGGCGGCGTCCACGAACTCCACGAAGTCGGCCAGGTCGCCGAACTCCGGGAGCACCGCGGTGTAGTCCGACACGTCGTAGCCGCCGTCGCGCAGCGGCGAGGCGAAGAAGGGCGGCAGCCAGAGGCAGTCCACCCCCAGCCACTGGAGGTAGTCCAGTTTCGCGGTGAGCCCCTTGAGATCGCCGACACCGTCTCCGTTGCTGTCCTGGAAGGAGCGGACGAGGACCTCGTAGAAGACCGCCCGCTTGAACCACTCCGGGTCGCGGTCCTTCTGCGGGGTGTCCTCGAATGTGTCGGGAACTGGCTCGTTGACGATCACTCTGCGGTCCTCCGAACCGTGAGGATGTGCGCCGGCTGCTGGGACGGGTCGAGCCGGACGTAGTTGTGCTGACCCCAGCGGTAAGTGGCACCGGTGAGCTCGTCGCGCACCGTCAGGTGGTCGTGCCACTCCAGCCCGAGAGCGGGCAGGTCGAGGGAGACGGTCGCCTCCTGGGCCTGGTGGGGGTCGAGATTGACCACCACCAGCACGGCGTCGTCATGGGGGGCGGCGGACCCGGTACCGACCCCGGGTCCGGTGCTGCGCTTGGAGTAGACCAGCAGCGCATCGTTGTCCGCGTGGTGGAAGCGGATGTTGCGCAGCTCGCGCAGCGCCGAGTGGCGCCGCCGGAGCCGGTTGAGCGTGGTGATCAGCGGGGCGAGGGTGTGACCGGACGCCTCCGCGGCGGCCCAGTCGCGCGGGCGCAGCTGGTACTTCTCCGAGTCCAGGTACTCCTCCGACCCGGGGCGCACCGCGGTGCCCTCGTAGAGCTCGTACCCGGCGTAGACACCCCAGGTGGGCACCAGGGTCGCCGCCAGTACGGCCCGCAGCGCGAAGGCGGGCGGCCCGCCGTGCTGCAGCACGGCGTGCAGGATGTCGGGGGTGTTCACAAAGAAGTTGGGCCGCATGTAGGAGGCGGCCTCGCCGCTGAGCTCCGTGAGGTACTCGGTCAGCTCCTGCTTGCCGTTGCGCCAGGTGAAGTAGGTGTACGACTGGTGGAAGCCGATCTTCCCCAGGGTGTGCATCATCGCCGGCCGGGTGAAGGCCTCGGCCAGGAACAGCACATCGGGGTCGGTCCGGGCGATCTCGCCGAGCACCCGCTCCCAGAACACCACCGGCTTGGTGTGCGGGTTGTCCACCCGGAAGATCCGCACCCCGTGGTCCATCCAGAAGCGCAGCACCCGCAGCGTCTCCCGGACCATGCCCTCGAAGTCCTGGTCGAAGTTGATCGGGTAGATGTCCTGGTACTTCTTGGGAGGGTTCTCGGCGTAGGCGATGGAGCCGTCGGCGCGGTGCTGGAACCACTCCGGGTGCTTGTTGACCCACGGGTGGTCGGGGGAGCACTGCAGGGCGAAGTCCAGTGCCACCTCCAGGTCCAGCTCCCGGGCGCGGGCCACGAAGGCGTCGAAGTCCTCGATGGTGCCCAGGTCCGGATGGACCGCGTCATGGCCGCCCTCCGGGGACCCGATGGCCCACGGCGAGCCGACGTCGTGCGGCCCGGCGGTGAGGGTGTTGTTGGGGCCCTTGCGGAACGCCCTGCCGATCGGGTGGATCGGCGGCAGGTACACCACGTCGAAGCCCATCCCGGCCACTGCGGGCAGCCGCTCCGCCGCGGTCCGCAGGGTGCCGCTGCGCGGCGGCTGCAGCCCGTCGGGGTCGACCACCGCGCCCTCGGAGCGCGGGAAGAACTCGTACCAGGAGCCGAACAGCGCCCGGGGCCGGTCCACCTGCAGCGGCAGCGGCTCCGAGGTGCTGACCAGCTCGCGCAGCGGATGCCTCGTCAGCACCGCGGTCACCTCGGCGGAGACGGCGGACGCCAGCCGGGTCATCGGCGGCAGACCGGAGTCGCGCAGGGTGCGCGCCGCGGCCTCCACCACCTCCCGGCCCTCGTCCTGCGGCACACCGGCGGCGGCGCGCTCCAGCAACCGGGCGCCCTCCTCCAGGACCAGGGCGGTGTCCAGCTCGGCGGGGATCTTGATCCTGGCGTGGTGACGCCAGGTCTCCACCGGGTCGCTCCAGGCCTCCACGGTGTACGTCCACCGCCCGGGGCCGGTCGGGGTGACGTCCGCCCCCCAGCGGTCGGTGCCCGGGGCGAGCTCGCGCATCGGGGTCCACGGTCCGGTGCGGCCCTCGGGGTCGCGCAGCACCGCGTTGGCGCCGACCGCGTCGTGGCCCTCCCGGAAGACCGTCGCGGTGACCTGGAAGGTCTCCCCGACCACGGCCTTGGCCGGCCGCCGGCCGCAGTCGACCAGCGGGTGGACGTCCAGGACCGGGATGCGGCCGATCATCGTCTCGCTCTCCGCCGCCGCGGCCGGGGCCGGTGCGGCCCCCGTGGCCACGGCCTTTTTGGCCGTCTTCTTGGCGGCCGTCTTCTTCGCCGTCGTCTTCTTAGCCGTCACCTTCGGCTCCGCCGTCCGCTTCCCGGCCGGCGCCTCCCCGACCTGCTCCCCGGCCTTCCTGACGGTCTTCTTCGCGACCTTGGCCGCGGACTTCTTCGCGGGCTTCTCCACCGTCTTCGCAGGACCCGCCTCCGCAGGACCCGCCTCCGCAGGACCCGCCCCCCGGGCGGCCGCCGCTCGGCCCCCCACCGGGTCGGCCGGGACGGCGTCCTGGGCCGAGGCCTGCTGGGCCGGCACCGGGGCGGGTGCGTCGGCCGCCAGGGCGGCTCGGATCGGCTGGGTCTGCGGTGCCCGTCCGGGGGCCGCCGGGCCGGGGGTACCCGAGGCCGGTGTCGGAGTGGACGGTGTCCGCTTCTCGTCGTGCATGGCGAAGCTCCTGCCCGCGATCGGCGGCAGCTCCCCGGCAGGCGGCGTCCACCGTCCGGACTGGCACGTCCGGAACTGGGCGGCGAGCCCGGGGGAGTACCGGGAGGACTGATGTCGGGACGTCGGACCGGATCCAGTTGCGGTCCCGGAGAGCCTTCCCCCGCCTTCCCGTCCGGCAACCTGATCCGTTGCCGGTCCCCGTCGGCGCGCTCGGGAGGGGGTCCGGGCACACCGCCGCATGCGCTCCGGTCGGGAGCGTCCCGACGGCCGTTCCGGAGGGTGGTCCGGACGGGCAGTCGCACCCGACACCACAACGAGCACGCACAGGATGAGGACACGCAGACATCAGCCACCGGTGATCATGTCGACGCGGAAGCAGATACAGGCGAGGAAATGAGGGGAACTCCGGGCACGGGCCCCCACGGGTACGGCAACCGGCCGTACCTGGCGTGAGGAGCTCCCGCCCCTCACGCATACTCGCACCGCGATACGCCGTCACGCAGCAGTTTGGTCCTGTCTGCGGCGTGTCTCGACGGAGTGGTTCAGCTCCCCGGGGGACTCCGCGCGCCGGGCGTGTGACCCGCCCGCCGCGTGCGCCCCGTGCGCCTCCCCATGACATGTCGTGCGCCCGCTGTGATCTCTTCGCTGGGCCGAACGGCCCTCGCGGAACGAGTTGACCCCGCGGCTGCCGCCACCCCGCGGCTAGGCTTCCCAGGGTGAAGGCAATCCGCAGATTCACAGTCCGCACCGTCCTGCCCGAGCAACTCCAGCCACTGCATGAGCTCGCTCTCAACCTGCGGTGGTCATGGCACCCGGAGACCCGGGAGCTCTTCCGCTCCGTCGACCCCGAGGTCTGGGAATCCACCGGGGAGGACCCGGTCCGCCTCCTCGGAGAGGTCCCCGCGGCCAGGCTTGCGGCCCTCGCAGCCGACCGGCGTTTCCTGCGCCGCCTCCACGACGCGGCGGACGAACTCCAGGACTACCTCACCGGTCCCCGCTGGTACCAGGACGCACCGTCAGGCGACGACGGCGAACCGCTGCCCGCCGGCATCGCCTACTTCTCCCCCGAGTACGGCATCGCCGCCGCTCTGCCGCAGTACTCCGGCGGCCTCGGGATCCTGGCCGGCGACCACCTCAAGGCCGCCAGCGACCTGGGCGTCCCGGTGATCGGCGTCGGCCTCTTCTACCGGCACGGCTACTTCCGCCAGTCGCTCTCCCGGGACGGCTGGCAGCAGGAGCGCTATCCCCTCCTCGACCCCAACGAGCTCGCCGTCAGTCTGCTCCGCGAGCCCGACGGCAGCCCCTGCCGCGTGGTGCTCGCCCTCCCGGGAGACCGCCGGCTGCACGCCCACATCTGGAAGGCCCAGGTGGGGCGGGTACCGCTGCTGCTCCTCGACTCCGACATCGAGGAGAACTCCGCCGCCGAGCGGGACGTCACCGACCGGCTCTACGGCGGTGGCAGCGAGCACCGGCTGCTGCAGGAGATGCTGCTCGGCATCGGCGGCGTCCGCGCCGTCCGCACCTTCTGCCGGCTCACCGGCCATCCGGAACCCGAGGTCTTCCACACCAACGAGGGCCATGCGGGCTTCCTCGGCGTGGAGCGGATCAGGGAGCTGACGGGCGAGCCCGGGCTGGACTTCGCCGCCGCACTGGAGGCCGTCCGGGCCGGGACCGTCTTCACCACCCACACCCCCGTCCCCGCCGGTATCGACCGCTTTGACCGCGATCTGGTCGCCCGCCACTTCAGCGGCGACGCGGCACTGCCCGGCGTCCCCACCGAGCAGGTGCTGACCCTCGGCGCGGAGACCTGGGAGGGCGGTGACCCCAGGCTCTTCAACATGGCGGCCATGGGCCTGCGCCTCGCCCAGCGCGCCAACGGCGTCTCCACCCTGCACGGCGAGGTCAGCCGGGAGATGTTCAACGGCCTCTGGCCGGGATTCGACGCCGCGGAGGTGCCCATCACCTCCATCACCAACGGTGTGCACGCCCCCACCTGGATCGATCCCGCGGTGGTCCGGCTGGGCGCCCGGGAGATCGGCGCCGAGCACGCCGAGGACGCCATGATGGTCGGCGAGGCCCGGCACTGGCACGGCATCGAGTCCATCGCCGACGCCGACATCTGGGAGCTGCGCAGGCAGCTGCGCGCCCAGCTGGTGGACGAGGCCAGGCGCCGGCTGCGGGCCTCCTGGCGGCAGCGCGGCGCCGGAGACGCGGAGCTGGGCTGGACCGACTCGGCGCTCGACCCCGATGTGCTCACCATCGGCTTCGCCCGCCGGGTGCCCTCCTACAAGCGGCTCACCCTGATGCTGCGGGACCCCGAACGGCTGCGCCGTCTGCTGCTCCACCCGGAGCGGCCGGTGCAGATCGTCATCGCCGGCAAGGCGCACCCCGCCGACGACGGGGGCAAGCGGCTGATCCAGGAGATGGTCCGTTTCGCCGACGACCCGTCGGTGCGCCACCGCATCGTCTTCCTGCCGGACTACGACATGGCCATGGCCCAGCATCTCTACCCCGGGTGCGACGTCTGGCTGAACAACCCGCTTCGCCCGCTGGAGGCCTGCGGCACCTCGGGGATGAAGGCGGCCCTCAACGGCTGCCTCAACCTCTCGGTGCTGGACGGCTGGTGGGACGAGTGGTTCGACGGCTCCAACGGCTGGGCGATCCCCACCGCCGAGGGGACCGGGCTCGGCGGCGGGGTGCACGGCGCCGGGATGACCGGCGGCCAGGGCATCGACGCCGACCGGCGCGACGACCTGGAGGCCGCGGCGCTGTACGACCTGATCGAGCACCAGGTCGCGGCGCGGTTCTACGACCGGGGCGCCGGGGCGCTGCCGCACCGCTGGATCGAGATGGTCCGCCACACCCTGGTCCATCTCGGTCCCAAGGTGCTCGCCGGCCGGATGGTCCGCGAGTACGTCGCACGGCTCTACGCCCCGGCCGCCGCCGCGCAGCGCCGGCTGTCCGGGCCGGTCGCGAACGGCGCCCCGTACGGGGGCGCCCGGGAGCTGGCCGAGTGGAAGGGCCGGGTGCGGTCCTCCTGGTCCTCGGTGCGGGTGGAGCACGTGGAGGCCGGAGGACCGGCCGACGCACCCGAACTGGGTTCCACCCTGGCCCTGCGGGTGCAGGTGGCGCTCGGCATCCTGGAACCGTCCGATGTGGACGTCCAGGTGGTGGCGGGCCGGGTGGACGAGAGCGACCGGATCACGGATGCGGCGCTGGTCTCCCTGAAGCCCTCGGGCCGTCCCGACATCAACGGGCACTGGCTCTACGAGGGGCCACTGGAGCTCGGCCGCACCGGGCCCTTCGGCTACACCGTCCGGGTGCTTCCGGCGCATCCGCTGCTGGCCTCCTCCGCGGAGCTGGGCTTGGTCGCGGTGCCGCCGGAGTCCGCAGGGATGGACGCGGGCCTGCTGCGCTGAGTCCGGCCCGTGCCCCCGTGCGCGGGGGCACGGGCAGGGCCTGGCCTGCGGGTCGGAAGTCCCGGCTCCGGCAAGAGACCCGGGGCACCGCAACACCGGAACACCGAGGGGCGCGGGGACCGGGCGTCGGCCCGCCACAAGCGTGGCGGGCCGCATCGCCTGGTCCCCGCGCCCCTGTCTGCCCGCGCCGGTGGCCGTACCGGCGCGGGCCGGCGTGCAGGTCAGACGAGGCTCTCCCGCCAGGCCTGGTGCAGGTCCGCGAAACGGCCGGTGCCGCCGATCAGCTGGGCGGGCGTCCCGTCCTCGACGACCCGGCCCTGCTCCATCACCAGGACCCGGTCGGCGATCTCCACGGTGGAGAGCCGGTGGGCGATGATCACCGCGGTGCGTCCGGCCAGCACCGTCCGCATCGCCTCCTGCACCGCACGCTCACCGGGGATGTCCAGCGAGGAGGTGGCCTCGTCCAGGATCAGCACCGCCGGGTCCGCCAGCAGGGCGCGGGCGAAGGCGACCAGCTGCCGCTGGCCCGCCGAGATCCGGCCGCCGCGCTTGCGCACATCGGTGTCGAACCCCTCCGGCAGCGCCTCGATGAAGCCGTCGGCGCCGATGGCGCGGGCGGCCTCCTCCACCTGCTCGCGGGTCGCCCCGGGCCGGCCGACCGCGATGTTGTCGGCCACGGTGCCGGAGAAGAGGAACGACTCCTGGGTCACCATCACCACGCCGCGTCGCAGATCCGCAGTGGCCAGGTCGCGCAGGTCGACGCCGTCCAGGGTGATGCGGCCGGCGGTGGGGTCGTGGAACCGGGCCAGCAGCTTGGCCAGGGTGGACTTGCCCGCCCCGGTGGCGCCCACCACCGCCACGGTCTGCCCGGCGGGCAGCACCAGGTCGAAGCGGGGGAGCACCTCCCGGCCGGTGCGATAGGCGAAGCCGACCTCCTCGAAGACGATCCTCCGGCCCTTCATCGAGGCGTCGGGGCGCTCCGGCAGCGGCACCGGCGCGACCGGCTCGGCGACCGTGGGCTCATGGGCCAGCAGCCCGGCGATCTTCTCCAGGGCGGCGGAGGCCGACTGGTAGCTGTTGAGGAACATCGCCAGATGGTCGATGGGGTCGAAGAGCCGCCGCAGATAGAGCACAAAGGCGGCCAGTACGCCCAGCTCCAGCCCGCCGCCGGTCACCAGGTAGGCGCCCCACAGCACCACGCCGGTGACCCAGACGTTGGCGGTGGCGCGGGAGGAGGCGACAAAGCGGGCCATCTCCAGCAGGCCGTTGGCGTTGGCCGTGGCGTACTCGGCATTGACCGTGCCGAAGGCCTCCTCGTTGGCCCTCTCGCGGCGGAACGCCTGCACCGGGCGGATGCCGTTCATGGTCTCGGTGAAGCGGACGATCACCGAGGCGACCGCGGTGCGCGAACGCCGGTAGACCTTGGCCGACCGGCGCCGGAACGAGCGGGCGAGCAGGTACATGGGCGCGAAGGAGGCCAGGGAGACCAGGCCGAGCCGCCAGTCCATCACCAGCAGCAGCACCGCGATGTAGGTCATGGAGAGCGCCACCGAGAGCAGCTCCTGGAGCCCCTCGTTCAGCAGCTCCCGCAGGGCGTCCACATCGCTGGTGGCCCGGGAGATGATCCGGCCCGAGGTGTAGCGCTCATGGAAGTCCAGGCTGAGCCGCTGGGCGTGGCGGAAGATCCGGCCGCGCAGCTCCAGCAGGATGTCCTGGTTGATCAGGCCGGTCAGCCGGATGAAGGAGCGCTGCAGCAGGGTGGAGAGCAGGGCGCAGCCCAGATAGCCGGCGGTGACGGCGATCAGCGGCCCGGAGTCGTGGTGCCGCAGCGCGGGGATGGCCCGGTCGATGGCCAGGGCCACCAGCAGCGGCCCGGCCTGGATGGCGGCCTGCTGAAAGAGGATCAGCAGCATGGCCGCCACGATCCGGCGGCGGTGCGGACGGGTCAGGGAGCGCAGCAGGGCGCTGGGGGCACCCGGCGGGACGGGGATGTCCTCGTCGTCCTGGTGCGGATCCCCCGGCCCGGAAGAGGCGGCCCCGGCGTCGGGCCCCTCGGCGAAAGGGGTTCCGGCGCCGGCTGGCTGTGAGTCAGGCACCCCTGCGTCCGTGGGCCGCGCCGCCGTGGGCTGCGTGTCGGGGGGCTGCGTGGCTGTGCCTTGCGCGTCCGTGGCCTGCGTGTCGGTGGCCTGCGTGTCCGTGGGCTGGGTTTCCGTGGCCCGGGCATCCGGAGCCGGTGCGGCGGAGGCCTCCGGCCGCGGGCCGTCCGTCTCCGTACCGGTGGCGGAGGTCATCGGGTGGTGCTCCCTTCGCGGACGAGCCCGGCGACCTCGCCGGACATCAGCTCGCGGTAGGCGGGACAGGAATCAAGCAGCTCCTGGTGGGTGCCGGTCGCGGCGATCCGCCCGTCGGCCAGCAGCGCCACCCGGTCGGCCAGCAGCACGGTGCTCGGCCGGTGTGCCACCACCAGGGCGGTGGTCCCCGCGAGGACCTGCCGCAGTGCGCTCTCCACCAGGGCCTCGGTGTGCACGTCCAGTGCGGACAGCGGGTCGTCCAGCACCAGGAAGGGCGGGCTGCCGACGACCGCGCGGGCCAGCGCCAGCCGCTGGCGCTGGCCGCCGGAGAGACTGAGCCCCTGTTCGCCCACCTGGGTGTCGAGGCCGTCGGGCAGCTGCCGGGTGAAGCCGGCCTGGGCGGTGTCCAGTGCCCGGTCCAGCGCCTGCCGGTCCGCGTCGGGCGCGCCCATCAGGACGTTCTCCCGCACGGAGGCGGAGAAGAGGGTCGGTTCCTCGAAGGCGACCGCGACCAGCTCGCGCAGCCGGGACCGGGAGAGGTCGCGGATGTCCGTGCCGTCCAGGGTGACCGTGCCCGCCGTGGCGTCGTAGAGCCGGGGGAGGAGCGCGGTGAGCGTGGTCTTGCCGCTGCCGGTGGCGCCCACCAGCGCCATGGTCTCGCCGGGCCGGATGTGCAGGTCGATGCCGCGCAGCAGGTCGGGGGAGTCCGCCGGGGCGTCGGGGTAGCGGAACCGGACCCCGCTGAAGCGGATGCCGCCCTCGGAGGACCCGGCGGCCGGGGCGTCCGGCCGTGGGGCGACCGGCCGGCCGGCCTCCGCCTCCGCCTCCGCCTCCGCCTCCGCCTCCGCCTCCGCCTCCGGAGTGTCCATCACCTCGAAGAACCGGTCGGAGGCGGTCGCCGCCTCGTTGCTGTAGGCCAGCAGCCAGCCGAGCGACTCCACCGGCCAGCGCAGCGCCAGGGCGGTGGAGAGGAACGCGACCAGGGTGCCCGCGGTGAGCCTGCCGTCGGCGACCTGGACGCACCCCAGGCAGAGCGCGGCACCCAGCGCCAGCTCCGGCAGGCCGACGATCACCGCCCAGAGGTCGGCCAGCAGCCGTGCCTTGCGCAGCTCCGTGGAGCGCAGCTCCCGCGCCTGGTCGCGGAACCGCCGCGCCATGGTGCGGTGGCGGCCGAAGGCCTTGAGGATGCGGATGCCGAGCACCGACTCCTCGATCACCGTGGCCAGGTCGCCGACCTGGTCCTGCGCCCGGCGGGCGGCGGCGCTGTAGCGGGCCTCGAAGGCGGAGCAGAGCAGGATCAGCGGTACCGCGGGGAGCACCAGGACCAGCCCAAGCCGCCAGTCCAGCGAGAACATGATCGCCACACCGGTGAGGAAGGTGGCGGTGTTCACGATCAGGAAGACCAGTGGGAAGGCCAGGAAGAGCCGCAGGGTGAAGAGGTCAGAGGTGGCCCGGGAGAGCAGCTGCCCGGACGCCCAGCGGTCGTGGAAGGAGACCGGCAGCCGCTGCAGCTTGGCGTAGAGGTCGCCGCGCAGGGTGCGCTCCACCCCGGCGAGCGGACGGGCGATCAGCACCCGGCGCACGCCGAAGAGCCCGGCCTCCGCCACGCCCAGCACCAGCAGCAGCCCGGCGAGCGGCCAGAGCGCGCCCGGGTCGCGGTGGGCGACCGGCCCGTCCACGATCCGCCGCAGCACCAGCGGCACCAGCAGGCCCGCGCAGGAGGCGACCAGCGCGGCCGCGGTGGAGCCCGCCAGGAACCAGCGCACCGGGCGGACGTAAGGCCACAGGCGCAGCAGTGAGCGGACCGCGGAGCGCTTGGGCGCGGACGGCGGGGTGGTGACGGCGGCGGACGGTGCGGTGAGGGTGGCGTTCTCGGACATCGTTCGCGAGCGTACGGCTCACCACTGACAACCTCATCAGGTTTTCCGGGTGCCCGCCGCGGCGGGCACCCGGAAAAGCCCCGGGAACAACGACATACCGGGACGGCTCCGCCATCCCGGTCCCTGGGGGGAGTTACCTCTCCGGTGTCAGTTCCACCAGCCGGCGCCCGGTGTCCGACACGATGTCGATGCTGCTGATGTCCTCCGGCCGTGCCGAGGTGGCGGCGGGTACGGTCGCGGTGCGCGCCTGCCCCGAGCTCCAGGTGCCCCCCGACTCGGTCCGGCCGTCCCGGGTGTGCACCACCATCGAGCAGCGGATGCCCTGCGGCAGTCCGTCGGCCTTCAGCTCCACCTCGGTGCCCCAGGCCTTGCGCACCAGCCCCGCGGTGGCCGCCACACGGGTGGTGGGGTCGGACGCGGCCAGGGTCGCGGCCACCGGCTGGGCGGCCGGTCCGCCGTCCTGGGCCGTTCCTAGGTGGACCGCGACCGCGGTGGCGCAGGCGGCCACCGCCATCGAGGCCGCGGTGAGCAGCCGTCCGGTCCTGCCTGTCCGGCGGTGCGAGACCGGTGGCGGTACCGCGTGCTGGGGCGGCAGTTCGGCCCGCGGCGGCGAGGCCCCGTGACCGGCCGGGCGGGGGGACCCCGGGCCCGGGGTCC
>NZ_LIQR01000410.1 GCF_001418575.1 Peterkaempfera griseoplana
GCCGCCTGCACCGGCCCCCGCGCCGGTGCAGGCGGCCCCGCCTCCGGTGGCCCCCGAGGACGACATCCCCGAGGACGACGATCCGGACCTCAATGAGGAGGCGTTTTCGGGGCAGGACCTGATCGTGCGGGAGCTGGGTGCCACCGTGCTGGAGGAGATCCGGCACGAGTAGGTCCAGGTCCCACGTTGGTCCGAACGAGCACGTAGGCTCGGAGCGTCGTAATTCGTCCCGTGCCGTCGTCCTCAGGCAAGGAGTGAGCCGTGTTCCCCGGTGGTGGCCAGCCCAATATGCAGCAGCTGCTCAAGCAGGCGCAGAAGATGCAGGAGGAGCTTGGCAAGGCCCAGCAGGAGCTGGCCGAGGCCAAGGTCAACGGCTCGGCAGGCGGTGGCCTGGTGGAGGCCACGGTGACCGGTGCGGGGGAGCTGGTGGCACTGACCATCGCCCCCGCGGCGGTGGACCCCGACGACACCGAGACCCTGGCCGACCTGGTGCTGGCCGCCGTCCGCGATGCGACGGCGACCGCGCAGAAGCTGCAGTCGGACCGGCTCGGCCCGCTCACGCAGGGCCTTGGCGGCCCGGGCGGCGGCATCCCGGGTCTGCCGTTCTGACCTGTGAAGTCGACGACTCCGGGAACCCCTGGTGTTTTTCGGGCGTCGGACGGTGTGTCCGGCGCCCGGCTCGTTGGATGATGGCCACGGACGTCCGCCGCCGGCGGCGGCTCATGGAAGGCATGACGTGTACGAAGGCGTGGTTCAGGACCTGATCGACGAACTGGGCAGGCTGCCCGGCGTCGGGCCCAAGAGCGCGCAGCGGATCGCCTTCCACATCCTGCAGGCGGACCCGGTGGATGTGCGGCGGCTTGCCCACGCTCTCCAGCAGGTCAAGGAGAAGGTGCGGTTCTGTGCCGTCTGCGGCAATGTGGCCGAGTCCGAGTTGTGCAGGGTCTGTCAGGACCCACGCCGCGACGCGGCACTGATCTGCGTGGTCGAGGAACCCAAGGACGTGGTCGCGATCGAGCGCACCCGGGAGTTCCGCGGCCGCTACCACGTGCTCGGCGGGGCGATCAGCCCCATCGAGGGTGTGGGCCCCGACGACCTGCGGATCCGGGAGCTGCTGACCCGACTCGCGGACGGCACGGTCACCGAGCTGATTCTGGCCACCGACCCCAACCTTGAAGGGGAGGCGACCGCCACCTATCTGGCCCGGCTGTGCAAGCCGATGGGCCTGAAGGTGACCCGCCTGGCCAGCGGCCTGCCGGTCGGAGGAGACCTGGAGTACGCCGACGAGGTCACCCTCGGACGGGCCTTCGAAGGGAGACGACTGCTCGATGTCTGAAGCCGTACACACCTCAGGCCATGCCCCGGGTGCGGAGCCGGACGAGTTCGCGGTGCAGATCGCCGACTCGATCAACAGCTTCGTGCTTGCGGTGAACGAGATCGCCAAGGGCGACGAGCCCGGGAGCGCGGTCTCCCTGCTGCTGCTGGAGGTCTCGCAGCTGCTGCTGGCCGGAGGCCGACTGGGCGCGGTCGAGGACGTCGTCCCGGACGACCGGTTCGAGCCGGACGCGGGCCCGGAGCCCGACGGCGACGAGCTGCGGGAGAAACTCGCCGGCCTGCTGGCTCCGATCGACGTCTACCACGAGGTCTTCGACCCCTACGGGCCGCCGGAGAAGCCGTCCACCTTCCGGATCTCGGACGATCTGGCCGGGGTGGTCACCGATCTGCGCCACGGCCTGACCCACTACCGGGAGGGCCGGATCAGCGAGGCCATCTGGTGGTGGCAGTTCTCCTACCTGTCCAACTGGGGGTCCACCTGCACCGGGGTGCTGCGCGCCCTGCAGTCGCTGGTGGCGCACGTCCGGCTGGACAGCCCGCTGGGGGACATCCCGGACGGCACCGACACCGATGACGACGGCCTCACCGACGAGCAGCTGGAGGCCCAGGCGGGCGCGCTGATGGCGGCCGAGCTGGGCAGGCACGGCCGCGTCGGCTGAGCAGGTCCGGGGTCGCACCGCCGGGACCGGCCGTGCGACCCCGCGGCGGAATCTCGCATGCCGGAACGGCGGCGGAGCTCGGAAGCCCGGGCGAGTCGCGGGACGGGCGGGGGAGGACCGCAGGCGGGACCATGGGGGAACGGACCGCGCGAGCGGTCGTACGGCCCGTCGTACGCGATGTCGTAGCAGTGCCGTGCGACGGGCCGTACGACCGATCAATGGAACGCCTGTCTCACCATCTGGAATCACGGTGGCGCCGGGGGCCCGCTCGTTAGACTGGGGCGACCGCAAGACACACTGATCGAGGAGCGCACGTGGGCCTTGTCGTGCAGAAGTACGGCGGCTCCTCCGTTGCGGATGCCGAGGGCATCAAGCGCGTCGCCCGCCGAATCGTGGACACCAAGAAGGCCGGCCATGAGGTCGTCGTCGTGGTGTCAGCGATGGGCGACACTACGGACGAGCTCATCGACCTCGCGGAGCAGGTGTCCCCCATCCCTGCCGGCCGCGAGCTCGACATGCTGCTGACCGCCGGAGAGCGCATCTCCATGGCGCTGCTGGCGATGGCGATCAAATCCCTGGGCCACGAGGCCCAGTCGTTCACCGGCAGCCAGGCCGGTGTGATCACCGACTCGGTCCACAACAAAGCGCGCATCATCGACGTGACGCCGGGCCGTATCCGCACCGCCCTCGACAAGGGCAACATCGCGATCGTGGCCGGCTTCCAGGGCGTCTCCCAGGACAGCAAGGACATCACCACCCTGGGCCGCGGCGGCTCGGACACCACCGCGGTGGCGCTGGCCGCCGCGCTGGACGCCGAGGTCTGCGAGATCTACACCGACGTGGACGGCGTCTTCACCGCCGACCCGCGAGTGGTGAAGAAGGCACGGAAGATCGACTGGATCGCGTACGAGGACATGCTGGAGCTGGCATCCTCGGGGTCCAAGGTGCTGCTGCACCGTTGTGTGGAGTACGCGCGCCGCTACAACATGCCCATCCACGTGCGGTCGTCGTTCTCCGGCCATGTGGGCACCTGGGTGAGCAACGAGAAGCCGACGAAGACCAAGCCCGAAGGGGGCGAGATGGAGCAGGCGATCATCTCCGGAGTCGCCCACGACACGTCCGAGGCCAAGGTCACGGTCGTCGGGGTGCCGGACAAGCCGGGCGAGGCGGCACGGATCTTCCGGGCCATCGCCGACGCCGAGATCAACATCGACATGGTGGTGCAGAACGTGTCGGCGGCCGCCACCGGCCTCACCGACATCTCCTTCACCCTGCCGAAGACCGACGGCCACCGCGCCATCGAGTCGCTGGAGAAGGCCCGGGTCGGCATCGGCTTCGAGTCGCTCCGTTACGACGACCAGATCGCCAAGATCTCCCTGGTCGGGGCCGGGATGCGGTCCAACCCGGGCGTCACCGCCGGTTTCTTCGAGGCGCTGTCGGCCGCCGGTGTCAACATCGAGCTGATCTCGACCTCCGAGATCCGCATCTCGGTGGTCACCCGCGCCGAGGACGTCACCCAGGCCGTGCGCGCCGTCCACACCGCTTTCGGCCTGGACACCGAGTCCGACGAGGCCGTCGTCTACGGAGGTACCGGCCGATGACCGCCGCCGACCCCGCACGCAAGCCCACCCTGGCCGTCGTCGGCGCCACCGGCGCCGTCGGCACCGTGATGCTCGACATCCTCTCCACCCGGCAGGACGTCTGGGGCGAGATCCGCCTGATCGCCTCCCCCCGTTCGGCCGGCAAGCGGCTGACCGTGCGCGGTGAGGAGGTGGAGGTGGTGGTGCTCTCCGAGGAGGCGTTCGAGGGCGTCGACGTCGCGATGTTCGACGTCCCCGACGAGGTCTCCGCCCAGTGGGCGCCGATCGCCGCCGCCAAGGGCGCGGTCGCCGTGGACAACTCCGGCGCCTTCCGCATGGACGACGAGGTGCCGCTGGTCGTCCCCGAGGTGAACGCCCCCGCGGCCCGGACGCGTCCGCGCGGCATCATCTCCAACCCCAACTGCACCACCCTCTCCATGATCGTCGCGCTGGGCGCGCTGCACGCCGAGTTCGGCCTCAAGGAGCTGGTCGTCGCCTCGTACCAGGCGGCCTCCGGCGCCGGCCAGCCCGGTATCGACACCCTGCGCGACCAGATCGCCAAGGTGGCCGGCACCGACCTGGGCACCGCCACCGGCGACCTGCGGGCCGCCGTCGGCGACACTGGCCCGTTCCCCGCCCCGCTGGCGCTCAACGCGGTGCCGTGGGCCGGCTCGCTCAAGGAGGACGGCTGGTCCTCCGAGGAGCTCAAGGTCCGCAACGAGTCCCGCAAGATCCTCGGCCTGCCGGACCTGCGGGTCTCCGCGACCTGCGTCCGCATCCCGGTGATCACCACCCACTCGCTGGCCGTCCACGCGGTCTTCGAGAACGAGGTGTCCGTGGCGCGGGCGCACGAGATCCTGCGTGACGCCCCCGGTGTGGTGCTGTACGACAACCCGGGCGCCGGGGAGTTCCCCACCCCGAACGACGTCGTCGGCACCGACCCCACCTGGGTCGGCCGGGTCCGCCGGGCGATCGACGACCCGTATGCGCTCGACCTCTTCCTCTGCGGCGACAACCTGCGCAAGGGCGCGGCGCTGAACACCGCTCAGATCGCCGAGCTGATCGCTGCGGAGTTCACCGCCGGCTGACCTCCGGCGGAGGGCGCCCCGCGTCCGCAACCGTTCGCGCCTCCGGCGCGTGTCCCCCTCGGGGAGTTCGCAGAACTCCCCGAGGGGGATCTGCTTTGTCCGGATGACCCCGGAACGGCACGCGTGCACACACACACCGCAGGAGGGGCCACCGCCATGCCCGTACCACGCGCGACTACGGTGGTGCCTCCACCGGTGTCCGCCGCGCCCACCACGGCGCGGGCGCACCGGGGAATGTCCTCGGGGGAGCACAACCGTGACGGGGGGTCGAGTGTCCAACAGTCGTGGCGGAGATGCTGGGTATGCAGAGCAGGGGCCGCGGTCCGGCGAACGACCGGGCCGTACCGGGCACCGGCACGGCCCGGCGCCCCGGCCTGCTCGCAGCCGTACCGCCCGCCGGCTCCGCGCGCCGGAGGAAGCCGGCCCTGTTCGCCCTCGCCCCCGCCCCGGTGCCGTCGTCCGCGACGCCCGGTGGAGCAGCCGTGATCACGCCCTTCCCGGCCGTGCGCAGACCCGTTGAGCGCGGTGCGGCGGCCCCGGTGGACGCGACCGCCGAGGGGACCAGCGTCGACCTGCTCACCGACACCTATCGCGCCCACTACCGCTCACTGCTGGGCCTCGCCGCGCTGCTGCTGGACGACACCGCCTCCTGCGAGGACGTGGTGCAGGAGGCGTTCATCAGGGTGCACGCCGCCCGCAGGCGCGTCCGGGAACCCGAGAAGACCCTCGCCTATCTGCGGCAGACCGTGGTCAACCTCTCCCGCTCCGCGCTGCGCCGCCGCATCCTGGGCCTGCGGCTGCTGCCCAAGCCCATGCCGGACATGGCCAGCGCCGAGGAGGGCGCCTACGAGGCACTGGAGCGGGACCAGCTGAAGGCCGCACTGCGCGGCCTGCAGCGCCGGCAGCGCGAGGTCCTGGTGCTGCGGTACTTCGCCGATATGACGGAAGCCCAGGTCGCCGAAGCTCTGGGCATCTCCGTCGGCTCGGTCAAGGCGTACGGATCGCGCGGCCTGGCGACGCTGCGCGTCCGCATGGAGGCACAGGCATGAGCGGCGACGAACACCACGGCACACCGCCGATCGCCGACCAGCCCGACAGGGCAGGGGAAGACCAGCCGGGCCGTCCCGGGCCCGGACGGGGACAGGACCGGCCGGACCGGAAGCCGGCCGGGGCCGCAGGCGCGGCCCCGGAGCCGGCGCCCGAGCCGGCCTCGTCCGGCAGCCCGAAGCCGGCCACGCAGAAGCCCACCGAGCCGGCCGGCCGCCCGCAGCCGCCCTCACCCGCCTATCTGCGGCTGGTGCGCGGCGCGCCCCCCGCCACCGCCCGTCCGGCGAACGGCTCCCGCAGCGACGGCGTCCACGACCTCGACGGCGCCGGGGACGACCTGGACGCGGCCGAACGGGAGCTGCGCGCCATGCTGCAGCGGGCCGTGGGCGGCCTTCAGCCCAGCCCCGGCGCCCTGCAGCGCATCCAGCACGCGGTACCGCAGCGCCGCACCCGCCGCCGCCAGGCCTGGGGTGGCGCGGCGGCGGTACTGCTGCTCGCGGCGGCCGCCGTGCCCGCGCTGCGGACCGCGGTCGGCACCGACACCGCCGACCATGTCTCGGCGACCCGCCCGGTGGCCTCCCTCGGTGCCGCGGACCGGGCCCCCACCCTGCAGGGCGGCGACGGCACGGCGCCCCGGCCGGACGTCTCGGCCCCCGGAGCGGTCGCCTCCACGCTGACCGCCGCCGGACCCGGACCCGGCCCCGACACCCGGACCACGGCGGCGGGGACGGTGGACGGGCCGCCGCGTAGCCGTCCCGGCAGCGGGCCCACCGGCAGCGCCCCGGCCACGGAGAGCGCCCAGGCCGCCCCGGAGTGCCGGGTGGACCAGCTGGGCGCCGGGGCCGTCCAGGTCGAGCCGGCCGACGCGGCGGGCAAGGTCTACGGCTCGTTCTCGGTGGTCAACTCCTCGGCGCTGGCCTGCACGGTCGAGGGCGCCGGCACGGTCCAGGTCAGCTCCGCGGTCGGGACCGACGCCTCACGGTTCCCGGTGCTCCTCCACACCGCGGGGGACCCCGCCTCCGCACTGCCCCGGTCGAACGGACCGGACACCCTGGTGCTGAGGCCCGGCGCCGCCTATCTGGTGCGGTTCGGCTGGGTCCCGGACAGCACCAACAGCACCGCCTGCGTCACCACCCCCAGCTCCTCGCCCAGCGCCACCGCCAGCCCGGAGAGCAGCGCGACCGGGAGCAGTTCCCAGGAGATCACCATCAAGTCGGCCGCCACCGACGGCCCCGGGTCGCCCGGGAGCAGCGTCAGCCTCAGCCACACCCCGGCCGTGGGCGCCCCCTCCGTCGGCCCGGCGACCATCCCCGGGGCCTGCGCCGGCACCGTCTACCGCACAGGGCCGCTGCCGGCCGGCTGACCGGCCGACCCGGCCGGGCGTCCGAGGGGGAGGGGGTGCGCGGCCGGTTCGCGGCCCGCCGAGGCCCCTGGTGCACACCGCGGCGGCGCGCTCGTTACCGTGGTGGTGTGTACCGGTTCCTCCTGACCCCGCGCTGGATCGGCGCCACCCTGGCCACCGCGGCCGCGGTGGCCAGGGT
>NZ_LIQR01000411.1 GCF_001418575.1 Peterkaempfera griseoplana
GGCACCCGAAGCCTACGGCCCGGGTCGCGGGCGGACGGCCGCTCTGGCTTCATGGAAGCCGAGGAGGGTGATCGGGTGACTGCACCGGACCGCCGCGGACCAGGCATACCCCGCCGGGCCGTGCTGTGGACGGCCGGCGCGCTGGCGGTGCCGACCGTGGCCGGCAGCGTCGCCCGCAGCTGGCGGCGGGACCCGGCGGTGCTGCCCGACGCCCTCGACGGGCGGCCCCCGGCGCGCCCGCCAGGCGGCCCCGCCACCACCCTGCAGCTCGTCGCCCACCCCGACGACGACCTGTACTTCATGAACCCGGACATCCAGCAGTCCATCGCCGCGGGCGCCCGCGTCGTCTCCGTCTACCTCACCGCCGGCGACGCCACCGGCCGCAACCGGGTACCCGGCGGCCCGCCGCCGCGCCGCGACCGGGCCGCGTACTCCGCAGCCCGGCACCAGGGACTGCGGCAGGCCTATGCGCTGATGGCCACCGGCCACCTCTTCACCCCCTGGCGGCGAACGGTGCTGGAGCTGCCCGGCGGCCGGCGCGCCGAGGTCGACCGGCTGACCGAACGCCCCGAGGTGTCCCTGGTCTTCCTCAACCTGGCGATGTACTCGGACCCGGTCACCCCGTACAGCATCACCCTGCGCGACCTCTGGCACCGGCCCGGCACCGTGATCCGGACCAGGAACGCCACCGGTTCGCCGCTGCGGGAGGTGCAGGTCTACACCCGGGACGACCTGATCGAGACGCTGGTGCAGCTCCTCGACCACTACCGGCCGTCCCTGGTGCGCACCATGGACCCCGACCCGGACGAGCAGGTGCACGACGCCGCCCACGCCCGCGACGCCGACCAGCCCGGCTTCTCCGACCACGCCGACCACACCGCCGCCGGCCTCTTCGCCTGGGCGGCGCTGGCCCGCAGGGGCCCCGCCGGGGGGCTGGCGACGGCCTACCGCGGCTACTACAACGACCGCTGGCCGCCCGGGTTGTCGGGACCGGCCAGGGACGCCAAACGCTCGTGGCTGGACGCCTACGGCGGCTCCCCGGACTGGCCCTGCGGGGACCCGTCCGGCTGCGGGGACTACGAGGTCGGCGGCCGTGACTCGGACCGTCACCACTGGCCGTGGTCCACCACCTACCGCTGGGCCGGGCCGCAGCCCTGGGCCGGCCATGACGCCTGGGACCGACTCACCGTCCTCGCGGTGCGCGGGATGCGGCTGCTGATGTGGCGGGAGGAGGTGCCCGGCAGCGGACGGCTCGGCACCGCGGTGGACCTGGGCGGCGCCCCGCTCGCCCCCTCGGTCGCCGTGGTGCGGCAGGCCGACGGCCGGCTGCTGGTCCTCGCCGAGCGCTTCTCCGGCCTGGGCGCCGCCACCGCCGCCGACACCCGGGAGACGGTGCTGCTGGAGCAGCGGGCCCCCGGTGGGCCGTTCGGCGCCTGGCGGGGGCTGGGCAACCCGCTGGCGCAGCCCGACCGGGGGCGGCGTACCGGTCCGCCGACGGCGGTGCTCACCCCCGACGGCCGGGTGCATCTGTTCGTCCGCAACGCGGACAAGGGGCTCTCCAGCCGGGTGCGGTCCCCCGGCGGGGCCTGGGGCGGCTGGAGGGACCTGGGCGGCGGCGAGGTCCAGGAGGGGCTGGCCGCGGTGGTCGACGGCGGCCTGCTGGAAGTCTTCGCCGCGGGCCGCGACGGCCTGCACCGCTGGGCGCAGCGGACACCCGGCGGCCCGGTCCGGGCGGCGGGACCCACCGGTCTTCCGGCACCCGGCACCCCGCCGGCCGCCGCCGTCGCCCCCGACGGCACCGTCCGGGTCGCCTACCGGCTGCCGCTGACCGCCGAGCCCGCCGTCTACAGCTGGGACGGCCGCCACGGCCAGCGCCGGGGCCCGGAGCTGCCCGCCGGGGGACACGGCCCCATCGCCCTGGTCCCGGCTGCGGGCGGCCTGCTGTTGGCGGCCCGTGACTCCGGCGGCGGTCTTGCCGCAGCCCTGCTGGACTCCGGCGGTGGTGACCGCAGGCAGTCCCTGAGCGGGGTGCTGGCGGGCCATCCCGCGGCCGCCGCCGACCGGTGGGGCAGGCCGGTACTGGTCTGCTTCGGCCTGGACGGCCGGCTGCGCCTCTCCCGGAGCAGCACGGGGCGGGCCTCGGCGGTCCGCTTCGGACCGTGGGCTGTGGCCGAGCGATGAGCCGCCGTGCCTCGCCGTCACACCCCCGGCGGCAGGGCGGCGCCAGCGTTCGCCCGGGGATTCCGAGCAGTGTAGACATGGGGTATGGCTCGACCTCGGACCCGGTCCGGAGCCCCGTCGGCTCCGCGGTTCGCCGGTCGGCACCCCTGGGCCGGGCGTGCTCGGCGGCCCGGTCGGCGGGCGGGGTGGATGCCGACCGCACGGGGGCTGTGGGCCTGGTTGAGCGGACGCACCGTCGCCGGCCAGGTGTTCGTCCTGCAGGTGATCGTGGTGCTGCTGCTGGTGGTCGCCGGCATGGTGGCGCTGGTACTGCAGGCGCGGTACGACAGCCGCGAGGAGGCCCGCAACCGGTCGGTGGCGGTGGCGCAGACCTTCGCCAACGCACCGGGCACCCGGGCGGCCCTGGAGAGCAGCCATCCGACGGCGCTGCTGCAGCCCCGGGCGGAGGCCGCCCGGAAGCTGTCGGGTGTCGACTTCATCGTGGTGACCGACACCCAGGGGATCCGCTACACCCACCCCAAGACCAACCGGATCGGCAGGAAGTTCGTCGGCACCATCGGCCCGGCGCTGCAGGGGAGGGTCGTCACCGAGACCATCAACGGGACCATCGGCCCCCTGGTGCAGGCGGTGGTCCCGGTCAAGGACGACCACGGCCGGGTGGTGGGCCTGGTGTCGGCGGGCATCACCATCGCCAAGGTCAGCGGCGCCGTCAACCGCCAGCTGCCGATGCTGCTCGGTGCCGCGGCCGGCACCGTGGCGCTGGCCACCGGCGGCACGGCGCTGATCAGCCGGCGGCTGAGGCACCAGACCCACGGCCTGGAACCCACCGAGCTGGCCCGGATGTACGAGCACCACGACGCGGTGCTGCACGCCGTACGGGAGGGTGTGCTGATCGTCGGCGGTGACGGCCGGCTGCTGCTGGCCAACGACGAGGCGACCCGGCTGCTGGACCTGCCGCCGGACGCGGAGGGGCGCTGGATCGACGACCTCGGCCTCGACCCCCGGGCGGCCGAACTGCTGGGCTCGGGACGGACCGCCACCGATGCGGTGATCCTCTCCGGCGACCGGCTGCTGGCGGTGAACAACCGGCCCACGGACCGGGACGGCGGTCCCCCCGGAAGCGTCGCCACCCTGCGGGACTCCACCGAGCTGCGGGCGCTCTCCGGCCGGGCCGAGGGGGCCAGGGAGCAGCTGCGGCTGCTGTACGACGCGGGAGTGGACATCGGCACCACCCTCGATGTGGTGCGCACCGCCGAGGAGCTGACCCAGGTGGCGGTCCCCCGGTTTGCCGACTTCGTCACGGTCGACCTGGTGGAGGCGGTGCTGACGGGCGGCGAGCCGACGCCCTCGGCCGTGGCCGAGATGCGCCGGGTGGTCGTCCACGGCGTACGCGACGACCCTCCGCTGTACCCGGCGGGGGAGCTGATCAGGTTCGTCCCCTCCTCACCGCAGGCCTGGGGCTTCGGCAAGGGCAAGGCGGTGGTGGAGGGCGACCTGGCGTCCTCCGCCGGGTGGCGGGCGCAGGACGACGACCGCACCACCAGGGTGCTCGACTACGGCATCCACTCGCTGGTCACCGTGCCGCTGCTGGCCAGGGGCGTGCTGCTCGGCATGGTCCACTTCTACCGCGCGGAGGGGTCGGCCCCGTTCACGGAGGAGAACGACCTCTCGCTCGCGGAGGAGCTGGCGGCCCGGGCCGCGGTCTGCATCGACAACGCGCGCCGCTACACCCGCGAGCACACCGTCGCGGTGACCCTCCAGCACAGCCTGCTGCCGCGCAACCTGCCCGAGCAGAGCGCCCTGGACGTGGCCCACCGCTATCTGCCCGCGCAGGCCGGGGTGGGCGGCGACTGGTACGACGTGGTCCCGCTGCCCGGCGCCCGGGTCGCCCTGGTGGTCGGGGACGTGGTCGGTCACGGGCTGCACGCCGCGGCGACCATGGGACGGCTGCGTACCGCGGTGCACAACTTCTCCTCGCTGGACCTGCCGCCCGACGAGATCCTGGACCACCTGGACGAGATGGTGGGCCGGATCGACCAGGACGAGACGCCGGCCGACGGCGGCACCGCGGTGATCGGCGCCACCTGCCTGTACGCCATCTACGACCCCGTCACCGGGCACTGCGCCATGACCAGGGCCGGGCATCTGCCGCCGGCCGTGATCCGTCCGGACGGCTCGGTGGTGTTCCCGGACCTGCCGGCCGGTCCGCCGCTCGGCCTCGGCGGCACGCCCTTCGAGTCGGCGGAGCTGGACCTGCCGGAGGGCAGCCGGCTGGTGCTGTACACCGACGGCCTGGTGGAGGTGCGCGACCGGGACATCGACGTCGGCCTGGAGCTGCTGCGCACCACGCTGGCCGGGGTCGCCGACCGCTCCCCGGAGGAGATCTGCGGCGCGGTGCTGCACGCCATGCTGCCCGCCCGCCCCGGCGACGACGTGGCACTGCTGGTCGCCCGCACCCGCCGGCTGGCGCCGGACCAGGTCGCCTCGTGGGACGTCCCCAGTGACCCCGCCGCGGTCGGCGGGGTACGCGCCGCCGTCACCCGCCGGCTCGCCGACTGGGGCCTGGAGGATCTGGCCTTCACCACGGAGCTGCTGCTCAGCGAACTGATCACCAATGCGATCCGGTACGGCAGCGGCCCGATCGGGGTGCGGCTGCTGCGCGACGCAAGCCTGATCTGCGAGGTGTCCGACACCAGCAGCACCTCGCCGCATCTGCGCTATGCGACCACCACCGACGAGGGCGGCCGGGGGCTCTTCCTTGTCGCGCAGTTCGCCGAGCGCTGGGGGACCCGGTACACGGCCGACGGCAAGGTGATCTGGGCGGAGCAGCCGCTGCCGTCCGGGACCGGCCGCTGAGGGCCCGTACCCCGGCTCGGCGCCGGACCTCCCCGGCGCTACCCCCGCTGCCCCGGCCTGCCGCCCTGCGTCTGACCGGCGGCCCTGGCCGCCTTGGCGGCCCGCTTGGCCTCCTGCTTGGTGGCGCGCACCCGCTCCAGCGACTCGCTCCCGGTGATGTCGGCCACCGAGCGGTAGCAGCCGTCCTCCCCGTACGGGCCCGCCGCCTCCCGCCAGCCCGGCGGCGTCACCCCGAGCTGCTTGCCCAGCAGCGCCAGGAAGATCTGGGCCTTCTGGGTGCCGAACCCGGGCAGTGCGGTCAGCCTGTCCAGCAGTTCCGCGCCGCTGCCCGCGTCCCGCCAGACCGCCGCCGCGTCGCCGTCGTAGTGGTCCACCAGATGGCGGCAGAGCTGCTGCACCCGCCCGGCCATCGCCCCCGGGTAGCGGTGCACCGCGGGCTTGGCGGACAGCAGCGCGGCGAAGGCCTCGGGATCGCAGGCCGCCACCGCCCGCGCGTCGAGGTCGTCGGTGCCCATCCGCCGCGCGATGGTGTACGGCCCGGTGAACGCCCACTCCATCGGGATCTGCTGGTCCAGCAGCATGCCGACCAGCGTGGCCAGCGGGCTGCGGGACAGGAGTGCGTCGGCCTCGGGCTGCTGGGCCAGCCGAAGGGTGGTCTCCATGGCGGGCCTCCCGCTGGGTCTGCCGCATCCCGTCCGGATATGCCCCACTCTGCAGCCGCCCGCGGCCCTGCGCCACCGGGGTCCGCCGGAATCCGGCGCGGAAATACCGGCGCGGCTGTCCATCCGGGACCGCGCCGTTCGTCGTCAGGATGAGAACGGCCGCACAGTCCGGAGAAGGAGGAGGCCGCATGGACGACCACGGAGTCACCGGGGCGCGAGTGGACCTCGAGGTTCTCGTCGACGCGCCACGCGCTGCGCTGTGGGAGCGGATCACCGATGTGACCCGCATCGGGGAGTGGAGCCCCGAGTGCGTCCACGCCGCCTGGCTGGACGCCGGGGATCCGCGGGCGAGGCCCGGCGCCCGCTTCGAGGCCCGCAACCGGTATCCCGACGGTCAGGTCCTGGGTGTGGTCTGCCAGGTGACCACGGTGGAGCCGCCGCGCACCTTCGCCTGGTCGGTGCTCGACGACGACAGGGACCCCGCCAGGCCGGGCTCGCTGTGGCGGTACGACCTGCTGCCCGGAGACACCCCGGGCCGGACCCTCGTGCGGCAGAGCTTCGTCCACGGGCCCGGCCGCACCGGACTGAGCGTCGCGGCGGGGAGCGACCCCGCCCGTACCGCGTCCGTTCTCGCGGGGCGGCTGGAGCAGCTGCGCCGCAACATGGCCCGGACCGTCGAGGCGATGGTCCGCGACATCAGGGAGTCCCGGACCACGGGGTCCGGGACCGCGGAGTGACGGAGAAACCATGAAGTACATGCTGCTGATCTGCGTGGACGAGTCCGTGGAGGTGTCCGAGGAGGAGGCTTCCCCCGAGGCCTGGGTGAAGGAGGTGGACGGCAGCGGCGTCCGGCTTTCCGGTTCGCGGCTGCGGCCGGTCCGGGACGCCACTACGGTGCGGGTGCGGGACGGTGAACTGGTGGTGTCGGACGGGCCGTTCGCCGAGACCAAGGAGCAGATCGCCGGGTACGACCTGATCGAGTGCGACAACCTCGACGAGGCGATCGCGGTGGCGTCCCGCCACCCGGCCGCCGGGTTCGGCACCGTCGAGGTGAGGCCGCTCTGGGAGGAGTGAGCACCGTGGGCGCCGAGGCCGAGGCCGCAGTCGCCGATGCCTTCCGGCAGGAGTGGGGACGGGTCGTCGCCACCCTGATCCGGGTCACCGGCGACTGGGACCTGGCCGAGGAGTGCGCGCAGGACGCCTTCGCGCGGGCACTGGAGTGCTGGCCGCGCGACGGCGTCCCGCGCCGCCCGGGTGCCTGGCTCACCACCACCGCGCGCAACCGCGCGGTGGACCGGCTGCGTCGCAGCGCCACCGAGGCGACCAGGCTCAGGGAACTGGCCGCACTGCCGGGCCCTGAGGCGGGGGACTGCGGAGGCCCCGGCGGCGTGCCCGACGACCGGCTGCGGCTGATCTTCACCTGCTGCCATCCGGCGCTGTCCGCCGAGGCCCGGGTCGCGCTGACGCTGCGGACCCTGACCGGTCTCACCACCGCCGAGATCGCCCGGGCCTTCCTGGTGCCCGAGCCCACCATGGCCAAGCGCCTGGTACGGGCCAAGCAGCGGATCCGCAACGCCGGGATCCCCTACCGGGTGCCGCCGGCGGAGCTGCTGCCACAGCGCACCGCGGCCGTGCTGTCCGTGCTCTATCTGCTCTTCAACGAGGGCTACAGCGCCACCGCCGGGGCCGACCTGGTGCGCCGCGGGCTGTGCACGGAGGCCATCCGGCTGGCCCGCTGCCTGACCGGTCTGATGCCCGAGGAGCCGGAGGCGGCGGGACTGCTGGCGCTGATGCTGCTGCACGACGCCCGGCGTGCCGCCAGGACCGACGACGCGGGGGAGCTGGTGCCGCTGGAGGAACAGGACCGGGGCCGCTGGGACGCCGCGGGGATCGCCGAGGGGGTCGCCCTGCTGGACGCCGCGCTGCACCAGGGCCGGCCCGGCCCGTACCAGGTGCAGGCAGCCATCGCGGCCTGCCATGCCACCGCGGCGCGGGCCGCGGACACCGACTGGCCGCAGATCGCCGCCCTCTACGGGAGGCTGGCGGCGCTCGCCCCCTCGCCGGTGGTGGAGCTGAACCGGGCGGTCGCGGTGGCGATGGCCGACGGGCCCGCCGCGGGGCTCGCCCTGGTCACGTCGCTGGAGGCGTCCGGGGCACTGCCGGGCTATCACCTGTTGCCCGCCACCCGCGCCGATCTGCTCCGCCGGCTCGGCCGCACGGCGGAGTCGGCGGCGGCCTACCGGGAGGCCATGGCGCTGACCGCGGCCGATGCGGAGCGCCGCCATCTCCAGCGGCGGCTGGACGAGGTCTCCCGGCCCGGCTGACGCGGGACGGTGGGCTGCGTGCCCGGTCCGGCTTCAGCCGCTCGGGTCCGGGCTGCCGCTCCCTGCTCCGTCCCCGCTCGCGCCGTCGGGGCCGGACGGCGTGGAGCGGGCGTAGCGGCGGGCCAGCTCCGCCAGATGGGCCAGCAGTTCCGGCGGCCCGCTGACGTCGAAGTCATGGCCCAGCAGCCCCAGGTGCACGCCCAGTGCCTCGACCGAGTCGGCGCCGGTGTCCAGGATGCAGCTCGTCCCGTCCACCGGCTCCACCACGCCGACCGCCGGGTTGACCAGCTCGGCCACCACCTCGGCCGGGGCGTGCACGGTGACCCGGGCCCGGTAGCGCCAGGCCGCGGCCGAGGCATTGCGTGCCACATAGGCGGCCACATCCCCCTCGGGGGGTTCGCGCGGGGCGAACCGCGGACCGGTCGGCAGCCGGGGCTCGACGCGGTCGACGCGGAAGGTCCGCCAGTCGTCGCGGTCGGTGTCCCAGGCCACCAGGTACCAGCGCCGCCCCCAGTTGACCAGCCGGTGCGGCTCCGCCGTGCGCCGGGTGGCGGTGCCGTCATGGCTGCGGTAGTTGAAGCGCAGCCGCTCGTGGTCCCGGCAGACGGCGGCCAGGGTGGACAGCAGCTGCGGGTCCACGGCGGGCTGCGGGCCGTCGGCCGGTACCGGCACGGTGTACGCCAGCAGCGTCTGCACCCGGCGGCGCAGCCGGGAGGGCAGGACCTGCTGCAGCTTGGCCAGGGCCTGCAGCGAGGTCTCCTCCATGCCCGCGATCGCGCCCTGGGCGACCGTGCGAAGGCCGATGGTCACGGCCACCGCCTCGTCGTCGTCCAGCAGCAACGGCGGCATCGCGGTGCCCGCCGAGAGCCGGTAGCCGCCGGTGGCTCCCCGGGTGGCCACCACCGGGTAGCCGAGTTCGCGCAGCCGGTCGACGTCGTTGCGGACCGTACGACCGCTGACGCCCAGCCGCTCGGCCAGCTCGGGACCGGGCCACTCGCGGGGTGTCTGGAGCAGGGAGAGGAGGCGCAGCAGTCGCGCGGAGGTTTCCAGCATGAAGAGCAGCCCACCGTTCCATTAGGAATCGGATCTTCCTAATGGAACCCTAGTGTCCTCTTCATGGAGAACGAGATCTACCCCTTCGTCATCGACATCCCGCAGGCCGAGCTGGACGATCTGCACCACCGTCTCGCCCGCACCCGCTGGAGCAGTGAGGTGCCCGGCACCGGCTGGAGCCGGGGTGTTCCGGTGGACCACCTCAGGGAGCTGGCCGAGTACTGGGCCGAGGGCTTCGACTGGCGCAAGGCCGAGGAAAGGCTCAACAGCTTCCCGCAGTTCACCACCGTGGTGGACGGCCAGAACATCCACTTCCTGCACCTGCCCTCGCAGAACCCCGAAGCCGTGCCGCTGTTGCTGGTCCATGACTGGCCGGGCTCCTTCACGCAGTTCTCCGAGGTGGTGGACCCGCTGTCGGCGGACTTCCACGTCGTGGTCACCTCCACCCCCGGAGTCGGTTTCTCCGGGCCGCTCAGCAGCCCCGGCTGGACCACCGGCCGGATCGCCGCCGCCTTCACCGAGCTGATGTCCCGCCTCGGCTACGACCGCTACGGCGTCCAGGGCGGCGGCGGGGGTGCCTGGATCGCCGCGGAGATGGGCCGGCAGCAGCCGGAACGGGTGATCGGCATCCATGTCAACGGGCTGATCACCTTCCCCTCCGAGGACCCGGCCGACTTCGCCGGGCTCACCGTCGCCGAGCAGGAGCGGGTGGCGAGGCTGCAGCACTTCCGCGACGAGATGATGGGCTTCAACGCCATCCAGTCCACCCGCCCGCACACCCTGGCGCACGGTCTGAACGACTCCCCGGCCGGCCAACTCGCCTGGGTGGCCGAGAAGTTCAAGGAGTGGACGGATGTCACGGCCGAACTCCCCGCGGACGCGGTGGGCCTCGACAACCTGCTGACCAACATCAGCGTCTACTGGTTCACCGGCACCGCCGGGTCCTCCGCCAACCTCTACTACGAGACCGCGCACGACCCCGCGGCCTGGGCCCCCAAGGAGCGCGGCACCGTGCCCACCGGGGTGGCCGTCGCACTCAGCACCGACATCGCCGTCCGCCGCTTCGCCGAGCGCGAGCACCTGGTCACCCACTGGACGGAGCTGGAGCGCGGCGGCAACTTCCTCTCGCTGGAGCAGCCCGAGGCCTTCGTGGCGGACGTCCGCGCCTTCTTCCGCACGGTGCGCTGAGACCCGCGTACGGGGCGCCGGTCCGACCGCCGGCGCCCCGTACGCCTTCCCCGGCCGTGCACCCCTCGGTCCCGGTTGTCCGCGAAGCCACCATGACGGCAGGTCAGGCACAGAGTGCCGCCGAGCCGATCTGTTGTACCCGCATGTCCGCACCCGTTCCGGATGTCGGCCGCGGTGTCCGCCCGCAGGGCGACCCGGGCACGCCGCCGAAGGACGGCCACCGGGGCCTCCCCGGATCCCCGTACCGTGCGCACATGTCCTGGCGGCGAGCTTCTCGACGCCGGACGCGGGCCCGGGCGTCTCCCGCCGACGGCCCGGCCGACAGGTCCCCTCTCCGTCGCAACGCACCGCACCACCGGTCAGCCGTCCTGCGTACCGCGGAGAAGACCACCCGAGGAGTCCTGTGGAGAACCATCACCACCAGTCGCTGCCGTCGTCCTGCCGGGACCAGGACCAGCACTTCCGGGGCGTGTCACGCCCGGTGCTGCGTCAGCGAGGCGGCCGCGCCGGTGGCCTGGTTGGCGGCCTGGGGCGACCACTGGGGGTCGCGGCCGACCAGCGCCAGCAGCCGGTCCAGCAGTGGCGCGTCGGCGGGCACCGGGAGCGGCGGGCCGATCTGCGCATCGGGGGTGCGGCGCCGTTCGTCGTCGGGGATCAGCCGTGCGACGTCCAGGGCGGCTTGGAGCGCCCCGGCGGGGAGGTCGACGGCGACACCGAGGGCGGCGGCCGCATCCCAGCTGTGCACCACGTAGTCCAGGAAGTGGAAGCCGATGGCCGTGGTGGGGGGGAAGGCGAAGGTCGGGTGGATCTCGGGGAGCGGGAAGGTCCGCCGGGGCACTCCGGCGGCGGCGAAGGCGGCCAGCACCTGCCCGCAGGAGGCCTCGTAGGCGTCGTGGGGGCGGTCGCCGAGGGGGCGGGGCCGCCAGACGGCGAGGTCGGCGCCGTCCGGCCCGCCGTCGGTGGCGGCCGCCGCGAAGCCCAGATGCTGGCCGGTCATGTGGGAGACCAGGTCGCGCAGGGTCCAGCCGGTGCAGGGGGTGGGCAGGTCCCACTGGTCGCCGGTCGCTGAGCGCACGATCCGCAGGGACTCCTCGACCGCGATCCGGTCGAGTTCGACGATGTCCGTGTCCATGCGTGTCCTCTCGTGGTGCGGTGGGCGTCGAGATGGAAACAAAAAGCACGGTCGATCGTACTTTTGTATTGCCGTTCCGTACATGAGGCGCCACCTGCCCGCAGCAGGCAGCGGAGCGGGGACGCCCCCGCAGGGCCGCGCCGCGGTCAGGGGACGGCGGGCAGGGAGGAGGGGTCGGTGGCGACGGCGTGCAGCCGGCGCAGGACGGCGGTGGTGGCGGTGCGGTAGACCGCGGAGTCGTCGCGCAGCACCGAGTCGCCGTTGGCCAGTTCCAGGAAGGCGATCAGCTCGAAGGCCAGCAGGGTCACATCGGTGCCGGCTGCGATGTCGCCCGCCTCGATGCCCTCGGTGATGGTCCGCTCCACGAAGGCGCGCCAGTCGGCCTGGGCACCGACGACGGTGTCGTGCACCGGTCCCGGACGGGCGTCGAACTCCGCGGCCACGGAGTAGAAGAAGCAGCCGCCGGGGAAGACCCGCTGCTCGGAGTAGGCCAGCCACAGCCGGCAGAGCTCCCACACCCGGGCGACGCCGGGCGGGGTGCGCCGAGCGGGGGTGACCACCTGATCGAGGAAGACGTCGACCGCCGCGCGTACGGTCGCCTGCTGCAGCTCCTCCTTGGAGCCGAACAGGGCGAAGACCCCGCTCTTGCTCAGGTTGAGCTCACTCGCCAGCCTGCCGAGCGACAGCCCTTCCAACCCCTCGACGGAGGCGATCTCCACCGTCCGCCGCAGGACCAGCCGCCGGGTCTGGTTGCCCCGTTCGATGCGCCCGTCGGTGCGCCCCTCCGCCATGCCTCGTCCTCGTCTTCCCGGTGTCCGGTCCGCAGGGCCGGACCGGGCGCTCATCATGCCAAGTGAACGACCGTACGTTCCTGGGGTGCGCCGTCCACCCACGCGGCGGAGGCCGCCCAGGTCACCGACCTGCCGGGCCCGGAGCCCCGCTGCTCAGCCCGGGTTCCAGCGGGCGGCGGCCATGGCGGGGACCGTCCGATGGCCGTCGGCGTACCGGCGCTTAGCCGCCGTGGCGCAGAGCGACCCGTACCCCGTCGCCGCCGACGCCGTGGGCGGCCACCCCGAGGACCACCGTGCCACCGTCCAGGACGACGGCCCCCGCCGCCGTCCGCGGATCGCCGGGCAGCGGAGCCAGTACCGGCCCATGGGCCGGACCGTCACCGCACCGGCCGTCACCACGCAGATCGCCACCGGGCAGATGTGCCGCGGGCGCCACCGGCGGACCCGCAGCGAAGAGGCCGGAGGGCGGGACCGCCATGCGGCGGCGCATGCCGCCGTCCCGCAGCCCGCTGCCGAGCGACTTCCCCACCGCCTCCTTCTGCGTCCACAGCCACAGGTAGGCGGCGTTCCACTGGGCCTGCGGCAGTGCCGCCAGCCAGTCCGCCTCCTGTGGATGGAACCAGCGGCGGGCCAGGGTCGCGGCCCGCAGCGGCCGGACCGCCTCGACATCGACCCCCACCGCCACCGACCGGGCCAGTGCCACGGCGATCACTCCTCGCCCATGGCTCACGCTCACCCTCAGCCCCTGCGCCGCCCCCGTCACTACGGGCCGTCCCGAGGGCTCGTGCTCCATCCGGAGCGCGGACGGCGCGACACCGAGCAACTCCGCGGCCGCACCGAGCAGGAGGGCGTGCGCCCGCTGCCGTTCGTCCGCGTCCGCCGCACACCACAACACCGTCACCGTGTCCGGCCCCGGATGCCCTGCCATGAACGGGGAGTCAAGCACAGGGTCGATCCGGCCGGAACGAGCCCACGCAGTTCGTCCTCGGCCTGCCGAAGCTGGACCACGGCATCACCGGCGTCAACGTCCCGGGACCGCCCCCGGCCCGGCGGACCATGACCTGACGTACCGTCAGGAAAGACCGTCAGCCGGCCACCACCGGCAGCCCCGAGACCGGCAGTCCCCACTCGCTCCAGGAGCCGTCGTACACCGACAGTCCACCGCGGCCGGCCAGTTCGGCCCCCAGCGCCAGCACGCAGGCGGTGACGCCAGAACCGCAGCTGAAGACCAGCCGCTCCCGGTCCCCGGCGAGCGCGGCGAAGGCGGCGCGCAGCTCCGAGGGCGACCGCATCAGCCCGCCGTCGCGCTGGAGCTCGGTGAAGGGCAGGTTCACCGCACCGGGCATATGGCCGCCGCGCAGCCCCGGCCGCGGCTCGGGCGCCGTACCGGAGAAGCGTTCCCGGGAGCGCGCGTCCAGGACCACGGCGGCGGGGTCGTCCAGGGCCGCCACCACCTCGTCGCTGCCCACCAGCAACCCGGGGCGCGGCCGGGCGGTGAAAGACCCGTCCCGCGCCGAGGCTCCGGGAGGGCCGCCCTGCAGCGGCAGCCCGGCCGCCACCCAGGCGGGCAGTCCGCCGTCGAGCACCGCGACCCGGTCGAAGCCCATCGCCCGCAGCATCCACCACGCCCGCGGGCTGGAGTAGACGCCCGCGACGTCGTAGACCACCACCGTGTCGGCGTCGTCCACGCCGAGGCGGCGCATCTCCTCGGTGAACCGGTCGGCGGTGGGCATGGTGTGCGGCAGCGGGCCCGTGTGGTCGGAGAGCGGCCCGTCGATGTCGAAGGCCAGCGCGCCGGGGATCCGCTGTGCCGAGCCCCGGTGCGCGCCGACCGAGGCGTCCAGCACCACCAGTCCGGGCGTGCCCAGCCGGGACGCCAGCCAGGCGGAGCCGACCAGCGGGCCGGGCAGCGGGCCGATCGGGGTGTCGGCCGGGGTGCCGGAGGGTGTCGGGGCGTTCACCTGGTCTCTCCCTTCGAGGGTGCCTGGTCCTGCGACCGGACGGAACAGCGGGACGAACCGGCGGTCTGGCCGTCCAGGGCCGCGGTGAGCCAGTCGTGGGCGGCGCCCATGGTGGGCTCCGGAGTTCCGGACGGTAGCGCGTACATCTCGCCGGCTAGCTGCCAGTAGCGTCCGACGACGGGCTCGGCGGTCGCGGCGAGCACCCCCCTGAGCCGGTGACGGAAATCGGGGGTGTCCCGCACACCCCGTGAACCGGCATGCGCCGCCACGAAGCAGTCCAGCGCCTCGCCCTGCTGCGGCGGCCGCTCCGCACGCAGGTCCGCCGCGGCCAGCGCATAGGCTTCACCGAGACCGTCGTAGAGCACCGCCGGGCGGTAGCCGCCGTCGAGCGCGGGAGAGGTGGGCCGGCAGTGGCCCGGGCCCAGGCGGGCGCCGGAGGTGAGGGCGTGCAGCCGGGCGAAGGCCAGGACCTGGGCCGGGGACGGATCGGCGGGAGGCTGCGGAACCGCCGCCTCCAGGATCGCCGAGACCAGCCGGGCAGGGAGCCTCGGCGGCAGCACACGGCGCCAGAAGCGCGCCAGCGCGGCCGTGCTGGGCGGCGCGGTCACCGCGCCGACCAGGCTCAGCCGCTCGGCGCGTTCCGCCGGGGTGCAGTCCCGCAGCAGCTGGAGGGCGGCCTCCCGCCAGCGCAGGGCCGCCAGCTGGGAACCGAGCTCCCGCAGCTGCCCCGCGATGACATCCTCCAGTGCCTCCTCCCGGTCGAGGATCCGGCCCACCTCCGACACCGGCAGGTCCAGGGTGCGCAGCGAACGGATCAGCCGCAGCCGATCGAGAGCCCCGGCACCGTAGCGGCGGTGGCCGCCGCTGCTGCGGCTGGCCTCCGGCAGCAGACCGCGGTCGGAGTAGAAGCGGACGGTCTTGACGGTGACACCCGCACGCTCGGCGAGCTCCCCGATGCTCCAGTAACCGTCGGCAGACAAGGCTTGAACCTCCCTCAGGGGGAGTTCCTACCGTACCCGTGGGCCGCGCGGCCGGTGAGGTGGACCGCGTGGACAGGGCATGCGAGGAGACGGTCATGACGGCGTTCGTACTGGTACCGGGAGGCTTCACCGGGGACTGGGTGTGGGAGGAGGTGGCCGGGAGACTGCGGGCGGCGGGGGCCGGGGCGTACCCGGCGGCGCTCACCGGCATGGGCGGTGCCGACCGCCCGGCCGGACCCGGGACCGACCTGCGGACCCACATCGACGACCTGGTGCGGCTGATCGACCGGGTCGACGACCCCGAGGTGGTGCTCGTCGGCCACGACTACGGCATCCATCCGGTGCTGGGCGCCGCGGACCTCCGTCCCGGCCGGATCATCCGGATCGTCTACCTGGACACGGCCATCCCGCAGGACGGCGCACCGGCCCTGGCGCAGATACCGGACCAGGGGCTCCGCGACCGGTTGCTGGACCCGGAGCAGCCGGACGGGGACGACTGGCGGGTCCCTGCGCCGTCAGCGGACGGGTGGCCGGCCTGGGGCAGTACCGCCGGCCTCTCCACGGACGCGCTGGACCGGCTGTCCCGGCTGGCCGCGCCGCAGCCGAGGGCCACCCTCACCCAGCCGCTGCGGCTGACGGGAGCGGCCTCCGGGGTGCCGACCACCGGTGTCCTCTGCACGGCCAACGGCTCGACCATCGCCCTGGTCGAAACCATGATCGGCTTCGGGGACCCGGCCCTGCAGGCGCTCACCCGGCCCGGCGTGACCTTCTTCGAACTCGACACCGGGCACTGGCCGATGCTCTCCGCCCCCGACGAGCTCACCCGTGTCCTGCTGGCGGCCGCCGCGGGCGAAGGGCACCGGATGGGTGCACGGACCGCCGAGCAGCCCCGGCACCTCACCTCCTTTCTCATGGACCTGCCCGAGCGCCCCCGGGTGCGCAGCGGACGGGTGGACCTCCATCTGCCCGAGGCCGGGCACCCCTGCCCCGCGGTGCTGTTCGTCCACGGCGGTCCGATCCCTGCCGACAGCCGGCCCACGCCGCGCGACTGGCCGTCCCTGGTCGGCCACGCCCGCTGCGCCGCCGGCCTGGGAGCGGTCGGCGCGGTCGTCGACCACCGGCTGCACGACCTCGGCGACTACGGCCGGGCCGCCGAGGACGTCGCCGAGGCGGTCGCGCTGCTGCGGGACGACCCGCATGTCGACGGGGAGCGCATCGCGCTCTGGTTCTTCTCCGGCGGGGGGCTGCTCGCCGCGGACTGGCTGGCGGCGCCCCCGCCGTGGCTGCGCTGTGTGGCGGCGTCCTACCCCGTGCTCGCGCCGCTGCCGAACTGGGGGTCCATGGATCCGCGCTTCCGGCCCGCCGCCGCGGTGGGCACCGCGGGCGGCCTCCCCGTCGTGCTGACCAGGGTGGGCCTGGAGCAGCCGGCGATCGCGGCGACGGTGGCGGAGTTCCTGGCGGCGGCGGAGGACCGCAAGGCCGACGTCGAGGTGATCGACGTACCGAACGGCCACCACGGGTTCGACACCGCCGACCCCACCGAGGAGTCACGCCGCGCCGTGGACCGGGCGATGCGGTCCGTGCTGGGGCACCTGCGGGACTGAGACCAGCCCGGCAGGGCAGCCGGTGGTGGGGACCCGCCGGGGGGCGGGCCCCCACCCCTCGTCCGCGGGGGCCGGCGGCGTCCCCGGTGGAGTACGGGCACCGTCGCGGCGGCGACGTCAGCGCGGCGCCCGGCCCGCGGCCGGCGCGCCACGCCGGCCGCGGAGGACCAGCCACCCGGCCAGGGCGCACACCGCGGCGGGCAGCAGCATCGCCGGGGCCGCCGCACGGCCCGCGCCGCTCCCGCCGAGGCCGACGAACGGGCCCATCACCGCCACCCCCAGCGTCGCCCCGACCTGGCGGACGGCGTTGAGCAGTCCGCCCGCCGCGCCCGCGGTGCCCTCGGGCGCGGCGGTGACGACGGCGGTGACCAGCGCGGGCAGCGTGAAGGAGACCCCGAAGCCCGTCAGCAGCAGACCGGCCGCCAGCAGCGGGTACCAGGTCCCTTCCTGCACCGCCGCGGCGAACACCACACTGCCCGCCGTCAGCAGGCCGAGACCGCCCAGCACGGGCTTCCACGGCCCCACCCTGGCGACGATGCGCCCGGTGAGCAGGGGATTGAACCCGGGAGGCAGGGTCATCGGCAGGAACGCGGCCCCGGCGACCGTCGGCGACAGGTGCAACTGCCGCTGCAGCAGCAGCGGCAGGACGAAGAGCACACCGAGCATGGTGAAGTTGACCGCGGCCCCGGCGAACAGGATCGTCCGCATCCCGCGGGTCCGCAGCACCGCGGTCTGGAGCACCGGGGAGACGCTGCGCCGCTCACGCAGCGCGAAGGCGGTCGCGGCCGCCGCGGTCCCGGCGGCCGAACAGGCGCTGTGCGTCCAGTCGCCCGAGCCCGCCGCGATCAGTGCGTCGGTGAGCAGCGCGAGCGCCGCGCAGGCCGCGGACTGGGCCCACCAGTCGATCCGCCGGGCGCCGCGCGGGCAGTGCGCCGCCGGTCCGGCGACCAGGGCCAGCGCCAGAACCGCCAGCGGGACGTTGACGAGGAACACCGCCCGCCAGCCGGACAGGTCGACCAGTACCCCGCCGGCCATCGGCCCGAAGGCCATCGCACAGCCGCTGACCGCGGACCAGACGGCGATGGCGCCCGCCCGTTCCCCCGGCTCCGGGTAGAGCCGGGCGATGACCGCCATCCCGGCGGGTACGCAGGCGGCGGCAGCGGCACCCAGGACGGCCCGCAGCACCACCAGCGTCCCCAGGCCGGGGGCGAGCGCGCTGAGCAGTGAGCCCGCGCCGAAGACGGCGATGCCGAAGCGGAAGGCCCGGTGCGCGCCGAAGCGGTCGGCGGCGGCCCCGCCCGACAGCAGCAGTGCGCCGAACGCGACGCTGTAGCCGGTGACGGCCCACTGCAGACCGGCCGTGGAACTGCCCAGCGACCGGGCGAGATCGGGTTCGGCCACCGACAGCACCGTGGTGTCGAGCAGCACCATGAAGTACCCCAGGGCGACACCGAGCAGGGCACGGGTCCGACCCGGCGGACGGGCCAGGGCCGGCAGGTCGGCGGGACGGGCGGAGAGGGTCATCACACGGCTCCGTGGTCGAAGGGGGAGCGGCCGGTCGGCTGTCGACTCTGCTGCGCCGCGGCCGTCCGCTCCACCGGCCGGGCCTGACGCACCGTTCGGGAAGTCCGAAGGCGCCGTACGCTGGGAGCGTCAACGGGGCCGCGGACAGGGGGAGTTACCGGTGGACCTTCGACAGCTGCGCACCTTTGAGGCGGTGGTGACCCACCGCACCGTCACCGGGGCGTCCGTGGCCCTCGGGCTCGCGCCCTCCTCGGTGTCGGAGCAGATCCGCGCCCTGGAGCGGAACCTGGGGGTCGACCTGTTCGAGCGGGCCCCCCGGGGAATGACCCTGACCCCGGCCGGCGAACGGCTGCTGCCCTGGTCGCGAAGCCTGCTCGACCAGGCGGAGCAGGCCCGGCGGGAGGTGACCGCCGTACGCCCCCAGGTGCGGCTGGGCGCGCTGGAGACCCTCGCGGCCACCCGGGTGCCCGCGGTGCTGGCCCGGCTCGCGCTGCGCCGGCCCGATCTCGCGGTGTCGGTGCGCACCGACGGGGCCCGGGACGGACTGCTGGGCGCGGTCGCCGCCGGAGAGCTGGAGGCGGCGCTGATCCTGGACACCTCGGGCCCGCTCGGTGAGCTGGGGTTCGATCTGCCGCCCGCTCCACTGGACCACCTCGACCTGGAGGACGTCCCGCTCGCGCTCGTCGCCGCGCCGAACCATCCGCTGGGCGGGGCGGACTCCCTGGCCCGGGAGGACCTGCGGGGTCAGCGGCTGCTGGTGAACGCCCCCGCCTGCTCCTTCTGGCTCGCGGGGGAGCTGCTGCTCGGACATGTGGTGGAGCGGGTCTGCACCGGCGGGGTGGCCGTGACCAGGGCCTGTGCGGAACAGGGTCTGGGGGTGGCGCTGCTGCCGGAGTTCGCCGTCTGCGACCAGCTGGCCGCGGGGACGCTCATCCGCCTCCCGCTGGCCTCACCCGCGGTCAGGCTGCATCTGCGGCTGGTGTGGCGGAGCGACCGGGAGGGCGTCACGGGGCTGCGCGAGGTGCTGTACGCCATGGCGGCGTGACGCCTGGGGGTACGGGGGATGCCGGGCTCAGCGGTCGACAGCGGCCTCGCTGAATCGATCGCCTGATCCCATGGCGTTCCAGTGTTCGAATTCTGCGGCTTCGTCGGGCGGTACGTCGCCGCATGCACGACGCCTGGTCAGCGGCCCTGCCGCACAACCGAAGTGGCGGCCGATCTGCAAGTGGGGACCTGGATCCGGTCGTTGTCCGTGGTGCCTGACCCCGTTGTCCGCCCGAGCGAGTGAAGAAGCGTCTGCTGGACGGGTGGCTGCGACATTCGACCGTGAGAGATTGTCCTGATTATTCATACTATTACACCGTGAAAAGCCAGCGATGCAGTAGACGTCCGAGCGGTGCGCGCGGCCGAGCGCTGGGGATGTCCGTGCTGGCAGGGCTGCTGATGACCGCGGCCCCTGCCATGTCCCCGGCTCATGCGGTGAGCGCAGCCAACCGCCTGCCAGAACTCCATTCCGCAGGCCCGGGATCCGTCCGGGCACCGAGCGCGGTCAGAACCCGCGCCAAGGCCGCGCACGGCTGCCCGATCCGCCCGTACCGGGTCGTCTGCGTCGACCTCACCAACCAGGTGTTGTGGGTGCAGAAGGGGCGACGCATCATCTACGACGAGGTGCCGGTGAGAACCGGACGGGTCGGGAACGCGACCCGGACCGGCTGGTTCCGGGTCTACCGCCGGGACATCGACCACTGGTCCAGCGAGTACAACTCGCCGATGCCGTACAGCCAGTTCTTCAGCGGCGGTCAGGCACTCCACGGAGTCTTCGGCGGGGTCGACGACGGCCCGGGCTCCCACGGCTGCGTCAATCTGGTGTACGACGACGCCGAGCGGCTCTGGCATGTCGTCCCCAAGGGCACCGCCGTGTACACCTGGGGGCACAAGCCCAGGCCGGAGGACTGACCCGACGGACCGCCCGCGTGCCGCCCCCTGCCCGGGCGGGGGACCGTGCGCGGGCGGCGGCGCCGATCGGCGCGGGGACGCCCCCGGCGCTCACGCCGCGTCGCGCGCGATCCGGCCTGTGGGCCCGCCGGCGCGACCGTGTCCGTGCGGGCGCTACCCGGCGGACGGCCCCGGAGCCCGCCGGGAACCCGTACGGCGCCCGCCGGGCACGCCCTCGCCGCCGCTGAGCCGGGAGATGGCGAGCAGCGCCAGGTCGTCGGTTCTCCGGCCGCCGGTGTGTCTGCGCACATCGACGAGGACCGCATCAAGGAGGGCCTCCGGACCCAGCGGCGGCTGACCGGTGAGCCGCTCGACCGGGTCGTAGAAGACACCGGCCTCGTCCCGGGCCTCCGTCAGCCCGTCCGTGCAGAGCAGCAGACCGGCCCCTTCGGGGAAGGCCACCGTGTCGACCGGATTGCCGCCGGTCTGCAGGGTCGCCATGCCCAGGGGCAGCGCAGGGCGGTCGGGGGCGACGTAGCTCACCGCGCCGTCCAGGAACAGCACCGGCGCCGGATGCCCCCGGTTGACCAACCGGGCCTCGTCGCCCGGCAGCGGGAACTCCGCCAGCAGCGCGGTGACGAAGCCCTCGGCCGCGATCACTCCGCCTGCCTGCTCGGCCTCCCGGGTCAGCGCCTCGTCGAGCCTCTCCGCGACCCTGCTCAGGCACGGCTCCTGTTGCGCGGCCTCCCGGAAGGCCCCCAGCGCGACGGTGACCGCGTAGACGGATTCCACCCCCTTCCCGCGGACGTCCCCGATGACGCAGCGCACGCCGTACGGGGTGTTCTGCACCGCGTAGAGGTCCCCGCCGATCTGCGCGTCCTCCTGGGCGGCCGCATAGCGCGCGGCGAGGCACAGCGGCCCGATCCTCGCCGGCGGTTCGGGCAGGACGGCCCGCTGGACGGCGGCGGCGATGCCCCGCACCGACCGGAGCCTGGTCTCCTGGGCGTGCAGCAGGTGGTTGAGGAGGACGGCGACCCCGGTCACGGTCGCCACCATGGTCAGCTCGCTGAACACGATCGCGCTCCGGCCGTACCCGAAGTACTGGAACATGACCCAGTCGACGAGGACCGCGACCACCCCGGTGAGGACCGTCGCCCGCAGGGACAGCAGCGGGGCGGCCGTCAGGACCGAGGCCGCGTACAGGGCCGCAGCGCTGACCGTACGGGGCGTGGTGAGGTCGATCAGAGCGGCGAAGAGGAGCAGGAGGGCGGGCAGCCGGCGGGCCCATCGGCCGGACGGCATCGTCGTCACACCCCGTGCTGCTGGCCGCGCCACATGCCGCTCCCGACGTCGCCCGGGCTCCCGCCTGCCCCAGACTGCCTGCCCGCACCCGGCAGGGCGAGCCGGGGCCCGCCGTAAGGGTGGCGGCTGCCCGGCTGCGGCCGGGGCCGTGCCCCGCGGGGCACCCACGGCCCGGTGCGGCGGGTGGAGCCGAGGGCGGCCGGACCGCACGGCAGCGAGGGTGTCCATGCCGGTCGTCAGGAACCGTCATGAACACCCTCGCTCGGGGCCGCAGTGGCGCGGACCGGCTCAGAAGAGCCGGACGGCTACTACTTGTCCCCGCCCAGGGCACCGTGGTGCGCGGTGCCGGCTGCGAGCTCCAGGTCCTGCTGGAGCGTGGAGTACACGGTCTTGGGCTGCATGTTCACGTCGTACAGCAGGCCGTAGCCCTCACCCTGGAAGGTGCCCGGGATCCAGGAGTCGCCGTCGTGGACGCCCCAGGCGGTGAAGGAGATGCACTGGCTGACGAGCTCGCAGCCCTTGAGCAGCTCGGAGAACTCGAAGGGCTGCGCGAACTGGGCCAGCGAGCTGGTGGGAACCTGCTCGGTGCTGTTGTTGACGAAGGTGCGCACGTCGGCCTCGGTGATGGCGACCTTCAGACCCAGGTCGGCGTAGGCCTGCAGGTCGGCCTGGTAACGCTGGGCGTCGAAGCCGTACTGGGTGTCGAGGTGGCCCTGCTCGCCGATGCCGTCGATCGGGACGCCCTGCTTGCGGAGGTCCTTGACGAAGTTGTAGACGGCCTGGAACTTGACGTTCGTCCCGTCCTCACCGGTGATGTTGTAGTCGTTGTACATCAGCACGGCCTTCGGGTCCGCCTTGTGCGCCCAGCGGAACACATCGCCGATGATGCCCGAGCCGAGGTGCTGAACCCAGAAGTCATTGGCGTTGAGGCCGTCGGCCTGCGGGGTCTCCCAGGAGTTGGCGAAGACCTCGTTGATGACGTCCCACTGCCAGATCTTGCCCTTGAAGTGGGTGACCTCGTCGGTGACGTGCTTGTGGAGGATGTCGCGCAGCTGCGCGTTGCTGATGGTGCCGTTCCCGACGCCGGTGGTCAGCCAGCTCGGGAGCTGGTTGTGCCACATGAGGGTGTGACCGCGGACGACCTGCCCGTGCTGCTCGGCGAACTTCACCAGAGCGTCGGCGTCCTTCCAGTTGTAGACGCCCTGGGTGGGCTCCACGGACTCCCACTTCATGGCGTTCTCGGCCGTGACCACGGAGAACTGGTCGGCGACGATGTCGGTGTAGGCCTTGTTGGTGCCGAGCTGGCTGGCGTCGACGGCGGTGCCGAAGCGCAGTCCCTGCTTCGCTGCCAGCGCCCGGAGGGAAGTGTCGGCGGAGTTGCCGTTCCCGTTGGCGAACGCGACAGCGGCGGGAACGAGCATGAGAGCGGCGGCACCAGTGGCGACGACTGTGGATCTGCGTCGAAGCTTCACGGCGGACTCCCGGGGGGGTGAGTGGGTGGGACCTCGAAAGTTTCGGGCCAAAGTTCGATCGGAGCTGAAAGCTAGACCCAGTGATCTGGCGGAGTCAATGGTGTCGCACGTCTGAAATTCGACCGATGCGGCATCTCATTTGGAATCAGCGATCGCGTCACTACGGGCGCCGGCGCAGGTGACCGACGGCGGCCCTCTCGGGCGCAGGGGCGTGGAGCCCCCCGGCGGGATCGGTCCACGCCCGGCTCCGGCCACGGGCCGGCCCGGAATCCGGCCCTGCTGTCGCTCCCTCAGCCCCGCTCTGCCGGAGCGCGCAGGGCCACCGAGTCGATCGCATACCGGGACCAGCCGGGTCCGCCCGCCGTCCCGGGCTCGTCCGGGAGCAGGCGCCGCAGTTCGGCCCAGACGCCCGTCCGGCTCCACTCGGTGAACCGCCGGTGCGCGGTGGGGCCCGAAGGGCCGAAGACCGGAGGCAACTGCCGCCAGGGGCAGCCGGTCGTGGCCACGAACACGACCGCGGCCAGCACCTCCCGGTCGCCGTACCGCCGCCGACCGCCGCCCTGCGGCCGCGTCGGCGCGGCCGGCACCACGCGCTGGAACGCCTCCCACAACTCGTCCGGGACCAGTCGCTCAACGATCGTCACGTCGGCAGACTACTCACCGGTCCAAATGAGACGCACCTGGGAGCGTGCCGCGCTGGTGACTCCCGTGACTACGTCTCGCGGCCTCGTCAGCGAAAGTTTCGAACAGTGCCTCTGTGCCGAACCTGGGTTCACCCCTCGCGATCCGCTCTGGCGTGCGGCGACGACGTCCCGCCGGGCTCGCTGCTCACCCCCGGCAGCGACCGCCCGGGGGAGACCCGCCGCGCGACGGGAGCGCAGGAGACGGACGTGCCCACGACGCGCCCGCCCGGGGTTTCCGTGGGCGCCCCCGCACCCAGCCCGGCAC
>NZ_LIQR01000412.1 GCF_001418575.1 Peterkaempfera griseoplana
GGGGTCGCCGCCGGCGTCCGGGTCGGGCCCGGGGCCGGACGGGCGCCGGCGGGCTGCCCGATGGGGGGCGGTCATCGCGACCTCCGCTGGTAGCAGTGGGGCGTTGCAGGACGGGGAGCCGGTCCGGCCCTGGGTACGCGTGCGCGCACCCGCTGGTTCGAGCACCACCATGGTCGTCCGCCGGGGCCCGGGCGGGGATGGGGGCGGTTACTCAGTCCGCTACTCATCCGGGTCCACGCAGATGAGTAGCCAAGGGTGGAACCGGAACCGGTCGGGTCCGGAAACGCCCGAGGGCCGGGACTCCCCTGGGGGAGTCCCGGCCCTCGGTACCGCGTGGTGTACGCGTCGCCTGAAGGTCAGGCGGCGACGACCGCGACCTCGAGCTTGGCCTCGACGTCGGTGTGCAGCTTGACGCTGACCCGGTGCGAGCCCACGGTCTTGATCGGCGAGGCGATCGTGACGGTGCGCTTGTCGACGGCCGGGCCGCCGGCGGCCTTGACGGCCTCGACGACGTCGGCCTGGGTCACCGAGCCGAACAGGCGCCCGGAGTCGCCCGAACGGACGGCCAGCTTGACCTGCAGGCCCTCGAGCTGGCCCTTGACCTCGTTGGCGTGCTCCAGCGACTGGATGGCACGGACCTTGCGGGCGCGACGGATGGCGTCGACGTCCTTCTGGCCGCCCTTGGTCCAGCGGATGGCAAAGCCGCGCGGGACCAGGTAGTTGCGGGCGTAGCCGTCCTTGACCTCGACGATGTCGCCGGCGACACCGAGGCCGGGAACCTCATTGGTGAGGATGATCTTCATGCTTCGGTCACCCTCTCTCAGCGAGCAGTCGAGGTGTAGGGCAGCAGCGCCATCTCACGGCTGTTCTTGACAGCGGTGGCGACGTCGCGCTGGTGCTGGGTGCAGTTGCCGGTGACCCGGCGGGCACGGATCTTGCCGCGGTCGGAGATGAACTTCCGCAGCAGGTTCGTGTCCTTGTAGTCCACGTAGTTGATCTTGTCCTTGCAGAACACGCAAACCTTCTTCTTGGGCTTGCGCGCAGGCGGCTTCGCCATCATGTACTCCATCGGTGTTCACGATCCGGGCGGCCACAGCCACCCGGGTCGCACGAAATCTCGTCCGCTTGGCGCAGGATCTCCGAGCGGGGAGCTCCTTAGAACGGAGGCTCTTCCGAGTAGCCGCCACCGGCCGGGGCACCCCAGCCGCCACCGCCGCCCTGCTGTCCGCCGCCCGCCGGGGCGCTGGACGCCCAGGGGTCGTCGGACGGGCCGCCGGAAGGCTGGCCGCCGCCGGAGTTGCCACCCCAGCCGCCGCCGCCCTGCTGACCGCCGCCGCCGAATCCGCCGCCCTGGCCGCCGGACCGGTTGGCCCGGGTGACCTTGGCGGTGGCCGAGCGCAGGCTCGGTCCGACCTCGTCGACCTCGACCTCGAAGACGGTCCGCTTCTCGCCCTCGCGGGTCTCGTACGACCGCTGACGCAGACGGCCCTGCACGATCACGCGCATGCCGCGCTGCAGCGACTCGGCGACGTTCTCCGCCGGCTGACGCCAGACGTTGCACGTGAGGAAGAGGCTCTCGCCGTCCTTCCACTCGTTGGTCTGGCGGTCGAAGGTGCGGGGGGTGGACGCGATGCGGAACTTCGCGACCGCCGCACCCGACGGGGTGAAGCGCAGCTCGGGGTCGTCGACGAGATTGCCGACGAGGGTGATGACGGTCTCGCCTGCCATGGTGGTGGTTGACCTCTCGGGAGGAGACGTTCCGTTCCCAGTGCTCCCGCTCGTGGAGAGGGAGTCCTGCGATGCTCACCGCATGTTTCACGTGAAACATGCGGCGTGAGACAGTCGGCGCCCCTAAGGGCTGACCGGCAGGCTCAGTGGGTGTCCGGGCGCAGCACCTTGGTCCGGAGAACCGACTCGCTCAGGTTGAGCTGGCGGTCGAGCTCCTTGACGACCGCAGGCTCAGCCTTGAGGTCGATGACCGAGTAGATGCCCTCGGACTGCTTGTTGATCTCGTACGACAGGCGACGACGGCCCCAGGTGTCGACCTTCTCCACATTGCCGCCGCCGGTGCGGACGACATTGAGGAAGTTCTCGATCAGGGGGGAGACAGCGCGCTCCTCGACCGAGGGGTCGAGGATGACCATCACCTCGTAGTGACGCATGTGGAACCCACCTCCTTTGGACTCAGCGGCCACGGTCTCTCCGTGGCAGGAGGGTTGTTGCGTCGGCGCCGGTTGCAAGGACAGAACCAACCGTAGTGGGGACCACTGACAGTCGGGCCACCCTGTGGATGCACCGGTGCAGACCTAACAGACTACCCGCACCCGAACGAGGTCTTGTAATCCTCGGGGCGATCGCCCCAATCTGGTACGCATCGGATGCGTGACACCGCAGCCTGTGCCACGCTGCCCGAGAGTGCGTGACCGGACGGCGCCACTGGACGGTGTGCGTCGCTTCCCTCCTCGAAGGAGGCAGATCCCATGGCACACGCCGTACGCCGCCCCATGGCGTTCACCCTCAACACCGACGGCCGGCCCCACCCGGTGGAGAACGCCCTCACCGCACTGACCGTGGTGCTCGGCCTGCTGGCCTTCATCACCTCCTTCTTCCACAACCTGCATCTGCTGACGTCCTGGAGCGGTCTCGCCGGCATCATCACCGGAGCCTGGGGCCAGTACGTCTCGGCGACCACCGCGGAGCGCTTCCTGCTGGTGATCTTCCTTGGCGCGAGCGCGGTCGGCTTCGGCATCGGTCTGGCCCACGGCGGCCTCTTCGGCGGCCTCTGGTAGCCCCCGGCCGCGACTCCGGGCGGCCCGCGCAACCGGCCGCGGCCACCGCACATATCCTCACCGGCCTGTTCCCCCGCTGACGGAGCGGGTGCGCGCGGGCGGCCGGGCGTTAGGCTCTCGGCCCGTACAGCGGCTGCCCGAAGAGGAGCGTCCCGAGCATGAGCCTGCGCCTGAGAACCATCAGCCGTGCCGAGCACCTCGCCTTCGTCAAGGGTCTGCCCTCTGCCAGTCATATGCAGGTCCCCGCCTGGGGCGACGTGAAGTCGGAGTGGCGCTCGGAGTCCATCGGCTGGATCGACGAGCACGACCGGGTCGTCGGCGCCGGGCTGGTGCTGTACCGCCAGCTGCCCAAGATCAAGAAATATCTCGCCTATCTCCCCGAGGGCCCGGTCATCGACTGGTTCGACCCTGATCTGGAGCGGTGGCTCCAGCCGATGCTGGCGCACCTCAAGGCCCGGAGCGCCTTCTCGGTCAAGATGGGCCCGCCCGTCGTGATCCGCCGCTGGGACGCCGGGGTGATCAAGGAGGCGATGGCCGAGGGCCACGCCAAGCGGCTGCGGGACGTCCAGGCCAGCTGGTACGAGCCGCGTGCCTTCGAGGTGGCCGACCGGCTCCGCCGCGGCGGGTGGCTGCAGGGTGAGGACGGCGGGGCGGGCTTCGGCGACGTGCAGCCGCGGTACGTCTTCCAGGTGCCGCTGGCCAACCGCTCACTGGACGACGTCCAGCGTGGCTTCAACCAGCTGTGGCGGCGCAACATCAAGCGCGCGGAGAAGTCCGGGGTGGAGGTCGTCCAGGGCGGCTACGACGACCTCCCGGTCTTCCATGACCTCTATGTGGTCACCGCGGAGCGCGACCGCTTCATCCCCAGGCCGCTGGCGTACTTCCAGCGCATGTGGCAGGCGCTCACCGCCGAGGACCCCAACCGGATGCGGCTCTACCTCGCCTACCACGAGGGCGAGGCCCTGGCGGCCACCACCATGCTCACCGTGGGCGAGCACGTCTGGTACTCCTACGGCGCCTCCGCCGACCACAAGCGGGAGGTACGCCCCTCCAACGCCGTCCAGTGGCGGATGATGCGTGACGCCTACGCCCTGGGTGCGACCGTGTACGACCTGCGCGGCATCAGCGACACCCTGGACGAGACCGACCACCTCTTCGGTCTGATCCAGTTCAAGCTGGGGACCGGCGGCCAGGCGGCCGAGTACCTGGGGGAGTGGGACTTCCCGCTCAACAAGGTGCTGCACAAGGCGCTGGACATGTATATGTCCCGCCGCTGAGCCCTGCCCTGCGGCCGGCCCCGGGGCGGGTCCCGGCCACGGCCGGCCCCGCCCCCAGGGCTCAGAGAGCGGGTTTCTCCGCCCCCTCGGGGGCGAGCCAGCTCTCGGGGCCGCCGCCGGCCGGCGCATAGGGCGCATAGCTGGCCTGCTCCTTGAGCCAGCGCGCCTCACCCAGGACGAAACGATCCGCCGCACCGTCCAGCACGCCTCCGGACGGGTCGTCGCTGCCGTCCCAGCGCACCGGGTCCCGGTCGGGAAGCAGGATGTCCCGCACCACCAGCGCGCACAGGTAGAGGGTGCCGAAGATGTGCACCAGGATCACCAGGCGGTACCAGGGCTCCGAGAGGCCGTGCTGCTTGGCGTCCGAGATGTACGAGAGGTACATCCAGACGCCGAGGAAGTACACCACCTCGCAGGCCTGCCAGATCAGGAAGTCCCGCCAGCGGGGCCTGGCCAGCGCGGCCAGCGGGATCAGCCAGAGCACGTACTGCGGCGAGTACACCTTGTTGGTGAGCACGAACGCGGCCACCACCAGGAAGGCCAGCTGCGCGAACCGCGGCCGGTGGGGCGCGGAGAGCGCCAGCCAGACGATGCCCGCGCAGCTGAGGATCATCAGCAGGGCGATGGCGGTGTTGAGCCAGGTGAGTCCCAGTGACTGCCCGCGCAGCTCCTGGATGATCAGCCAGAAGGACCCGAAGTCCTCCTTGCGGGTCCTGCTGAACTTGTAGAAGGTCCACCAGCCGTCGGAGTTCCACAGCATCACCGGGACGTCGACCAGCAGCCAGGCCCCGACCGCGCCCGCCGCAGCCCGGCCGAAGTCCCGCATCCGCCCGGCGCGCAGGCAGAGCGCCAGCAGCGGTAGCAGCAGCAGCACCGGATAGAGCTTGGCCGCGGTCGCCAGGCCGATCAGGACACCGGCGCCCACCGGCCGCCGGGCCGACCAGTACGCCATGGCCATCGCGGTCAGGGCGACCGCCAGCAGGTCCCAGTTGACCGTCGCGTTGAGGGCCAGCGCGGGGGCGAGGGCGAAGAGCAGCGCGTCCCAGGGGCGGCGGCGGTGGGTGCGCATCACCGCGATCACGGCCACCACCGCGCAGATCATCAGCATGCCCGCGTTGACCAGCCAGAACCACTGCTCGCGGTCGGGGGCCAGATTGCCCGTACGCGGCGTCAGCCAGGTCGCGACCTGCATGAAGAGCCCGGTGAGCACCGGGTACTCCAGGTACTGCATGTTGGGGTCGCGGGTGCCGTCCGGACCCGCCGGGATCATGTCCCGGTAGGGGAGCAGACCCTGGGCGAAGCCGCGGCCGGAGAACAGGTGCGGGATGTCGCTGTAGCAGGCGTGGGTGTACTGCGTGGTGGCGCCGTAGAACCAGCCGCTGGAGTAGCAGGGGGCCTTCTGCACCATGCCCAGCGCGAAGACCGCGACGACGATGAGCGCCAGCACCCGGCCCGGGGTCCACCAGGAGACGCCCAGCAGGGCGCGGCGGCCCGGGGGGCCGCCCAGCAGTTCGCTGCCTGCTGCGGCGACCGGGTCCTCGTCGGCGGGGACGACCACGGTGTCGGCAGGGGGCAGGACGGTCTCTGTCCCCGCGGATTCGTCATGAGCGCTCGACGTCATGGGCGCCATACTGCCGCACATTCCGGTGACCGCGCCCGGAGGGACCGTGAGAGGCCGCCGCCGCCCGGGGGCGGGGACGGCGAAGGGGTGCCGCAGCCGGATCGCCGGCTGCGGCACCCCTGGGGGACCGATGGGTCAGTTGGTGGTCGCCGCCTGGGTGGATCCGGTGCTCCCGCCCAGCAGCCCGCCGTTGTTGTTGCCGCCCGGACGGCCGCTGGGGCTGCTGACGGTGGGGCTGGCGGTGGCACTGGCGGTGGGAGTGGGGGTGCTGCCGCCGTTCCCGCCGCCGTTGTTGCCACCGCCGCTCAACAGGCCGCCGCCGCCGTTCCAGCCGCCGTTGGTGCCGTTTCCGGGGCCCGAGGTCGCCGGGTCCGGGGTGGTGGTGGCACTGGGCGGGACGTTCGACGAGGTGACGGTCGGCGTGGCCGACGGGGGCGCGGAGGAGACGCTGGCGCTCGGGGACGGCTTGACGGTGCTGGGCGCACCGGACTCGTCGACCTGGAGGGCGCCGAGGTCACCCGGCACCGGCAGCGGCTCCTCGGTCACACCGTTCAGGACCGCGGACATGTACTTGGTCCAGATCTCGGTGGGGTAGGAACCACCGTGCACCGAGTCCGCGGGGTTGCCGGTGCCGAGGCCGTTCATGGACTCCAGGCCGGACTTGCCGGGCTTCTCCCGCCACATGGCGATCGCGGTGGACAGCTGCGGGGTGTAGCCGACGAACCAGGCCGACTTGTTGTCGTCGGTGGTACCGGTCTTGCCCGCGGAGGGGCGGCCGAGGGCCTTGGCCGCGTTACCGGTGCCGCCGTCCTTCCAGATGACGTCCTTGAGCACGTCGGTCACGGTGTCGGCCACCGCGGCGTCCATCACCCGCTTGGGCTGGGGCGCCTCGAACCCCTTCAGCTTGGCGCCCTCGTGGGTCACGCTGATCACCGAGTACGGGTCGACCTCCTCACCGCTGGCGGCGAAGGTGGCGTAGGCGTTGGCCATCCGGATGGCGCTCGGGGTGGAGGTACCGATGGAGAAGGAGGCGTTCCGGTAGGCCAGGGTGCTCTTCAGCAGGCCGACCTTCTGGGCCATGTCCGCGACCTTGTCCAGGCCGACGTCCTCGCCGAGCTGCACGAAGGGGCTGTTGACCGAGTAGAGCATCGCCTTGCGCAGCGGGATGTAGCCCCAGGCGGCGGTGCTCTCGTTCTTCTGCCGGAAGAAGCTGCCGTCCTTGTTCAGCACATAGGTGCCGTCCAGCTGACGGATCTTGATCAGGTCGTTGCCGTTGTACCGGCTCTCCGGGGTGATCCGGGTCGGCTGGCCCTGGTCGTCCAGCTTGGTCTGCACGCCGTACTGCATGGCGCTGGCGAGGACGATCGGCTTGAAGGTCGATCCCACCGGGACACCGGTGGAGTTGGCGTTGTTGGTGAAGTGCTTGAGGTAGTCGGGGCCGCCGTAGATCGCCAGCAGCTTGCCGGTGCCCGGCTCCACGGTGGCGCCGCCGATCTGGACGTCGCTGTCGAACTTGGGGCGCTTCTTGGGGTCGAAGCTGGTGCTGGAGACCTGCTTCACGGTGGCTGCCAGCGCGTCGACCTTCTTCTTGTCGAAGGTGGTCCTGATGGTGTAGCCGCCCCGGTCGAGGTCCTGCTCCCGCACGCCGCCGTGGTCGATCACGTACTGCTTGGCGATCGTCACCAGGTAGCCCGTCTGGCCGCCGAGGTTGGAGGCTGCGTGCTCCTTTATCGGCTCGGGGAACTTGGTGCACTTGTTGCGGTCGGCCTGGCTCAGGTGGTTGAACCGGACCATGTTGTCGAGGATGTCGCTCCAGCGCTGCTTGGCGCGGGCGTGGTTGTCCGCGCTGATCGAGGGGTCGTAGTAGCCCGCGCCCTTGAGCAGTGCGGCCAGCAGCGCCGCATGGCAGGCGTCGAGGTTGCTGGCGTCGGTGTTGTAGTACGCCTTGGACGCCGCCTGGATGCCGTAGCTGCCGCGGCCGAACCAGCTGGTGTTGAGATAGCCCTCGAGGATCTGGTCCTTGCTGAGGGTCTTGTCCACCTTCAGCGTGACGAAGAGCTCCTTCAGCTTTCGGGAGACCGTCTGGTCCTGGCTGAGGAAGGCGTTCTTCACGTACTGCTGGGTGATGGTGGAACCACCCTGGGTCTCACCGCCCTTGGCCATGTTGAAGACGGCGCGGGCGATGCCCTTGGGGTCGATGCCGTGGTCGCTCTCGAAGGTGGCGTTCTCCGCCGAGATCGCCGCGTACTGCATCGCCTTGCTGATGTGGTCCAGCGGCACGATCTGCCGGTTGGTCTCACCGGTGGTCGCCATGGGGGAGCCGTCGGACCACTGGTAGATGTTGTTCTGCTGCTTCACCGCGGCGTTGAGGCTGGGCACCGCGGTGTGGGCGTACGCGTAGCCCACGGCGCCCACCATGCCGGCGAAGAGGATCAGGAAGGTGCTGAGCACCTGCCGCCAGGAGGGCAGCCAGTGGCGGACGCCGCTCTTGCCCCAACGGGGGTAGTCGATGAAGCGCTTCTTGGGCGGTGGCCCGGCGGCGCGGCCGGCCGGGCCGCCGGCTGCCCCGCTGCCGCGCTTGGCCGCCTTGCGCATCTCGGCCCGGGTCATCCGGGGCTGCTGGGCGGTCGGCGGTGGACCGCCGGGCCGTCCGGTGGTGCGACGCGGTGCACCAGGTGCACCGGGTACACCCCCCGGTCCGGGACGGGGCACACGGGGTTGCCCGCCGACCGGGTGCCCGGCCTGCGGGCTGCCGGTGTACGGGGGGCGGCCATTGCCGGCGGGCTGTGCGCCGCGCCGTCCAGGGGCGTTGCCGCCGCCCTGCGGCGGCTTGCGCCGGTGTTCGCTCATGCTCCAGCTACTCCTCGGCCAGGCGCTCGGGCCTGAAGGCGGTAGTCCACGTCCACTCCCCGCAGGTGGCCACGGCACCCGCAGGACTCCCCCGAATCACCTGCCGTCCGGGGCCGCTCGGGCCCGGCACGGCGGAATGCACCGGGAACAACGACGTCCCGGATACCTGATCGGTTCCCGACTCCCCTGTGCACAGGCGACAGCGTACGCAGGCTGCACAGCCTCTAAATCGGGCATCAACTGACAAACCAGACAAAGCAGTCGCAGATCATTACGCGGCCGTTGCCCGAACGGGGGTGACGGGGCCCCTTGCACACCTTGTGATCACTTTCACCCGACCCCCCCTTGCCCCGGAGGAACCCTCCGTCCTATGGTTCCGATATATCGAGTCGATACATCGCAGCGGCATATCGCTTCGATGCATCGCTCCCGACCATGGGTCCCGGAAGGAGGCGAGGCGGACATGAGCAGGCGCTCAGGGATCCTTGAATTCGCCGTCCTCGGCCTGCTGCACGACGCACCCATGCACGGGTACGAGCTCCGCAAGCGGCTCAACGTCCTGCTGGGCTCCTTCCGTGCCTTCTCGTACGGGACGCTCTACCCCTGCCTGAAGAACCTGGTCGCCCAGGGCTTCCTGGTGGAGGACAACCCGGACGAGCAGTACGTGCCCGCCACCGCGCTCAACGGCAAGCGATCGAAGATCGTCTACCGGCTGACCCCGGACGGCAAGCAGCGTTTCGAGGAGCTGCTCTCCGACTCGGGACCCGACGCGTGGGAGGACGAGCACTTCGGCGTCCACTTCGCGTTCTTCAGCCGTACCGACAAGGCCGTCCGGATGCGCGTCCTGGAAGGACGCCGCAGCCGGCTGGAGGAGCGTCTGGAGCGGATGCGCACCTCGCTCGCCCGCACTCGCGAGCGGCTGGACGACTACACCCTCGAACTGCAGCGGCACGGCCTGGAATCCGTGGAGCGGGAGGTCCGGTGGCTCAACGAGCTCATCGAGACCGAGCGCGCCAACCGGTCGGGCCGCGGCAGCCCGGAATCGCCGCCGGACCGGCCGGAGCGCTGACACCGCGGTACCCGCCGTCACCGGCCGGGACAGGAGCGGCAGGGGGGACTGCCGGCGACTGCAAATCAATCACGTCGAGGTCCGCCACAGGACGGACCTCTTGAGAACAGGGAGCAACCGGAATGGGTTCGGTTCGCGTAGCCATCGTGGGCGTGGGCAACTGCGCCGCGTCGCTGGTGCAGGGCGTCGAGTACTACAAGGACGCCGACCCGGCCGGCAAGGTCCCCGGCCTGATGCACGTCCAGTTCGGCGAGTACCACGTCCGCGACGTCGAGTTCGTCGCCGCCTTCGACGTGGACGCCAAGAAGGTCGGTCTCGACCTGGCCGACGCCATCGGCGCCAGCGAGAACAACACCATCAAGATCTGCGACGTCCCCTCGACCGGTGTCACCGTGCAGCGCGGCCACACCCTGGACGGGCTCGGCAAGTACTACCGCGAGACCATCGAGGAGTCGGCCGAGGAGCCGGTGGACGTCGTCCAGATCCTCAAGGACCGCCAGGTCGACGTGCTGGTCTGCTACCTGCCCGTCGGTTCCGAGGACGCGGCGAAGTTCTACGCCCAGTGCGCCATCGACGCCAAGGTCGCCTTCGTCAACGCCCTCCCGGTCTTCATCGCCGGCACCAAGGAGTGGGCCGACAAGTTCACCGAGGCCGGTGTGCCGATCGTCGGCGACGACATCAAGTCGCAGGTGGGCGCCACCATCACGCACCGCGTGATGGCCAAGCTCTTCGAGGACCGCGGTGTGGTCCTGGAGCGCACCATGCAGCTGAACGTCGGCGGCAACATGGACTTCAAGAACATGCTGGAGCGCGACCGGCTGGAGTCCAAGAAGATCTCCAAGACCCAGGCCGTCACCTCCCAGATCAAGGACCGTGACCTGGGCGCCAAGAACGTCCACATCGGCCCGTCCGACTACGTCGCCTGGCTGGACGACCGCAAGTGGGCGTATGTCCGCCTCGAGGGCCGTGCCTTCGGCGACGTCCCGCTGAACCTGGAGTACAAGCTCGAGGTCTGGGACTCCCCCAACTCCGCCGGTGTGATCATCGACGCGCTGCGTGCCGCGAAGATCGCCAAGGACCGCGGGATCGGCGGCCCCATCCTCTCCGCTTCCTCGTACTTCATGAAGTCGCCGCCGGTGCAGTACTTCGACGACGAGGCCCGTGAGAACGTCGAGAAGTTCATCCGCGGAGACGTCGAGCGCTGAGCGCCGCGCCCCGGCCGGGGACACACCGGCCGCTGAGCGCACCCGACGAGGGCCCTTCCATCCTGTGCCTGGCACGGTGGGAGGGCCCTCGTCCGTTCCCCGGCCGGACCGGGGCGTGCGACCCTTGACCTGTGGCGATCACCGACGGGCCCGCCTCCGCGCCCACCCCGCAGCAGGCAGAGGGACCCGGCGGGCGGCCGGACTCCTCCCACCGTTCCCAGCTGGCGGCCCTGGTGCGGCTGAGGGACTTCCGACGGCTGCTCGGGGTACGGCTGCTCTCCCAGCTGTCGGACGGCGTCTTCCAGGTGTCGCTCGCCTCCTATGTGATCTTCTCTCCCGAGCGGGAGGCCACCCCCGCCGACATCGCCTCGGTCCTGGCCGTGATGCTGCTGCCGTTCTCCCTGGTCGGGCCGTTCACCGGCGTGCTGCTGGACCGCTGGCGCCGCCGCCAGGTGCTCTTTCTGGGCAATCTGGCGCGTTTTGTTCTGGGCCTGGTCACCGCGGCCCTGGTTCTGGGCCGCGTACCGGACTGGCTCTTCTTCGCTGCGGCGCTGCTGATGACCGCGCTCAACCGGTTCATCCTGGCCGGGCTCTCCGCGGCGCTGCCCCGGGTGGTGGACGGCGAGCAGCTGGTCACCGCGAACTCCGTCTCCCCCACCCTGGGCACGGTCGCCGCCACCGCGGGCGGCGGCGCGGCCTTCCTGGTCGACCTGGTGCTGCCGCGCGGCGTGCCCGCCGACACGGCCCTGGTGGTCCTGGCCGCCCTGCTCTATCTGAGCGCCTCACTGGCCGCCCGGCGAATGCCGCCCGACCTGCTCGGACCCGACCTGCTCGGACCCGACCTGCCCGGACCCGACCTGCCCGGGCCCGACCTGCTCGGTCCTGCACTTCCGGGGCCGGCCGTCCAGGAAGACGGGACCCCGGCCCCGGGGCGGCACCTGGAGCGCTCCTCGCTGTCGGCAGCCGTCACGGACACCGTCCGCGGCCTCGCGGACGGCGTGCGGCACCTGGTCCATGACTGCCGGCCCGCCGCCCATGCGCTGGCCGCGGTGACGGTGACCCGGTTCTGCTACGGCACGCTCATCGTCATGGTGCTGATGCTGAGCCGCCACACCTTCGGCTCCGCCTCCGACGGGGCTGCCGGTATGGGCACCCTCGGCGTCGCCGTGGCGCTCTCCGGTGCGGGTTTCTTCCTCGCCGCGGTGATCAGCCCGTGGGCCACCCGCCGGCTGGGCGTGGCCGGCTGGATGACGGCCTGCCTGGTGGCGGCCGCCGTCCTGGTCCCCGGGCTCGGACTCTTCTTCTCGCCGGTACCGACCATGGGAGCCGCGCTGCTGCTGGGCGTGATCACCCAGGGCGCCAAGATCTGCACCGACACCATCGTGCAGAGCTCAGTGGAGGACGACTACCGCGGCCGGGTCTTCGCCGTCTACGACGTGCTGTTCAATGTCGCCTTCGTGGCGGCCGCCGCACTCACCGCGCTGGTCCTGCCGCTCTCCGGGCGCTCCGCTCCGCTGCTGGTCGCAGTCGGTGTGCTGTACGCGCTGACGGCCGCCGTCCATGCGCGCGCCGTACGGCGCACTCCGCCCCCGCAGCCGCATGGTGAGCGCACCGCCGCACGGTGACCGGGGAGCCGCTACGGTGCTGGACTTGACGGTCCGCCAGTTACCGGAGGTCTCCTTGAGCACGCCGCCGCAGCCCAATCCCTACGCACAGCCGGGCGGACAGCCGCCCCCGGGGCCGTACGGTCCTCCTCAGCCGCCCCAGCCGCCCTACGGTCAGCCGCAGCAGCCGGCACCGCCGCAGGCACCCTACGGACAGCCTGGCTACGGGCAACCTGCGTACGGGCAGCCTGGGTACGGGCAGCCGAGCTACGGACAACCGGCCTACGGGCAGCCGGCCTACGGGAGTCAGCAGCAGCCCTACGGCGGGCCCACGCCACCACCACCCCCGCCGCAGCCGTACGGGCCGCCACAGCCCGGCGGATACCCTCCGCCTCCCATGCCGCCGGCACCGCAGCAGCGCCGGTCGCCGCTGCTCTGGCTGAAGGTGACCGCCGCCGCCCTGGTGGTCGCGGGCGGTCTCACCTGGTACTTCGTGACCAAGGACAGCAACCCCGACTATGCGAAGGTCGGCGACTGCGTTCAGCAGACCTCCGGTGACGACGTCAAAGTGGTGCCCTGCACCGATGCCAACGCCCAGTACAAGGTGCTCAGCCGCTACACCGGCAGCAGCCTGACCAGCAAGTGCGACTCCGTCACCGGCACCACGGCGGTGTTCACCGGAAGCAAGAGGTCCGGCAAGCACCGAACCACCCGCTATGTCCTGTGCCTGGGACCCAACAAGGCCTCCTCGGCGACTCCTTGAGCCCATGTCAAGGGTCACGATTCGGCCACCAGAAGCCGTCCCCATCGCATTTTCCGTACACCTGTCGGGTGCACGCTCATATCGTTCGGGGCTGCACCCCATCCCGAACGCCGAGGAATCCCCATGAGCACACCTCCCCCGCCGTACCCACAGAGCCCGGTCCCGGCCGCCCAGAACCCCTACGCCACCTCGGTGCCGCCG
>NZ_LIQR01000413.1 GCF_001418575.1 Peterkaempfera griseoplana
GGGTCCGGGCGCGCCCCGGTGCCGGAGGAGCGGGCCGCCGGCCCGGACCGCCCGCCCGCCCGGGTCCCCGCGCCCGTCCCCGTCGAGCCGTTCCCCGCCCACGGTCAGGAGGCCGCCCCATGTCCACCGCCTGCGAACTGCTCACCGATGCCTTCGACCGGGTGCTGGAGACCGTGCGCGAGGTGCTGGACGGCATCACCCCCGAGCAGCTCACCGCCCGGGTCGACGACGCGGCCAACTCGGTCGCCTGGCTGGTCTGGCACCTCACCCGGGTCCAGGACGACCATGTCGCGGACGCGGCCGGCACCGAGCAGGTCTGGACGGCCGAGGGCTGGTGCGAACGCTTCGGGCTGCCCTTCGCCCCCTCGGACACCGGCTACGGGCACAGCGGCCGGGAGGTCGGCAAGGTCAGGGACATCCCGGCGGAGCTGCTGCTCGGCTACCACGAGGCGGTGCACGACCGGACGGTCCGCTTCGTCGCCCCGCTGACCTCGGCCGCGCTGCACGAGGTGGTGGACGACTCCTGGACGCCGCCGGTCACCCTGGCCGTACGGCTCGTCAGTGTGGTCTGCGACGACCTGCAGCACGCCGGCCAGGCCGCCTTCGTCCGGGGGATGCTTGAGCGCCGGTCGCACTGAGGAGGGCCGGTCGCGCTGAGGAGGGCGGGTGGCACCGGGGAAGGTGTGCACGGCCTCGGCGCTCCGGTAGTGTTGCGCATCCACGCAGACGACGCGCCGAGGAGGTGAGCCCCATCACCGCAGTACCAGGTCGGGTGCTCCCCTCCACTGACGCGCGGTCCACCGGGGACAGGTGAACCGCGGGAGCGCCCCTCGGCATCCCGAAAGGTTCCCATGTCGGTCACACCGTCCCTGCATCCCCTCTCTTCCGTCGTCACCAGGCTGCGCGCCGCCGGCTGTGTCTTCGCCGAGGACGAGGCTGAGCTGATCCGTTCCACCGCCCGGACCGCCGACGAGCTCGCCGCCATGGTGGAACAGCGGGTCGCCGGACTCCCGCTGGAGCACGTCCTCGGCTGGGCCGAGTTCTGCGGACTGCGGATCGAGCTGGATCCCGGGGTCTTCGTCCCCCGCCGCCGTACCGAGTTCCTGGTCCGCCAGGCCGCCGAGCTGGCCGGGCCCCGGCCTGTGGTGGTCGACCTGTGCTGCGGCTCGGGTGCCCTGGGTGCGGCGCTGGCCGCGGCCCTGGACCCGGCCGAGCTGTACGCCGCGGACATCGACCCCGCCGCGGTGCGGTGTGCCCTCCGCAATCTGGCGGCCGCCGGAGGCCGGGTGCACCTGGGCGACCTCTATGAACCGCTGCCGGCGGCGCTCCGCGGCCGGATCGAGATCCTTGTCGCCAATGTTCCCTATGTCCCCACCGGGGAGATAGCGCTGCTGCCGGCGGAGGCGCGGCTCCACGAGGCCCAGGTGGCACTGGACGGCGGCGCCGACGGGCTGGACGTGCTGCGGCGGGTCACCGCGGGCGCGCCGCGCTGGCTGGCCCCCGGCGGCCGGCTGCTGGTGGAGACCAGCGACCGCCAGGCGCCGGCCGCGGTCGAGGTCGTCCGCGGCAGCGGGCTCACCGCCCGGGTGGCGGAGTGCGAGGAGCTGGACGCCACCGTCATCATCGCCGGCCTCCCCGGCTGACGACCCCGCGCCCCCGGCCGGTCGACAGGCCCGGCCGGTCGAGGGCCCCGGTCAGTCGAGGGCGCGGTCCAGGGTGAAGGCCGCGCTGATCAGGGAGAGATGGGTGAAGGCCTGCGGGAAGTTGCCCTGCTGCTCGCCCGTGAGGCCGATCTCCTCCGCGTACAGGCCCAGATGGTTGGCGTAGGTGAGCATCTTCTCGAAGGACAGCCTGGCCTCGTCCAGGCGTCCGGCCCGTGCCAGCGCCTCCACGTACCAGAAGGAGCAGATGGAGAAGGTGCCCTCGCCTCCGCGCAGCCCGTCCGGGCTGGCCTCCGGGTCGTAGCGGTGGACCAGTGAGTCCGACACCAGGTCCGCCGTCAGCGCGTCGAGGGTGGAGAGCCACTTGGGGTCGGTGGGCGAGACGAACTTCGCCATCGGCATCATCAGCACCGAGGCGTCCAGCACATCGCCGTCCAGACACTGCGCGAACGCCTGCCGGCCGGTGCTCCAGCCGCGCCGCATGATCTGCCGGTAGATGGCGTCACGGGTCGTCAGCCAGCGGTTGAGGTCGGCGGGGAAGCCGCGCTTGCGGGCCGTCCGTACGGCGCGTTCGATCGCCACCCAGCACATCAGCCGGGAGTACAGGAAGTTCTTGCGGCCGCCGCGGGTCTCCCAGATCCCCTCGTCCGGCTGGTCCCAGTGGTCGCAGACCCAGTCCACCAGCAGGCAGACGTCGTCCCACTGGGCACTGGAGATCGGCTGCCCCCACTTGTCGTAGAGGTAGACGGAGTCGATCAGTGCCCCGTAGATGTCCAGCTGCAACTGGGAGGCCGCGTCGTTGCCGATGCGCACCGGGGAGGACCCCCGGTAGCCGGACAGATGCGGCAGCTGCCGTTCGGGCAGTTCGCTGCGCCCGTCGATGCCGTACAGGATCTGCAGCGGGCCGTCGGCGCAGCCGTCCCGCAGCTTCATCCGCTCGGAGAGGAAGCCCATGAAGGCCTCGGCCTCGGAGGTGAAGCCCAGCCGCAGCAGGGCGTAGACGCAGAACGCGGCGTCGCGGATCCAGACGTAGCGGTAGTCCCAGTTGCGCTCGCCGCCGATCTGCTCCGGCAGGCCGGCGGTGGGCGCGGCCACGATGGCGCCGGTGGGGGCGTAGGTGAGCAGCTTCAGGGTCAGCGCCGAACGCTGCACCATCTCGCGCCACCGGCCGCGGTAGGCCGAGCCGGCCAGCCAGCGCCGCCAGAAGCCCACGGTCGCCTGGAACTCCTCCTCGGCCTCGGCCTGCGGGCAGCCCCGCTGGGCGAGACCGCTGCCGAGATGGTCCAGCGCGAACACGGCCGCCTCGCCCTCCAGCAGCTTGAACCGCGCCCGTACGTCCCGGCCGTCGCACTCCAGCGGCACGTCGGAGGTGAGGGTCAGGGACAGCTCGGACGAGCTGAAGAGCACATGGTTGGGGCCGGAGGGCTCCGCCGTGTGCGCCTGGGCCCCGTAGTTGAAGCGCGGTGCGATCAGGGCCCGGAAGGGAAGCGATCCGCGGACGCACAGCACCCGCCGGATCAGCCGGTGCCGGTCGGCCTCGCGCGACTCGCCGACGATCGGCATGAAGTCCTGGATCTCACCCACACCGTCGTCCGCGAAGAACCGGGTGATCAGCACATTGGTGTCGGGGAAGTAGAACTGCCGGACCCGGGCGGGCAGATCGGCGGCCAGCTCGAAGCGGCCGCCCCGCTCGGCGTCCAGCAGCGACGCGAACACACTGGGCGCGTCGAAGCGGGGGCAGCAGTACCAGTCGATGGTGCCGTTGCTGCCCACCAGGGCCGAGGTCCGGAGATCACCGATCAGCCCGTGTTCGGCGATCGGCAGATAGCCGGAACTCTCCATCGAGGTCCGCTCGAGATCCGTCAGCGCGATCATCACACCGGCCTCCCTGTGGCCCCATCGGCCGCATCGGGGAATCCGCGTCTACAGGGTAGTCCGGTAGCCCTCCACCCGCCGGACCAGCGGCGGGCGGGCGGTCTGGCCGGTGGTCCGGCGCCGTCCGCCCGGACCGGACGGGGCCGCCGCCAGGCAGGGCCGGGTGGCGGCGCGGGGTGGCGGCTACTCCCCGGCGTGGGCCCGGCGCAGCGCCGCGATGTCGAACCTGGTCATGGAGAGCATCGCCTCGGTGGTCCGCCTGGCCTTCTCGGGGTCGGGATCGCCGATCATGTCCAGCAGCTCGCTGGGGACGACCTGCCAGGACACCCCGTACCTGTCCTTCAGCCAGCCGCAGGCCACCTCCTGGCCGCCCTCGGTGAGCCTGCTCCAGTAGTAGTCCAGCTCCGCCTGGTCGGCGCAGCGGATCTGGAAGGAGACGGCCTCGTTGAAGGTGAACTCCGGGCCGCCGTTCAGCGCGACGAACTGCCGGCCGTTGAGCTCGAACTCCACGGCCAGCACCGAGCCGGCCGGGCCCGGGCCGGCCTCGGTGCAGCGGCCGACCCTGCCGAGCCGGGAGTCCTTGAAGATCGACAGGTAGTGGTCGGCGGCCTCCTCGGCCTGTCCGTCGAACCACAGGCAGGTGGTGAGTTCAGCGCTGGTCATGTGATGCCTCCTTGCTCGCACCGGGGGTGTGCTCACCGGTGCTGACCGCCGCGGGCCGGAGAACTCACCGGTGTCCGCGCCGCCCGTCTCCCGGGAGGGTCGCCGGGGAGCGCGCCGCTCTCAGACCGTTCGAGCTCACCCATGTCCAGTTCGTGCTGCTGGCGTCCTTGACCTGGCTCCAGGCGGAGGGGCCGGTCACCCAGCGGCAGCTGGCCGACCATGCGGCCACCGACCCCATGATGACCTCACAGGTGCTGCGCGCCCTCGAGGAGCGCGGCCCGCATCCGCACGACCGGCGGGCCCGCGCCCTGGAGGTGACCGAGGAGGGGCGGCAGCTGGCCAACCGTGCGGTGGTCGCCGTGGAGGCCTGCGACACCGCGTTCTTCGCCTCGCTCGGCGACCGGGCCGGCCTCTTCACCGCCGCCCTGCGGACACCCAGGGACGCCGCCGGTTAGCGGGGCTTCCCGGCTGCCACCCCCTCGGGCGGCGGGGCGGCGGGGCGGCGGACGCGCACCGGCCCGGCGGCGACGGGGACGGCCGCCCTCCGCCCGGTGCGGAGGGCGGCCGCCCCGCGACGTCGGGGCGCCCTATCCGGCGAGGTCGGTGCCGTCGAGGTCCTGGGCGAGCCGGCGCAGGTGCGGGCCGTACTCGGGGTCGGCCAGGGCGGCGGCGAACTGCGCCGTGAGGTACGCCAACGGGTTGCCGGTGTCGTACCAGCGGCCCTGGATCACCTGCCCGTACACGGCCCGGCCCGCGGCGTAGGCGTTGATGGCGTCGGTGAGGTAGACCTCGCCGGTGCGGTGGTCGTACCAGCGCTTGGTCTGCTCACGGAGTTCGTCGATGATCCCCGGGGTGATGACATAGCCGCCGATGGCCGCGTAGGCGGACGGGGCCTCCTGCGGCTTGGGCTTCTCCACCAGGCCGGTGATCCGCAGCAGGCCGTCGTCCAGGTCCTCCTTGACCACGGGGACGCCGTAGCGCTGCGAGTCGGCGGGCTCCATCGGCATCAGGGCCAGTACGGGGCAGTTGGTCGCCTCGTACGCCTTGATCAGCTGCTGGGCGCGGGGGATGTCGGCGACGAAGACGTCGTCCGGCCACAGCACCAGCATCGGCTCGTCGCCGAAGTTGCGGGCGGCGTTGAGGACCGGGGTGCCGTTGCCGTACGGGCCGTGCTGGTCGAGGTAGGTGATGTGGCCGAGCCGGGAGAGTTCGCCGACCTCCTCCACCGCGTCGGCATAGGCGGTCCTGCCGTCCGCCCGCAGCTGGGCGACCAGCGTCGGGTTGGGGCGGAAGTGGTCCTGGATCAGACCCTTGCCGCCCGAGACCACGATGGTGATGTCGGTGATCCCGGACGCCACCAGCTCACGCACGGTGTGCTCGATCACCGGCTTGTCGCCCACCGGCAGCATCTCCTTGGGCGTCGCCTTGGTCAGCGGCAGGAGACGCGAGCCGAGGCCGGCCGCGGGGATGACTGCTCGGCGGATCGTGGTGGGCATCAGGGCTCTCCCAGGGCTCGGGCACGCGGCGCCGGTCGGCGCGGCGGTGACAGACGCTACCGAGTCCGCCGCCGCAGGTCCGCCCTGCCCCCGTCCTCGCCGCCGTCCGCCCCACGGTGTCAGTGCACCGGGAAGGGCACCCCGTGCTGGTCGGCCGGGCGCGGGCCGTGGATGCGGCGCTCGCTCTCGGCGATGGGCACGTCGTTGATGCTCGCCTCGCGCCGGGTCATCAGACCGTCGCCGTCGAACAGCCAGAGCTCGTTGCCGTACGAGCGCCACCACTGCCCGTCCCGGTCGTGGCACTCGTACTGGAAGCGCACGGCGATGCGGTCCCCCTCGAAGGCCCACAGCTCCTTGCGCAGCGCGTAGTCCAGCTCGCGCTCCCACTTGGCGGTCAGGAACTCCACGATGGCGTCCCGGCCGGTGAGGAAGAGGTCGCGGTTGCGCCAGACGGAGTCCGTCGAGTAGGCGAGCGCGACCTGACGGGGATCCCGGGTGTTCCAGGCGTCCTCGGCGGCCTGCACCTTGAGCAGCGCGGTCTCACGGGTGAAGGGGGGCAGCGGGGGTCGTCCGGTCATGGCTGTCTCCTGGGCGCGGTGCGGGGGGCTCCGGCCGACACTAGCCCCCCGGCCCGGTGGTCGGCGGGCGACCGGCCGCCGGTCTCCCCCGACCGGTCGCCCCGGCGGCGGTCCTCAACGGCGGTGCCTCACCACCGCACGGACTCCCCGGGCTTCAGCAGATGCAGCCGGTCCGCCGTACCGGCCCGCTCGAAGGCTTCGGCCAGGGTCGCACCGTCCTGGGTGAAGTGCGCCCAGTGCTCGAAGTGCAGCGGCAGCACCTTCCCCGCGCCGAGGACGGTCGCCGCCTCGGCGGCCTGCTCACTGGTGAGCGTCAGGGTGCCGTCCGGTACGACGGGGGTCCGCGCCGCCCCCGCGAAGAGCAGCGCCACATCGACCGGGGCGAAGCGGGCGGCGACGGCGGCGACCACGGCCGGTGAGGCGTTGTCCCCGCTGACGTACACCGTCGGCAGACCCGCACCGGACAGGACGAACCCGGTGACCTCGCCGACCAGGTGCTCCGAGCCGTCCGGCCCGTGCTGCGCCGGCACGCCGGTGATCCGCAGCTCACCGCCGTCCGGCCGGGCCAGCGCCGTGTGCTCCCAGTTCGGCAGTGCCCGCACCGGGTCTCCCAGCCGTTCCCGGGCGGCGGCGGTGGACAGCACCAGCGGTACCCCGTCGAGGTACGCCCGCCCGGCGGAGTCCAGGTTGTCCGGGTGCTGGTCGTGGGAGAGCAGCACCGCGTCCACCGGTCCGATGCCGGCCGGCTGCACCGCGGGGCCGGCGGTCTTGGTCAGCTTCCGGGAACCGACGGGGTAGTCGCCGGGCTCGTCGAAGGTCGGGTCGGTGAGCAACCGGACCCCGCCGATCTCGATCTCCGCGGTCGGGCCGCCGATGTAACGGATGCTCAGAGTGGTCATGCTGTCCCCTCGTCGGGTACGGCCCGGGATGCCTGGGCCGTACGGTGGTTCCGGGGCCATCGAAGCATCCCCGCCGCGGACATCCTGCGCCGGCACGGGCGGGCGCGCCGCGGACGGCGCCGAGGGCAGGTGGGTCCGCTGTCGGTCCGGCCCTCGGCACTCGTCGCCGCACCGGGCGGTCGCGGGTGCGGGCGGTGGGTTGCGTCCCGTCCGCTCGCGGGCCTGTCGCAGGGCTTCCCCGATGGACAGGGAGCGGCGGCTGGGACCCGCGGGCGGGCCGCCTCTCCGACCTCTGCGCCGGGGTTCCCCGGTCCTGGCTCCCCGCCGCAACGGTCCCGCCCCGGTGCAGCAGGGGGCGGGGCCGTTGCGGCGGGAGTGCCGCGTGCGGGAGTGACGGGTCACCGGGCGGAAGCCGGGGTGGCCGTCGGGGCGGTGTCGTCCGCCGGGACCGGGTGGTCCGCCGGGACGGGGTGCGCACGGTGGGATCGCCGCAGCACGGTGAGGGAGACCGCGAGGGCGGCCACCAGCAGGCCGGTGCCCACGGCGAAGGCCAGGTGGTAGCCGCCGGTCAGCGCCGCCGCCCGGCTCTGTCCGGCGGCGAGCAGCCCGCGGGTGCGGGAGGCGGCCAGCGTGGACAGCGTCGCCACGCCGAGGGCCATGCCGATCTGCTGGGTGGTGTTGAACAGGCCGGAGGCCAGTCCGGCGTCGGCCTCTTTGGCACCGGACATGCCGAGTGCGGTGAGCGCCGGGAGGGCGAGCCCGAAGCCTGCGGCCAGCAGCATCACGGGGAGCAGGTCGGTGAGGTAGTGGGCGTGCACGGGGAGCCTGACGAGCAGCCCCAGGACCCCGATCAGCAGCACGATGCCGACGGCCAGGACGCGCTGCTCGCCGAAGCGGGCGGAGAGGCGGGCGGAGACGCCCAGCGACACCGCGCCGATGGCGGCCGCGGCCGGGAGCATCGCCAGCCCGGTCCGGGCGGCGCCGTAACCGAGGACCTGCTGGAGGTGCAGTGCGACCAGGATCTGGAAGGAGAACAGCGCGGCCACCATCAGTGCCTGCACCAGGTTGGCCCCCCAGACGCCGCGCGGGCGCAGCACGTGCAGCGGCATCAGCGGAGTGCGCGCGGTGGCCTGGCGGAGGACGAATCCGGCGAGCAGGACGACCGCGACGGCGCCCAGTCCCAGGGTGTGCGCCGACGTCCAGCCGTAGCTGCCGATCTGGACCACCGTGGAGATCCCCAGCATCAGACCGGCGGTGACCAGCAGCGCGCCCAGGACGTCGGCTCCGGCGGCGAGACCGAGGCCGCGGTCGGCGGGCAGCACCCTCAGTGCGACGGCCAGCACCACCAGGCCGATCGGAAGGTTGATCAGGAAGATCCAGTGCCAGCTCAGGGCATCGGTGAGGACGCCGCCGAGGACCTGCCCGACGGAGGCGCCTGCCGCGCCGGTGAAGCTGAACACGGCGATCGCCCGGGACCGCTCCCCGGGTGCGGGGAAGAGCATCACCAGGATGCCCAGGCCGACCGCCGAGGCCATCGCGCTGCCGATGCCCTGGAGGAAGCGCGCGGCCAGCAGTACGGCTGGGGTGGTGGCGGCGGCCGCCAGCGCGGAGGCGGCGGTGAACACGGCGGTGCCCGCCAGGAACATCCGCCTGCGGCCGATCAGGTCGCCGAGGCGTCCGGCGAGCAGCAGCAGGCTGCCGAAGGCCACCAGGTAGGCGTTGACCACCCAGCTCAGGCCGGTGGGGGAGAAGCCCAGGTCCTGCTGGATGGCGGGCATCGCCACGGTGACGATGCTGCCGTCGAGGACGACCATCAGCAGCCCCGCCGCGATCACCGCCAGGGCGAGCAGGGGTGACCGGGAGGCGGTGGGGGGCGGGGGTGTGGAGACAGCGGGCATGGGTTTTCTCCTGTCCGACGGGGCGACAGGAGGAACCGTAGCAGATTGTTTTGTTGTGGATGATTTATTTCGGGCCTACTGGCGGCGCCGGCGGGTCCGCCTGACCGGCGCCGGTCCCTCGACGGGGGCGGACAGATGCCCTTCGGCCAGGCGCGTCATCGCCCGGACGAAGACCTCCCGCTCCTCCTCGGGCAGCGCCTCCAGCACCTCCTCATGGACCCGGTCGGCGATCTGCTGGCTCCGCCGGGCGACCTCCGCGCCCTCCTCGGTGACCGCGATGATCCGTGCCCGGCGGTCCCTGCTGGAGGGGCGCCGCTCGGCGAGCCCGGCCTCCTCCAGGGCGTCGACCGTGACCACCATGGTGGTCTTGTCCATGTCCCCGATCTCGGCGAGCTGGATCTGGGTCCGCTCCTCCTCCAGGGCGTGGACCAGGACGCAGTGCATCCGCGCGGTCAGTCCCACCTCGGCCAGCGCCGCCGCCATCCGGGTCTGCAGGACGTGGCCGGTGCGGTTCAGCAGGAAGGAGAGGTCCGGTTCGGTGCGGGTGGGCGGCGCTGTGGCGGTCATACCGCCAGCATAGATCCGTGACGGATCATCCGGCTGCGGACCTTGTCGGGCCCCGTTCGACAACCACTGCCGCTCCGCCACGCTCTATGCGTGTCCACCAGGAGTGACCTCTCCGCTGGATGTCTTGTCATGGACGGGGCATTCCGCTTCACTGGGCGCATGCCGAAGCCTCTTTGCAGAGCCCTGGTCGCACTCGTCGCCGCGTTCGCAGCACTGCTGCTGACCGCCACCCAAGCCTCCGCCGTCACCAAGCTCACCCAGGCGCAGGCCGAGTCCATGTTCCGCGCCGCCGGCATCACCTGGTCGTCCAGCGGCGGATGCACCAACCGCAACGTCTCGACCTGCACGTCCTTCGACCAGCTCAACCAGGCCACGGCCCAGGGAGCGGTCACCCTCAGGAAGGCCAGCGGCTGCGCCGTCAACATCACCGGCGGCACCGAGACCGGCCATGCCAGCGGCACCTACAGCCACTGGAACGGCTACAAGCTCGACATGAGCCGGTACACCTGCCTCAACAACTACATCACCGGCACCTTCGCCTACATCGGCCCGCGCAGCGGCGACGGCGCCGCCCAGTACCAGTCGGGCGCCGGCAACATCTACGCCAACGAGGGCACCCACTGGGACGTCCTCTACTACAACTGCGGCGGCTGCTGAACCGCCCCGCCCTCGCTCCTCCGCAGGCGCCCCTCCCCGGTCACCCGGAGCCGACGCTCCCGCACCGGAGGGCGGGCGCCTGTCCGCGCCACCCCGCGCCGGCAGCGGCCGGGCCCCGCGCTCCGGCGCGATCCGCCGCCCGGCGTTACCGTGAGAGGCAGGGCTTCCACGAAGCCCGCCCCTGACGCGCTCGGGGAGGTGGGCGCTGTGCCCGAGGACGACACGGGCCGGGCCGGCGAGGAGTTCGAGTCGGACGTTCCCCGGCTGCGGCTCGACGAGTTGCTCGACGAACTGCAAGCCCGCCTTGCCGTCGTCCGCGGCACCCACGACCGGGTCCACAGCCTGCTGGAGGCGGTGCTCTCGGTCGGCCGGGAGCTGGAGCTGGGCCAGGCGCTGCACCGCATCGTCGAGACCGCCACCGTCCTGGTGGACGCCGAGTACGGGGCGCTCGGTGTGATCGGCCCCGACGGTGCGACCCTGTCGCAGTTCGTCACGGTCGGCGTGGACGAGGAGCAGGCAGCCCGGATCGGGCCCTTCCCCTCCGGCCGCGGTGTGCTCGGCGAACTCATCCGTGACCCCAGGCCGCTGCGCCTTCCCGACCTCGCCGGGCATCCGGCCTCCGTGGGCTTCCCGGCCCACCATCCCCCGATGCACTCCTTCCTCGGGGTCCCCATCCGGGTACGCGAGCAGGTCTTCGGCAACCTCTACCTGGCCGAGAAGCACGGCGGTGCCGAGTTCGACGCCGAGGACGAGTCCCTGCTGGCGACCCTCGCCGTGGCCGCCGGAGTGGTGATCGACAACGCGCGCCTGTACAAGGAGTCGGTGACCCGGGGCCGCTGGCTGGCCGCAGGCGCCGAGGTCACCCGGGAACTGCTGTCCGGCGACCCCACGGACAAGGTGCTGGCGCTGATCGCCGACCGCTCGCAGGCCCTCACCGACGCCGACCTGGTCGCCATCGCCGTGCCCCACGGGGAGGAGGAACTGGTGGTGGAACTGGCCGTCGGCCGGCAGGCCGACAGCCACCGCGACCTGGTCCTGCCCATGATCGGCAGCCTGATGGGCACCGCGTACGCGGAGGCGGCCCCGGCGGTCAGCACCGATGCGTCCTGCGACCCCAGGATCACCGCCGGGCCGCCGCGGTTCGGCGGCCTCGGCCCCGCGGTCGCCGTCCCCATCGGCACCGCCGAGGGCGGGATGCACGGAGTGCTGCTGCTCGCCCGGGCCACCGGGGGACCGCTGTTCACCGAGGACGAGACCGGGCCGCTGGCCGGCTTCGCGGGCCAGGCCGCCGTCGCCATGGAGCTGGCGGAGCGGCGGCGCCACGCCGAGCAGATCGCACTGCTGGAGGACCACGACCGCATCGCCAGGGACCTGCACGACCTGGCCATCCAGCGGCTCTTCGCCACCGGGATGACGCTGCAGAGCGCCCAGCCGCTGATCACCCATCCCAAGGCCGCCCAGCGGGTGCTCCAGGCGATCGACGACCTGGACGAGACCATCAGGACCATCCGCACCGCCATATTCGGCCTGCGCACCCCCGAGACCGGGATCGGCGGGTCGGCGGCCAGCCTGCGGGCCCGCGCCGCGGCGACCGTCCAGGAGGCCGCCCTGGCCCTGGGGTTCGCCCCCCATCTGCGGATGGAGGGGCTGCTGGACACCGAGGTGCCGACCGTCCTCGCCGACCATGTGCTGGCCGTCCTTGCCGAGTCGCTGGCCAATGTGGCCAGGCATGCGCACGCCCACCGGACCGGGATCGTGCTGGTCGCCGAGCCGGAGGGGGTGTCGCTGAGCGTCACCGACGACGGCGTGGGCATCCCCGAACCCCTGAACCGCCGCGGCGGCCTGCGCAACATGGCGGAGCGGGCCGACCAGCTCGGAGGGTCCCTGGAGATCACGCCCGCCCCCGACGGCGGCACCCGCATCATCTGGCAGGCGCCGATGGCCGGCCGGCGCCGCCCGTGACGCAGAGTGCCCCCGACACAGAACACCCGACACAGGGCGCAGGCCGGTGAGGCCGCGGACGTACCAGCCGGTGCTCCGCTCCGCCCGCACCCCCCGCGGTGCGCTCCGCCGGGCGGGACGACCTCTCAGCGCTTGGAGTGGCCGCCGTACTGCGGTTGGCCCTCAGGGGACCGCCCGCCGCCGGCCGTGCCGGAGACCCGGGTGGCGATGACCGCCGCCTGGACCCTGCGTTCCACGCCCAGCTTGGCGAGCAGCCGGGAGATGTGGTTCTTGACCGTCTTCTCCGCCAGGAAGAGGCGCGCTCCGATGTCGCGGTTGGTCAGCCCCTCGCCGATCAGGGTGAGGATCTCCCGCTCCCGGGCGGTCAGCTCGGCCAGGGACGGCGGAGCCGGTTCGCCGGCCGGCTGCGGGTCGCCGCGCAGCCGCGCCATCAGCCGGGCCGTCGTCCCGGGGTCCAGCATCGACTGGCCGGAGGCGACCGTGCGTACGGCCGACACCAGGTCGCTGCCGCGGATCTGCTTGAGGACATAGCCCGCAGCCCCGGCCATGATGGCGTCCAGCAGCGCCTCCTCGTCGTCGAAGGACGTCAGCATCAGGCACGCCAGAGCAGGCATCCGGGAGCGCAGCTCCCGGCAGACGGAAACCCCGTCGCCGTCGGGCAGCCGTACGTCGAGGACGGCCACGTCGGGCCGCAGCGCCGGGATCCGGACCATGGCCTGCGCAGCCGTGGCCGCCTCGCCGGCGACCTCGATGCCCTCGCCCTCCAGCAGGTCGCGCACACCGCGGCGCACCACCTCGTGGTCGTCGACGAGCACCACACGGACCGGCCGCCGTACGGCAGCCGCGCCTGCGGGTGGGTCGTTCACCGTCATCGGTCCGTCCTCCCTGCCGCCGGGACGCCGCCGGGGGCGGCACGCAGGCCCGCCCCGCCCTCCAGCGTCACCGGCCGGCCGGTGCCAGTACAGGGCCGTAGGTCCCCGCGTGGTCGACTTTCCCCACCTGCGGATGCTCCGCGCCGTTCACCGTCTCCAGCGGCGCCCGGCGCGGCGTGACGGCTCCCACCGGTCCGTAGCCGATGCGCAGCAGAACCTGGGGGTGGCACAGCCCGGCGTGCGGGTCGCGCAGCAGCCACCGCAGATCGTGCCATTCCAGGGCCTGGTGCAGGAAGGACGCCACCAGCTCGCGGGCGGTGAGCACCAGCAGCACCTTCTGCATGGCCTGCCCGGCGCGCAGCCAGTCCACCGGGCGGTCCTGGCGGGTGCTGAGCAGCAGCAGCTGCGGATCGCGCTCGAAGCACGCGGCGGGACGGGGAGGGCCGTCGAGGCGTCCGGTGAAGTCGCGCATCGGCAGCTGCGCCCCTGCGTCCATCACCCCCATCGCGGCCGGCGGGATGCCGTGGCCGGGGTCGGGGTGGCGGCCGGGGGCGCACCAGGAGGCGGTCTCGGCCCGGCGTGCGGGGTCGCCGTTGTTGCGGCGCTCGGCGTCGGCGGTGATCGCCAGCAGCCGGGCCGACTCGCCGCGGCCGGGGAGGATCAGGTCGGCCTGCTCGGACTCCGCGGCGCGCACGAGTTCGTCGAGGACCGGTTGCGGGACCGGCTGCTCGGTGAAGGGCATCCGGGAGCTGTGGCGGAGCCAGATGGACTCATAGAGGTCGCGTCCGTCGTACCGGCCGTTGCCGTAGCCGTTGCCTTTCCTGTTGCTGTTCCCGTCGCCGCCGGGCGCATGCGGCGCTCCGGCGAGGTGGACGGCTGCCAGCACCTCCGGACGGTCGGGCTCGGGGAGCAGCCGGGTCACCGGCCGCCAGCCGTGGTGGGCCACGGCGGTACGCAGATTGAAGACCGCGGCACCCACCGACAGGTGCACGGCCCGGCCGTCGGAGTCGGCCAGGGGCAGCGCCCGTCCCGGAGCGGCGCCGACCTCCACCGTGAGGTGGGCGAGGTCCAGACGGAACCGCCAGGGCTGGGTGTTGTGGATCGAGGGTGCGGCGACCGCAGCGCGGAGAAGGTCCTCCAGTGCGGCGGCGTCGACGGCCGGCTGCTGCATGGCTCCTCCTTCGCGCCGGTCCCGTGGACGCTGCGGTGCAGGGTGGTGGGATCCGTACTGCGAGGGTCGATCCGCAGGCGTGGCGGCGACAGGGGCCGGCGGTCCCCGGATGGGGGGCCGAACGTCGCAGCCGGGCCCCGGGCCGGACGGCCCCGGTGGGACGCGGGCGGAACAGCAGCGCCGCACCGGCGCGGTTGCCGCCGTACCCGCGCAGGTCCGGCCGGGTCAGGTCGAGGGGACGACCGCCACCGGGCAGGGCGCGTGCTGCAGCAGGGCGCGGGCGGCCGGACCCGGATGCGGGCCCAGCAGGTGCCTGCGGTGGTCGGCGCCGGCCACCACCAGGTCGGCCCCCTGTGCGGCCTCCAGCAGCACCGCGGGCGCAGCGCCCGGCCGCGACAGCAGTTCCACCCCGACCGCGGGGTGGGCCGCGGCGGCCGCGGCGACGGCGGCCTCCACCGCTCGGTGCCCCGTGGCACCGGAGCCCGCGGGCGCGCCCGACGGCGGCGGGCCGGAGGAGCTCCGCCGCGCCCGGACCGCCGTCAGCAGGGACCCCCAGAGCTGCGCCTCGGCGTAGGCGAACTCCGCCACCGCCCCCTTGGCGTCCGCCTCGTCCACCCCCAGCGCCAGCCGCCCGTACCGCCGGCCCACCGCGTCGTCCGTGCCCCGGACCACCACCACCGGACACGGGGCGCGGGCCGCCACCTGCAGATGCACCGTGCCGAGCAGCGCCCCGGCGAGACCGCGCCGCCCACGGCAGCCGACCACCAGCAGTGCCGCCCGGGACGCCGCCTCCAGCAGGCCCGCCACGGGGGAGTCCGGCACCACCTGGGTACCGACGGCGACCTCCGGGTGGCGTGCGGCCGCCCGCTCGGCGGCCGCGGCCAGCAGCCGGGCCACGGCCCTGTGGTCCGCCGCCAGCCCCTCGTTGTCCGTCGCGTCGGGCTCATAGCGGTCCCAGAGCGAGGTGTGCACCAGCTCCAGCGACGTCCCGCGGCGGGCGGCCTCGTCCGAGGCCCAGTCCACCGCCCGCAGGCTCTGCGCGGAACCGTCGACGCCTACCATCACCGGACGGGCCATGGCGGTCCTCCTCCGGATCGGCCGTGGCAGGCTCCGGGCCGGCAGGGCCCGCCGGGCCCTGCCGGAGGTCCGTACGTCCCGACGTCCACACCGGGTCGCCCGCCTAGGCCGACCGGGACCGTCCGGACCAGAGCGGTTCCACCTGCTCCCACTCCTGCTCCCACGCCACGGCCAGCCGCTGGTCGATCCGCCGGCGGCCCAGCCCCAGCACGGTCCCGCACAGCGCCGCCGAGCCGCCGGCCAACGCCAGGCCGGTCAGCGCGGCGCTGTGCGGGACCGTG
>NZ_LIQR01000414.1 GCF_001418575.1 Peterkaempfera griseoplana
AAGTCCACAGGATCAGCCAGGTCGCCGGTTGTGTCATCGGCCTCTCGGGCTACCGCTCCCTGGCTGATCCTGTGGACTTCGCAGCACGGTGCGGCGAGGCGCTCGGCCTCACCGTTCCGGTCAGGGTGGTTCCGGATGCCGTCACCGCCTTCGCCTCCGGCACGGACGAGCCGAGGGGAACGGTCCTGATCGCCGGGACGGGCGCCGTGTGCTGTCAGGTGACGCACCACCGGGTGGAGGCGGTCCGCGGCGGGCTGGGCTGGCTGCTCGGAGACGAGGGCGCCGGATTCTGGCTCGGCCGGGAAGCCCTGCGCCGTGCACACACCCACCCGGACAGCCGGCTGGGGTCCGCCGTCCTCCGGCACTGCGCCGCCACCTGCTCCGAGGGCCTCGTCCGCTGGGCCTACGCCGGGGCGCCAGCCAGGCTGGCCCGCCTGGCGCCCCTCGTCAGCGAGGCAGCGCTGCTCGGCGATCCGACTGCACTCTCCCTGGCCGACAGCGCGGCCCGCCACCTTGCCGAACTCGTCCGCAGCACCGTTCCGCCCGGCGAGCACGGCCCGGTCGTGCTCGCCGGCTCCGTCGCTTCCAGTCCCGGCCCGGTCCGCGACCTGCTGGTCGGCCATCTCGCCGACTGCCGGCCACTCGCCTTCGCCACCGACCCCGCTGCAGCCGCAGCCCGACTGGCTGCAACGCCCGCCGACGAGTGGGCTGCGCACGGGGCCGCAGGCGCGCAGTGATCGTCCTCCCGCAGGTTCCTTTCAGTGCGTGAGGAAGAGTTCGACGACGGGGACGGCCGCGTCGGGCCGCTGGACGGGAAGTTGCAGGGTCAGGTGGTCCTGAGGCACCGCGAGGTAGTGGTGGCCGGGTTCGTCGGCCGGCTCGTGGAATCGGACCTCCGAGGCATCGTGCAGAAACTGGGCGTACTCCACGCGCCCCCGCAGCCCCGCCAGGTGCACATGCCGCATCGGCCAGGTGAAGAGATGGAGGTAGAGGCGGTCGCCGCGGCGTGTGTACCGGCAGTCCGGCGGCGGTACGAGACCTTCGGCCGGCCCGGCGCCGTGCACAGCCCGGCTGTGCAGGCGCATCCACGATCCGATCGCGCGCAGCCGCTCAACGGCGCGCGGCTCGAACTCGCCCCGGGCGTTCGGGCCGACATTGAGCAGCATGTTGCCGCCGCGTGCGACGTTCTCGACCAGCATCCGGACTAGCAGGCCGGCGCTCTTCCAGTCGAGGTTGTCGCGGTCGTAGCCCCAGCTGCCGTTGAGGGTCTGGCAGGACTCCCAGGGCAGACCGCCGGCGCCCACCGTGCCCGCGGTGGGCATCACCTGCTCGGGGGTGGTGAAGTCGCCGGTGCCGAGGTCGAGCCGGTTGTTGACCAGGATCTGCGGCTGCAACCTGCGGACCAGGGCCAGCAGTTCCTCCGAGCGCCATGCCTCCCGGCCCTTGGCGCCGAAGCCCCTTCCGGGGTAGGAGAAGTCGAACCACATGCTGTCGATCCGGCCGTACCGGGTCAGCAGCTCCTCAACCTGGCCGTGCAGGTAGTCGGCGTACTTGGCGACGTCCCGCCCCGCGGTCGCGGCCTTGAACTCCTGGTCGTCGCGCTGCGGGTGGTGGAGGTCGACCGGGAAGTCGGGGTGGTGCCAGTCGAGGAGCGAGTGGTAAAGCCCGATCCGCAGGCCCCGCTCGCGGAAGGCCTCGACCAGCGGGGCCAGCAGGTCCCGGCCGTGAGGGGTGCGGGTGGCCTTGTAGTCGGTGAGATCGGAGTCCCACAGGCAGAACCCGTCGTGGTGCTTGGTGGTGACGACGACGTACCGCATCCCGGCGCCGGCCGCCTCGTCCGCCCAGCGGGCGGGATCGTAGAGGTCCGGGTCGAAGTGGTCGAAGTACCGCTGATACTGGGCGTCGGTGAGCCTCTCGCGGGACTTCACCCACTCATGCCGGGCGGCCGCCGCATAGATGCCCCAGTGGATGAATAGCCCGAAGCGGGCCTCGGTGAACCAACTCATGCCGTCAGCTTTCCTTGGCGGCTGCGGGCCGCGCTCCAGGCGCGGCCCGCAGCCGGGACGGACGGTGCTACGGATGGACGGTGCTACGGATGGATGCTCACCTGGGCGAGCGCGATGCGTCCGGTGCCGGTGCGTTGGATCCGCACGTACCGGCCCGTGGTGTCCGTGTCCACCAGGGTCGGCCGTAGTGCACGGCCGGTGACGTGGACGGTGGTGGCGTCGGCGAAGTCGGGCGTGGAGGAGATCCGCACGTCGAAGTCGGCGGTGGCCGCCGATGCGCCGTTCCAGATCTCCACCTGGCCGATGTGCTGCACGGAGCCGAGGTCGACCTGCCACCACGCGCCCGCCTCCGAGGCGGTGCCGGTGTCGGTGGTGGTGTCGCCGTCGTTGCCGCGCCCCGCCGCCGCCGTTCCGGCGGTGGACGACTGCGTGGCGGTGCCCGCGCGGGCCAGGTCGGGGCGCAGTTGCTCGACCGGTTCGGCACCGGGGTGGGCACCGGCCGCCGCCGCCACCCGGACGGCTTCGGCGGGCAGCTGTTCCAGCTTGACGGCGTTGTCGACCATGGCCGATCCGGTGCCGGCCAGGGCCGGGGCGTCGGTGTCGGTCCAGTTGCCGGTGACGAGGTTGTCGATGCCGTAGTCGGCCCAGTTGGAGACCCACTTGTAGCCGACGCGGGTGAGGACGTTGCCCTGCACCAGGATGTGGGAGGACTGTTCATCGAGGTAGATGCCGTTGCCGTCGCGTTCGGTGTTGCCGTACGCGGAGCGGTTGAGGTAGTTGCCGCTGATCACGGTGCCGGGCTGGGCGCCCTGGGTGTAGATGGCGCCGCCGTCGTGTTGGCCGTAGGCGACGAGCATGGCGTCGGTGACCCGGTTGTCGGTGATCCGGTTGTCCCGCAGGACGGAGTTCCGGGCCTCGGGCTGGTTCCAGCCCCAGCCGACCGAGATCCCGGAGTACGGCAGGTGGTCGAGGCTGTTGTGGTCGATGGTCAGCTCAGCCTCGTAGCCGGCCCAGATGCCGACGGAGTCGGAGTACTCGACCCCGGTGTGGTCGATGGTGTTGTACGCGACGGTGTTGCGCAGCCCGGTCAGCTCGGCGGGCGGGTCGGGTTCGGTGTCGCCGACGTAGACGGCGCCGGAGGACAGGTCGGTGAAGGTGCTGCGGATGACCGACGAGTCCCGGGTGCCGTGCTCGAGGACCACGCCGGCCCCGCCGAGCCGCGAGAAGGCCGACCCCTCGATCACGACGTTCCGGCCGCCGCGGACGGTGACGGCGGCGGCGGGCTTGGTGTAGTAGCGGCCAGCGTGGTCCACCGGGCCTGTGGGCCCAGTGAGGGTGAGGCCGGCCTGGGTGCCGGCGTAGCCCTCGTCGGTGTCCGGCTGGGTGTACGCGGCGTAGGAGAAGGTCAGCCCGGACAACCGCAGGTCGTGCGCGCCGTCGAGGACGACCAGGTGTTCGGTGGACGGTGTGACGGCCACGGCGCGTGTCATGTCCTCGCCGGGGCGGGGCAGATAGGTCACGGTGCGCGCGTCCGGGTCCCAGGCGAACTCCCCGGGGGTGTCGAGGAGTTCGACGGCGTTCTCGAAGTAGCTGACGCCCGTGTAGCGGCTGGAGTCGACAGCCGTGGAGTCCCAGGCCGGGCCGGTGCGGGCGGTGCCGCTGGCGGAGTTGATCCAGCACGGCTGGACGAAGGTGATGAGGTCGCCGCTGACTCCGGCGATCCGGCAGTGGTAGTTGCGCCAGCGGACCCGGATGACCGCCTCGGCGGCGGTCGGCCTGGCCCAGGAGGCGGCACCGGAGGCCACGGCACCGGTCATGCCGGTGGCCGTCGCATCGCAGACCGCCACCGGGCAGGGGCCGCTGCGGGCGCGTACCGCCCGGACGCCGTCGACGAACAGCTGCCGCGGTGCGGCGCCGTCCGGGACCGCCGCGCTCCAGCGGCCGTCGGCCGCGGGCCGCCAGCCGGTGATGGTCCGGCCGCCGGAGAGGACCGGGTGGGCGCCGGGTTCCGCGGTCCAGGTGACGGTGTGGCCATCGCGGCCGGAGTCGGCGGCGCCCAGGGTGAGCGGGGCGTCCAGCGGATAGGTGCCGTCGGCGAGCCGCACCTCGATGTCGCGGTCCATGCCCTCGGCGAGAGCCTGGCGCACCTTGTCCCGGGCGGTGGTCGGCGAGCAGGGGTTGGTGACGTTGCAGGCCTGCCCCTCGCCCTGCGGTGCAACGTGGTAGGTCTTCGGGGCGGGCTCACCCGCCGCGGCCTGCGGCGCGGCCAGGAGGGCGAGCACCGAGGCCGCGGCGGCAGCAGCCGGACCCGGCCTCACGACGAGCTCCAGTCGGGGTGGCCCGGCATCGGCGGGTTGTCGAGGCCGTAGAGCCAGCTCTCCAGGAACGGGCGCAGCGAGTCGTCGTGGGTGGCGGCGACGGCGTTGTCGATGAAGTCCTCGCTGTCGGCGGTGGAGTCGCGGTACTTCAGCAGCCACGACTTGATGATCTTGGCGAACTGCTCCTGCCCGACCTGCTGGTTGAGCGCGTACAGCACGACCGCCCCGCCGTCGTAGATGTTGAAGCCGCCGAGCGCGGTGGGCTTCCCTGGCGGGCCGTCGGTCCTGCGGACCGCGTCGAGCTTGGTGTAGGCGGTGTGCATCTTGTCCACCAGGGAGGCCGTGCCGTGCTCGTCGGCCCGGACGGCGGCGTAGTAGACGGCCGGCCCCTCGTTCAGCCAGGCCTGCTGCCAGTCGGCGGGGGTGACGGAGTCGCCGAACCACTGGTGGGTCAGCTCATGGACCATCGTGTTGGTGTACGTGGTCGAGGTGGCCGCGTTCCGGAACCAGTTCGGCCCGAAGAGGGAGAGGGTCTGGTTCTCCAGCGCGTCGCCGTAGCCGTCCCGGACGATCTGCACCCCGTAGGTGTCGAAGGGGAACTTCACGCCCAGCTTGTCCTCCAGCCAGGCGATCTGCTCGCCGGTCTGCTCGACGATCGGCTGGTACGTGGCCACCTGGTCGTCGGGGACGAGGTGGCGCAGCCGGACGCCGTGCGGGCCCTCGCCGGTGAGGTAGGTCTGCCGGTCGACGGAGATGCCGAGCAGTTCGGTCGCCATCGGCGCGTCGAGGCGGAAGTCCCAGGTGGTCTTCGCCTCCCCGTCCGGCCGGGTGCCGACCAGGTCGCCGTTGGCACTCCCCGTCCAGCCGTTCGGCGCGGTGATGTGGAAGGTCCACGTGGCCTTGTCGGACGGGGTGTCGTTGACCGGGGCGAAGGTGTCGGCCCGGGAGGACTGGGCGGCGGAGGCGAAGCCGCCATCGCTGATGTAGCGCCAGCCCGGGGCGCCGGTGATCTTCTGCCTGCCGTTGCCGTGGTAAGCCACCACCACCTCGAAGGGGCGGTGGTCGTGCAGCGGCTCGGGCGGGGTGACGGTGAGCTCCTGACCGGTCTTTCCCGCGCTGAGCGCCCACTGTGCGTCCTGGCCGTCGACGGTGACGGAGTCGATGGTGTGGCCGTCGGTGTCGAGGTTGAAGGAGGACAGGTCCTGGGTGGCGGTCGCAGAGATCCGCACGGTGCCGGTGAAGTCGTAGCTGACCGGCGTGAAGTCGAAGGACAGGTCGTAGTGGCCGACGTCGTACCCGCCGTTGCCGAGGGTCGGGAAGAGCGGGTCGCCGACGCCGGGGGCACCGGGGG
>NZ_LIQR01000415.1 GCF_001418575.1 Peterkaempfera griseoplana
GTAGCTCCGCCATGGCGGAGCCCAGTGCGTACCCGGGGCTGCCGGCGAGGTTGCCGCGGCGCCGGTCGTACCGACGGGTGGTCCGCGGGTCCTTGTGATCGGCGAAGTCCTGGACGACGTGGAGCTTCGCCTTCGGCTGGGCGAGTGCGTGGGTGACCGCGTTGTGCTTCATCACGTGCGGGTGGATCGTGCTGGCCTGCGGCAGGCCGGCCTTCAGCGCCAGGCGCCGGATGAGCTTCCGTACGTACGACTCGTCGAGCGGCCGGCGGGTGCGGGTGGCGAACAGCGGTCCCGTGGTCCGCCCGGCCAGGCATCGGTCGATCGCGGCGGCGGCCTGCGGCGGCACCGCCTTCTTCTTTCGGCGCCCGCCCTTCAGCCGCACGCTCAGCGTCCGGTGCCCGGCGTCGTAGCCGAGGTCCTCGACCTGGGCCCCGAGGGCGGAGTCCACGCGCATCGCCATGAAGTACATGGAGGCCAGCAGCGCATTCGCGCGGGGAGAGTCGGTGCGGGCCGCGGCCAGGAGCCGGGCCATCTCCTCCTCGGTCAGGCCCTCGGTCTCGGAGTGGTCCGGGTCGATGTCCGGGCGGGGCACGAGCGCGAACGGGTCGGCGTCGACGTCGAGCCCCCGCTCCTGCAGCCGCATCTCCGTTGCCGCGCGAACTGCGTAGGTGTGGAAGGAGTAGCAGGCCGACAGGACGTTGGCGCGGGCAGCATCGGGCCGCGGCTCCCCGGTGGGGGCCATCTCGCCGCGGCAGCCGCCCTTGACCGGGCGCAGCGTCGGTGCGGTCTCCAGGTATCGGGCGAAGGCCTCGGCCAGGGAGAAGCGGGCCGTGAGCGGGTGCGCGCCGGCGTGCCGGGCGTACTCCTCCCACACCCGGAACTGCCGGATGTAGGTCTTGCGGGTGTTCGCCGTCTTCTGCCGGGCGATCCACGCACCGCCCAGACCGGGGAAGGGGTCGCCCGCCGGGAAGTGCGCGGCGAGCTCCTCGGAGAAGGCCCGCGCTTCGTCGGGCCAGTCAGCGGTCGGGTCACGGCGCGGACCGGTCGCCAGCTCGGCGCTGCCCCGGGGGACGAGTTCGGCGCTCACCGCGGTCAGCCCTCCTCGTCCTCAGGGGCGATCGTGGGCGGCTGTTGTGGCCGTACAGGACCGGCGGGGACCCGGGCCAGGTGCCGAGGGTTCCGCGGTCACCTGGCTGCTTCGTCGGCATCGCCGGGGTGGGCTTGGCCGGGGTGGGCGTCGCGGCCTTCCACAGCACCTTCTTGGTGTCAACGGCGCCGCACTCGGTGTGGTCCTGGTAGGGGACGTTCCGGTGGGGGTAGTGCCCGCCCTTGGACTCCCACACGGACAGCCGAGCGGCCGCCCGCGCCGTTGGGGGATGCCGGCGGGGAAGGCGTCGGCGACGCCGTACGCGCGGACCGCGGCCATGATCTTGCCCCAGCCGAGCTTCTTGCTCGGGTCCCAGCCGGTGGTTCAGGGTTTCGCAGCGTAGCCGAGGACCTCGATCTGGACGCATCGCGAGCCGATGCGGTTGGTCCGGTAGCTGTCCGGGCCACTCTTCAGCGCCCGGCTCGACTGGTCCAGCGGACCGAACTGCCCGATGCGGTCGGTGGCGGGGCAGTAGATGAGCTGCGGCTCGGACGCCACCTTGATGAGGTACGAGCCCACCGACTCCAGGTACTTCCCGCCGGCCGGGGACTCGGTGGTGTGCTGGATGCACCGGGCCGGCGCGTTCGGCTTGTCCGTCGCACCGCCGATGGAGCCGTCGCCGAGACGGATGGCTCCGGCGATCCACGCCGGGCCGCCGGCACAGCCGGGTACGGGTCGGAGTCCGGCCGCGACTGGGGTTGCCACACTGCCGAGGGCGGCGCAGCGGAGTGCGGAACGGGACGCGGGACGACGCCACGAACCTCTCTGTCCTGTTCCGACCGGTGCCCCGAACCGCTGAGCGCTCTCACGCAGGGATGTCCGCCGCCCTGCCAGACCGGCGGATACGAGCGCACCGGACATCTGGACACCCGTTCGAGGGCGGGAGGCTTGAGAGCGCTCCTTTGGGTACATCTGGAATAGAGCGTGCTAATTGCCGCGAAAGGTGTGAGCTGATGAGCACAGTGTCCGCAGAAGCAACAGGTGGCGGAGCCCAGGGGAACCGGACCTCCGCCTCGGGGAGCCGCGGGGGGCTGGTCACGGAGCGCGGCCGGACCACCGTCGCCGACGCCGTGGTCCAGAAGATCGCTGGAATCGCCGCCCGCGAGGTGTCGGGCGTGTACGACCTGGGCACCGGCGGCCCGCGGGCGATCGGCGCGGTCCGCGAACGCATCCCGGGGTCCCGGGGACCGAGCGTCACCCAGGGCGTCGCGGTGGAGGTCGGCGAGACCCAGGCCGCGGTTGACGTGGACATCGTCTGCGAGTACGGCGTCTCCATCGCCGACCTGGCCGCCGGGATACGCCGCAACATCACGCAGGCGATCGAGGGCATGACCGGACTGGAAGTGGTCGAGGTGAACATCGCCGTTGACGACATCCACCTGCCCGACTCGGGGGACGGAGACTCGCAGTCCTCAGCCGGGTCGCGAGTACAGTGACGCAGCCGCACCCGCACCCGCAGCGTCGCGACGCGGCGTCGGTGGCGCTCGCGGACGCTCCCCCCGTACCGGCCCGGCAGCCGGACGCGTCGGCCGTTGCCGCCGCCGCCGTGGGCTGCCCCGCGGTCAGCCGGCTCTCTGCCGGGCCCTTCGGAGCTTCCGCCGTCTATCTGCCCGGAAAGCGTGTCCTCGGGGTGGAGATCGACGGCGGAACAGTGCGTATTCATGTGGTCGGCCACTACGGCCGCACCGTGGCGGAGATCGCCGGACAGGTTCGGGACGCTGTGCGGACCGTCGCACCGGACGCCCTGGTGGATGTGGTCATCGAGGACCTCGACATCGGCGAGCCTCCGAAAGTCCCATCCATCCCGTGAACCCTTCCCTCTGTGAGGTGTGCTGTGTCTCCTACCGCTCTCGGACTGGGCTTCGGTGTAGCCCTCGGCTTCGCAGGCGCGTTCGGGGGTTTTGTCGCGTTCATCGTGGTTCTGGTGGTGGGGGTGGCCGGCCTGGTCGTCGGCTGGATCATCGAGGGCGGATTCGACCTGCAGGCGTCACGTGACGCCTACCGCGCCGGCTCTCGCCGCTCCCGGACGAGGACATGAGCGCCTCCGCCAGCGCCGTCGCCGCCGAGCGGAGAACTCCCCCGACCGGCGGACCGGGCCGCACCGTCATCGCCGAGCGGGTGGTGGAGAAGATCGCCGCGCTGGCCGTCCAGGACGCCGAGCGGGTCAGCGGGTCGGCGACCCGCGTCCTCGGCGTCCCCCTCGGCCGTGACCGGCTGCAGCAGCCCGCCCAGGTGAATGCCTGGGTCGACGGGCAGGTCACCGGGCTGACCGTCAGGGTCTCCCTGGACTGGCCGGCCTCGGCCCGCGGCACGGCCCGGCGGCTGCGCGTGCACATCGTCGACCGGGTGCAGCAGCTCACCGGCCTGCGCGTGGACCACGTCGACATCGACATCGTCGGGCTTCCCCCGACGCCCCGGCCCACCCGGAGGGTGGTGCGATGACCACCGGCATCCTGCGTCGCGTCTTCTGCGCGATCCTCGCCCTCGCCCTGGCCGTGGCCGCAGCGGGCCTGGCCGTCGACGTCGTCGCTGTCGGCACCGGGCACGCACCGGTCTTCTGGCCGCAGCGGGCCATCACCGGCCACCTCGAGGACAGCCGCTGGGGCGATCCCGCGATCATGGCAGTGGCTGCCGCCGTCGCCCTGATCGGGCTGCTTCTGCTGTGGGCGGCCCTGTCCCGCGGCCGGCATCACCGGATCCGACTGCGCAGCGGCGACGAGCAGATCGACGTCAGCACCACACGGCGCAGTCTGCGGCGCATCCTGGCCGATACCGCCGGACAGGTCGAAGGCGTGGACGCGCACCGCGTCAGGATCCGCGGCCACCGCGTCAAGTGCAGGGTCACCACTCCCATGGGGGACCGCGAGACACTCCGGGAGCACATCGGCTGCGCGCTTGAGGACCAACTCACCGAACTGCGCACCGCACACGCCTACCGGACAACCGTGAAAGTGCGCAGTACAAGGGGTGTGCCGTGACCAGGCACCTGGGACGCACCAACCGCATCGCCCTGGGGCTGATCGGGGCGGCGCTGCTCGCCGGAGGACTGCTCGCGGTCCTCCACGGCGCCGGGGTCTTCAGCTCAGCAGCTCCGGACACGGCACTGCTGGTCCCGTACGAGCGGCACTACGCGGCGGCCTCGCTCTGGCTCTGGCCCCTGGTCGGTCTCGTCGCCGCGCTGGTGGCCGTGGCCGCCGTCGCCTGGGCGCTGGCGCAACTGCGTCCCGACGGTGTGCGGGCGCTCTCCCTCGAAGCCGACCGGCGGCAGGGGGCCACCCGGCTGAGCGCTCCCGCGGTCACCCACGCCCTGGAGACCGAGATCGAGTCCTATGAGGGGGTGCAGCGGGCCCGGGCCCACCTCGTCCACAGCGCCCGCTATCCGCGGCTGGCTCTGCGCGTCCGCCTGGCTCCCGGCGCCGATCTCCCGCGGGTTCGGGCCCGGGTGGAGCGGCAGGCCATGGACCACCTCCGGGAAGTCCTCGACCAGGAGCAACTCCCCGCCCGGATCAGCTTCCACGCCGCGGGCCGCCGCGACCGCCGTCGCGTCGACCACCGACTGCGCTGAGCGGCCGACTGGGCCGAGCCACCGACGCGCTCGCACCCCACCCGGGTCGTCCGGACCGGGTGCCTAAGAGATCTGCCGTCGGGGATATCAGTGACAAGGACCTGCTCACCCGTGCCAATCCTGCGGCCCAGGGCCCAAAGGCCGTATGCGCGTGCAGCGATCAGACCCTACGATCACTCCGCCCTAGCGTCCGCTGCGGCCACACACGCCTCCGAGACAGGCCAAAGACGATGACGAGTACCGCCCGCAAAGTTCCCCGGGTCCTTGCCCGCTCCGCGCAGGCGGCAATAGCGGCGGCCGCCGTAGCGGACGCGTTCCGCGCGGCGGCAGTCCGGAATCACTACCTGCACCACACGGATGCATCCCTGGACAGGTCGGGCTTCATCTCCGTGATCTTCGTCTATCTGATGACTCTCGCGATCCTGCTGTTCCTCGTGTGGCTCGCCCGGTCACGGCGCACCGCTCAAGAGTTGTCCCCCAGTGCCTCGGTCCCGGGCCGGGGTTGGACGATCGGCGCGTGGTTCACACCGGTGGTCAACTTCGTTGTCCCTCGTCAGGTCGTCCTCGACATCGGGCGCGCGAGCTCCGCGTCGTGGGAGGAGAAGCGAGACACAGCACTGGTGAATCTGTGGTGGGTCGCCTGGATCACGCACGCGCTGGTGCTCGCGGTGGCGGGCCGGGTGGCCCCGGGGTCGATGGTCTTCCTGGTGGTGGCGGAGGCGCTCATGATCGCGGCGGCCGTGCTGGTGGGGCTTGTCATCGAGCGCATCACGGCACTGCAGAGCGCCGCCCTCGGTGCCACCGTTCCCGTCACACCTCTCGCTCAGGCGTGAGGCGGTTCCCCCGAATGTCTCCCCCCACGGCGACGTGATTTGCTGCACGCTCGCCCCTGCTCGCCCTGACCGGCGAAGCCCGCCGTTGGCAACCGATGCGGCTCCGGCTACGGCTATTCTCCGCCGCCGGTCAGCTCGCCACGGCCGGCCGCCACTACCTCCGCCTCGGCCGGCACCGGCCCTGGACCCACCTGATCACCACCGCGTTCGACCGTATGCAAGCCCTAACAAAACCCGGCTGACCAGCGACAACGCCCCTATCCCGACGAACCTCTCACCCATCCAGGGTAGTAGAACCCGGCGCCCATCCGACGCGACAGCCGGGCTACCAGCCTGCCCCCCGACAAGCCGAAATGGGCCGCCGAAACACCCGGTGGACCGTCACGCAAGATCGAGGCCGGGGCGTGCACGGCAGTGGATCAACCGATTGAGTGATCACAGCCGCAGGACAGGCGCTACAACCCCCGGCCCGATGCACGCCCGGGAGAGTGGACGAAGTGGCGGTCGAAGCCCCTAGCTCACGGTCGGCACCACGACCCTGAGCACTTCACGAGGGTGACCACAAGCGTGCGGACCGCGAGGATCGATGTCGTCGTCCCTCAGCGCCATCAGGGCTCGTCCGCCGCTGGCACGGCCGCGGTACAGGCCACCACTGGCGCTGCAGAGCCCAAATTATGCTCAGCCACTCGCGTGGGCAGTCAGCGATCACCAGGGTGCGCGCGGAGTGAGACATCTCGCTAGGGGTGTCCGGGCACGTGAAAACCTGATGGACTGGCCGCATGATGATCTTGTCGCCTCGTGTCCTTCGGGCTCTTGAGCGGTTCAACGCCACCTACCCCTGGGACCACAACGCCCATTTCCACCGCTGGATCCTGCGCCAGCTACCCAAGCGCTTTGACCGCGCTCTGGATATCGGCTCCGGCTCCGGCGACCTCGCGAGACTCCTGGCAACCCGTGCCAACAAGGTGCTCGGAGTCGATCGCGAGCCGGCGATCACCGCCCAGGCTCAACGGTTGACGCCAGCTGACACTCCTGCGACCTTCACGGTCGCGGATGCCATGACCGAGATTCCCGCTGGCCTCTACGACGTCATCACATGCGTGGCGACGATCCACCACCTGCCGTTCACCGAGGCACTCACCCGCTTCTGCCAGCTTCTGGCACCCGGAGGGACCCTGGTGATCGTGGGGCTGTCCCGCCCGCAAACCCGTATGGACTATCTGTTCGACGTCACGTCCATCCCCCTAAACGCTGCCGTGGGCTGGCTGAAGAACAGGGGCCGGCCCACGACACGACCGGTTTCCATGACGGCCCCAACGCGCTCTGCGGTCATGACCATCCACCAGATCGCCCGGGAAGCCGCAGGCCTCCTCCCTGGCGCACGACTGCGGCGCCGACTGTTCTGGCGCTACACGCTCGTGTGGCACAACCGCTGAGCTCAGCCAAGACGTATGGCGGCTCGCCATCGTCAGGCGCCGCGACGACATGCGCGGCTACGTCGTGCAACTGAAGAGGTAGATCGTCGAGCGGTTCTCCGCCCCACCTGATGCAAAGTCTCCGCCACGTGAGCGACGTCAGGCCGACAAGGAGAGAGCCATTTCGTCTACGCCGGTCAGCCGCCCTCTCTGGGGGCAACCGGGCGGCGCCAGGCGAGTGGCGACGACTTCACGCAGCTCAGCGCCGGTGTGAACGGCACTGCCATGGGCAACGGTGCGTGGTCCTACTCAGCGCCAGAGTCGCTGACTTCCAGCGGCGCTCGTCTCCGCCAGGCAAGGCAGGCTGATCGCCCCCGGGATCCATACGAATTCGACTACGGTCTGGCGCATGGATCGCCTCTCCGAGATCACGTTCCTCCTTCCCGACGCACCCGAATCGCGTGGTTTCCTTGACGAACTGCGCACGCTGTTCGCCGAGGTGGCATACGCCGACTTCACCGAGGGCGCGAGCAGGGCGAACGGGGTGGGTGACCGCCTGACCCTCGCCCCGCCGCAGCCCTCCGGTGCCCGTCCCGTGACGGTTTTTGAGCTCGCCGGCGTTCGCGCGCCTGAGATCGTCCTCGGCACAGGCCACTCCATCGGCGCGTGGGGTGGCACTGACCCGCACGAGAAGCGGACCCTGCCGGCCCGGATCGAGATGGCAGAACTGACCCGCCGCATTGCCGGGCACGTCAAGCGCGTCGATCACACGGGCGTGAACGTGCCCGCCTGTGCCACTTCGCCCGAGCACTGGAGCGACCTCACCACCGCGCTCGCCTCGGCGTCCACCATGTACCGCTATCCCACCGGCGAGGACTGGCCGTTCGTCCTTCCGTCGACATCGGATGAGCTCATCGACGACATCCATGACTTCGTCGTCGGCCGCGAGCCCAGGTTCGAGCTGGTTTACGACCAGTGGTTGACGCAGACGCAGTGGCAGTTCGCCCTCTGGACCGACCTCACCCGCACAGACCTGGAGCAACTGTTTCCTGAACCCGACGGGATGACCTTCCCGGAACTTGCGGAGATTTTCCGCGTCGTGCCAGTCCTCAGCCCCTGGCCAGATCTGGATATCCGATTCGACCTCTGCTACCGGATCGAGAACGGTCCATCCGACTGGGAAACCGGCGAATGGCTCGTCACGGAAGGCGGCCGCATCCGCTGACAGCAACGTGATCCGGCTGCCGCGGCCCCGAGCCCGGTCAACCCCAAGTGCCCGATCCGCCGGTCATCCGACAGATCCGCCGCCAACCCGACCGGACAGACGTCTTCAACCGCCGCAGCCGGGGCAGTCACCTCACCCACCAGGCGCTACCCCGAGATTGGAATGGGTTCGGCTCCTTTGAAGGGAAGCGCATGACGTCGCTTGCTTGCGAGTGATCGCGGACACCGGCGTCTCATGCACCGTGCCGGCGCTGACGACGAGACCGAAGAGGAGTACCGGTTCCGCTGCCAATTCAGGGTCTTGAGCTGGGGACCCACCACCGACAGCGTGACCGCTCATCTCTTCCGCGACGCAGACCGCTCGGTGCTCACTCTTCAATTCCGGCGCGAGGAACACCTGGTCAGGCATCCAGACCATGTGGGCAAGGTCTTCGTGGTGGATGTCCCGACCGAGGGGTTCGTCGGGATCCTTGAGGATCTCGCCTCCGTACTCGACGGCAAGCAGGTCGTGCCGAGGATCGGGCTGCCCACCAAGGCCGGGAACATCGAGAGCACCGTGTCGAAGCTCAGGCGGTTGGTGGAGCGGATCTGGCAGAAGCCGTCCGCGACTCTTTCGACCAGTCCCACGATGCGATCGAACGCCACTGCGGGAACGTGCTCGGCAAGCGCAGGTCGGAGGAGCTCGTGATCGCGGCGGAAGTAGACATCAACGCCTTCTCCCGCGCTCGGATGCCAGTGCCGTGCAGCGGGGCATTCCATTGGTGGTCCAGGTGAATGGCAAGGGCGTGGTCATGCGTCCCGAGGCACTGCGAGGCCAACTACCGAGCTGCCGAGAAAGCCGCCACCGGCCACCGCGCCCGGCTTGCGCCGGGTGAGAAGGCGAATCGAAGCAGATAGCCACCGTGGCCTGCGCCTTCGACGCGCGCCCGGCTCCCGGACGCCCGACGTGATCCATCCGCCAGGCGTCCGCAGCGGAGAACGCCCCGCCCGCCCTGGGCCGAGAGCTGGCAATAATTGGTGCACCGACCCCTGGTCCGCTCGCCCGAGCACGTCATCGCGGATGCCTTCGACCAGGCCGAGATCATCCTGGTGACGGCGCCCGCCACCAGCTCGAGTTGATTGACCCTGAGACTCGCCAACGCGGCATCCCGCCTCACGTCCTGCTGGACTCGTCCACGTCGCCGAGTAGGTCTGGGCCGCCGCTCACCCACTTCACAAGCCCTCACCACCGAGGCCAAAACCTGGGCTGCCAACCGCCTGACCTCGATCCTCGCGGGCCACACGGCCCGCACCGCTGCCGAGATGACCGCCCAAGCCGACCAAGAACGACCCACGCGTCGAGGGCGACCTCGATCTTCGGCTCAGTCCTCGCCAACCTGGAGCAGAATTGCGAAGAGCTCACTATTGCTGCCAGCTATCACGCCATCGCACGTGCAGGCGGTCACGGGATCCCAGGAGTCGCCCTCCCGGTTGGTCCACCGCGTGTTGGACGACACGTTGGATGACGACGTAGGGGTGGGTTCGCGACATTCACGGTGCACATGAGTTGGTGGAGATCGGGGCAGCCTTCTTGCGGTTCGTGGGCGACGACATGGTGCACACGGCGACGGGGATGGAGGCTGCCGGGTGCTCATCATGGACATGGACCCGGTTGGGGTGGAACTCCTGCTCAGCCAGGGCCAGTTGGCCTGTCCGGGGTACGCCCGGCCGTTGGCGGGCTGGGGGCATGCGCGGCCTCGCAGGATTCGGGACCGGTTCGGTGCGGTGCTGCCGTTGAGGCCGCGCCGTGCGCGGTGTCCTGCCTGCGCGACGACCCATGTGCTGCTTCCTGAGGCGGTGCTGCCGCGTCGGGCGGATGCGGCGGAGGTGGTCGGCGCGGGACTGGAGATAGCCGCCGGCGGCTGGGGGCACCGCCGGATTGCCGCCGAACTGGGGCGTCCCGCGGACACGGTCCGCGGCTGGGTACGGCGTCTGGGCACGCGCGCGGAGACGGTCCGGTCGCTGTTCACGACGGTGATGGTGGCCTTGGCCGATGATCCGGTGCCGCCGTCACCTGCCGGGTCAGGGATGGCGGACGCGGTGGTGGCGGTTGTCGCGGCGGCGGAGGCGGCCCGGCGCCGATGGGGTCAGCAGGGACTGTTGACCTGGCGTTTCGCATGTCGGGTCAGCTGCGGCGCCCTGCTGGCACCAGCGGCCGACCCCGGGTAGCGCGGCACCGGGCCCACGGGAACGGGAAACTCGCTTGCCGACCGTCCGCAGGGTCGGCCAGGATCTGCGGCGTGATCTCTCGCCTCTGCAGTCACCGTCCGCACACCATCACGCCTGCAGAGGATCATGACCGTGAACTACACCGTCCGCGAGTACACGCCCGCCGATGAGACCGCTTGGCTGCACTGCCGGGTGCCGGCCTTCTTGAACACCGCCTATTTCGACGACGTTCTGCGCGCCAGGCCCAGCACGTCGGCCCCGGGCCTGGACCTGGTCGCGGTCGACGAGCATGACCGCCTCGTCGGGATCATAGACACCAGCGTCGAGGGTGACCTGGCTACTATCGACACCGTCGCGGTCCACCCCGACCACCAGCACCGCGGCATCGGCCGTCGGCTGCTGGAGGAGACCCGCTCGCGGGCCCGGGCCGCCGGGGCTTCCACGCTGGATGCCTGGACGCGCGACGACGCGGACACCCTGGCCTGGTATCGGGCGATGGGCTTCGCCGAGAGCGACCACTATCTGCACGTCTACGCCAACTACTACACCTCGTCCGGTGAACCCGGCCGCGCGGTCGAGGCTCCCCGGCCCGGCCTGCGGCCTGTCGCGCTGTTCCTGCACGCCAAACTCGCCGACGAAGAGCGGCTGCGGGGCGAGTTCGCCCGGGTCCACGTCTGCCGTCGCTTCTCCATGGCGGTCTGAGTCCGGCTTGCCCGCCGTCCCGCAGCCGCCCGGAGCCGGCCGCGGGACGGTGGGCGTCCATGGGCGTGATGTCGCGCCGCCCCGGCCGCGGCAGGGGCGGCGGGCGGGGCATGGTCCGGGCCCGTCCGCCGGGCGTTGATCAACACCAGTCGCCTCTGGCCGCGCACCGTGTTGGCGCAGACGCTGGATCGTGACTGCCTGTCACCGGGTGGTCGTGACCCAGAGGGGAGCGTGGAGGCCGCATGGTGTCCATCGAGGAGGAGGACCGCCGCCGGGCGGAGAAGTCCCGGCAGGTGGCCCTGTTCCGGTATTCGCTGATCCAGGAGTTGATCGATCCGCAACTTTCGGCTGGCCAGCGCGGCAGGCTGTGTCGGCAGATCGCCGAGGCCGAGCACACCGACCCGTTCGGGCGGCAGGTGACCGTGACCCGATGGACGCTGGACCGGTGGGTGCGGGCCTGGAGGCAGGGCGGCTTCGCCGCGCTCGCTCCGACGCCGCGGCGGTGCGTCCCGCGGACGCCGCCCGAGACGCTGGCGCTGGCCGTCGCGCTGAAGAAGGAGAAGCCGGAGCGGACCGCGGCCCAGGTCCGGCGGATCCTGCGGGAGAGTGCGGGCTGGGCGCCGACCGAGCGGACGCTGCAGCGGCACTTCGCCGAGCGGGGCCTGAACCTGCCCGCGCCGGGCGGGGAGGTCTTCGGCCGGTTCGAAGCCCGCCGTCCCAACGACCTGTGGACCGGCGACGCGCTGCACGGGCCGAGGATCGGCGGCCGCAAGACCTACTTGTTCGCCTTCGTCGACGACCAGAGCCGGGCGATGGTCGGCCATCGGTTCGGGTTCGCCGAGGACACCGTCCGCCTGGCCGCGGCCCTGCGGCCGGCCCTCGCGTCCCGCGGCGTCCCGAAGAGCGTCTACGTGGACAACGGCTCCGCGTTCGTGGACACCTGGCTGCTGCGGGCCTGCGCGACGCTCGGCATCAAGCTGGTCCATTCCACCCCGCACCGCCCCGAGGGCAGGGGGAAGATCGAGCGGCTGTTTCGGACAGTGCGGGACCAGTTCCTGGTCGAGTTCGACGAGGCCACCTGCGAACGGATCGACGGTCTGGGCGAGTTGAACCGCCTGTTCACGGCCTGGGTCGAGACGGTCTACCACCGCAGCGTCCACTCCGAGACCAAGCAGGCCCCGATCGAGCGCTGGCTCGCCGGGATCCCGAACCCTCTGCCGTTGCCGTCCACGGCTCAACTGCACGAGGCGTTCTTGTGGTCCGAGGTCCGCACCGTCACCAAAACCGCGACCGTCTCCCTGCACGGCAACACCTACCAGGTCGACCCGGCGCTTGCGCAACTCAAGGTCGAGCTGGTATTTGACCCCTTCGACCTGACCGACATCGAGGTCCGCCACCGCGGACGGACCATGGGCAAGGCCGTCGCGTTTCGCCTCGACCGCCACTCCCACCCCAAGGCCAGGCCGGAACTGCCGGTCCAGCCCCGCCCCGACACCGGCATCGACTACCTCAAACTCGTCGACCAGGCCCACGGCCAGGCCCTGGCCACCGGGCTGAACTACGCGTCGTTGATGCCCGACGCGGACCGGGAGGCGGACCGGTTGTGACCTCCATCGACGACTACCCGCCCGCCCAAGAAGCCCTCCACGCAGCGGAGTTGGCCGAACACGAGGCGCTCGCGCTGCTGGACCGGGCCCTTCGCCTGGCCCGCAGGCTGACCTGCACCGATTTGGGCAACCTTCGCCAGCCCTGGCCGCCGCTGGCCAACCGGGCGGTGACCCTCGCGCTGGCCTTCCACGACCGGGCCGAGCGCGCCACCCGGACCGTCGAGGACATGCTCGCCCACCTGGAAGGGAACGCGCGATGATCGACCGCGTCCAAGCGTTCTACGGACTCGAACGCCCGCCGTTCGGCCGGGCGTCGCTGGCCCCGGGCATGCTGCACAAGCATGCCTCCCACAACGAGGCCGTCGCCCGGATTACCTGGTGCATCACCAACCACGCGCTCGGCGTGGTGACCGGTGAGGTCGGCGCCGGCAAGACCGTCGCCCTGCGGGCCGCGATCGCAGGCCTGGACGCCGCCCGCTACACGCCGATCTACATCCCCAACCCCGCCATCGGCATGCGCGGCCTCTACGAAGCCATCGTTGCCACCCTCGGTGGCTCTCCCAGTTACCGCACCGCCTCCCTGATGGCCCAGGCCAACGACGCCCTCGCCGCCGAGGTTGCCGAGCGCGGCCGTGTCCCCGTGATCGTGCTGGACGAATCGCACCTGCTCGCACACGAGGAACTCGACGCCGTCCGCATGATCACCAACTGCGAGATGGACTCCACCACCCCGTTCGCGGTCCTCATGATCGGCCAGCCGACCCTGCGGAAGAAGATGAAGCTCGGCGTCCTGGCCGCCCTCGACCAACGCATCGCGGTCCGCTGCCAGATGCTCCCGATGGACCTGGAGGAGACCGACAGCTACGTCAAGCACCACACCAAGCTCGCCGGACGCACCGACGCCCTGTTCACCGACGACGCCATCCACATGATCCACACCACCGGCCGCGGCCTGCCCCGCGCTGTCAACAACCTCGCCCTGCAGTCCCTGATCGCCGCCTTCACTGCCGAGAAGTCCCTCGTCGACGAAGCCTCTGCCCGCATCGCTGTCAACGAATACCTCGCGACAGACTGACCATCCCCACGACACCATCCCCATCACGGCCCCGCCCTGCACCCAGCCAGCGGGGCCTCAACACGCCCACCCGTCGGCGGCCACAACGTCGCCACCATGGGCAGGTTCAACGTCGGGCAACACCAGGTCGCACCAGGTCCGAGACACTTCACGATGCGCGTCACAGTGTTGTGCGCGATCTCACGGTTCATGAGCACACGATTGGACCACACGAAGTCGTCGGCCGCGAGTGCGGTCATCACATCGATGGCTGCATCGAAACTGAGCGGTTCCAGGCGAGCCTCAATCTCCGAAACGCTCGGAAGGGCGACCCCGCTGGGGACGTATCGCTCCCAGAGTGAGTGGATCTCAGCGACGAGCTCGTGCACCTGCCCTGCGAGGACAGCCAGCCCATGCCCAGGGTCAGCCCCATCCGGCAATTGACCGGATCGCACGGCGACAACGGGCCTGCTCGACAACGACTCCAGCAGGTCGCCAAGTTCAGACAGGCTCTCAACAGGGTCTCTACGGTTCACCCCCGCATCCTGGCATCCCGAGGGCAAGACCGAACACGGCGGCCCTCCGCCCCTCAAGCACCCGTCCGACCTGCCCAGAGGGAGCCCTCTGGCCCGGGACTGCGGGATCCCGGACAGCGATGAGGCACGATGCACGCCAGACCAGAACGAGAGAGCGAGGCCTGCGGTGACCGAACCGGACGCGCTGGAACTGATCCACTTGGAGGACGCGGAGGGTGATCGATGCATCGTACGCATCACCGGACGCTTCCAGCCCGGGGGGCTGACCGGGCACGACGTCCTCCGAGCGGAGGTCCTGGCCCATGCGAGCTTCGTCGATGCCCGCCTGGAGCTCTACCTCCTCCAGCGGGACCTCGATGCCTGGGAGCAGGAGCTGAGCGGCCTCGCTCCCGGCGCCGACGCGAGCATCGGCGGAGATCGTGGGCTGAGTCTTGCACTCCACATGCAGGAGGACCGTTCTCTGGCCGTAACGATTCACGACCCCGACAGTCTCAGCGCAATGCTGTGGATCCGGCCGCCGGAGAACTGGATGGACGAGCATCGCCACCGAGTGGCACAGGTCCGGCGGACCTGGCCCAGCGAGGTCGTGGAGACAGCCCCCATGACCTACGAATGGCGTCCAACCCACCAGGCCTGAGGAGTACCTGCCGGCCCTGCCAAGCCGACATCACAATTTCAAGATCAGTAACCGCCATCCGATCGTCGCCCCCGCACCTGGGCTGTCCAACTGGCTCAGCCCCGAAGCGCCAGAACCCCGGTGATCTCAGCAAGGCCGGCGACACTTCGTGCATGGTGATCGTCACCGGACTTCAGGTGCCGCCACTGCTCGGGCTGCGGGGGAGCCAGGCGAACGTCAGCTGTCTCCCAGGGGTCGAGTTGCGGTGTGAACTCCACCCAAAGCCAGGCGATGTTCAAATCGCGAGTTCCCGAGCCCACAAGGATCCACTGACGGCCATGCAGAGCACGGCGGGCGGCAAGGAGGAGACAGTGGTCATGCCGGTGACGTTGGGCGTGTGGATCAACAACCGGAAGGCCCGGAGAACGAAGCTCTCCTCCGATCAACTCGCCCAACTCGCTCGGCTCGGTGTCGAGTGGGCATGGGCCTGGCAGGCCCTGGCGTGGACTGCATGGGGTTGTGCAGCCCGCTTCCCGGCGGTAAGGGACCAGGGGCCGACCTGCTGCGAGTCCGAGAGGGCGGCGGTGTCCAGGCCAAGCCTCTCGCCCGCAGTGCGCCGATGTCACCGCATTCGGCTTCTGGTGGGCACGGTTCCCAACGGCGACCCTCGGCGATCACGGGCCATATTTCGCATGCCCTGCGCGAACCCCGACCCTACGATCACCGGGTGCAACTGTGGAGTTCGGCGCTCGTGCGTGCTTGTGCACGGTATGTCGTACGCCAGCAGGGTGGCGACCCGGCGGCCTGGTACCGGGAGCGGTGCACGGCGTCGGACGACTCCGAGTTGCCGCCCGGCGCGGTCATCGGGCTGGCCGAGTGCGGGAAGCGTGCGGACGCCGGGCTGTTGCGGCCGCTGCTCGTGCACCCGGCGGCCGGGGTGCGGGCGCGAGCGGTGGCGGGGTTGCGGGCGCTCGACTGCGCGGATGCGAAGCAGTTGGGGCCGTTCCTCGACGACCCTGCCGCCGGGGTCGTCCGCGAGACCGTCGCCGCCCTGCTGCCCTCGGCCAAGGAACTGCCCGCCGACTGGCTGTTGGAGCGCACCAGTTCCGAGCGGCCGCGGCACGTCCGCGTCGGCGCCTTCCGGCTACTCGACGCGCACGGCGGCATCGTGGCGCTGAGGGCGGCGGTCGGCCTGTTCCAGGATCCGGATATGAAGCTGCGCACCTGGGCCGCGCAGTCAGTGCAGCGCTGGCGCCCGTCGCCGGACGGGCAGCGCGGCAACGCGGAGGTCGGTGAGCTGCTCGACCAGAGCCGACACCTTTTCAGCGACTACGTGCTGCGCCGGCTCAGGTGGGAAGCCGGGGTGGACAGCTGAGACTGCACCGCGGCCCGGACCTCTGCCCAGCACTCGCCCCCGGTGGCCCTGGTGACAGCTCGCCTGCCTTGGTGACAACACTCGTGCCTTGGCTCAACGAGCGGTCACGGCATGGGGAGGCTGGAGGGTGGTTCTCCAGCTCGATGTCCATCCAGGCGGCGTCGTTCAGTTCTACGTCGAGGCCGCGGGCCCGGCCGCCGCCGAGGTTGACGTTCACGATGCGCCCGGCGACCGGTCACCATCGTGCGCGTAGCACGCCGTCGCTGTCGGGTAGAACAGCTTGGATCAGTGGAGTGCATTCGTCGGCATAGAGGGACAGGGCACAGGCCGCTCGCGCGTCGGCCGCCAGGGCGGCGAGCTCCTGGTATTCGGTCTCATCGACGACCACGTCTCTGATCGTTCCATCGGTCGCCTCCCAGACGAACGCGATGTGCCATTCGGATGGCAGTGCGGTCAGGACTGCGCCGACGTCGGGTTGCAGGTCGGGCCAGACGGTCAGCAGGGCTCGCGGGCCGAGGCCGGCGCGCACCGCGTTGAGGTTTTCGGTGGTGAGGCGGTGCCAGCGTGAGGCGTTGACGATGGGGGTCTCCTCCAGGAGCAGGCCTTGTCGTGCTGCCAGCTCGGTGCGTACCGACGTCCAGAAGCCTTCGTCGGCGCCCTTTGTCACCTCTGGTTCCGCAGCGTAGGGGGAGGCCGCCATCGGTTCCGCGAAGAGGCCGAGTGCCCGCGTATGGGCCACGGCGTCTACGCAGGGCTGGTCGCTGCCCACGTACACGTACTGGTCCCACCCGACGTGCACGGCGAAAACGTCTCCCGCCTCCAGCCTGCACCAGGCACCCTGCTCACGGAGCATGACACGGACCAGCTCCAGGGCCACCGCCAGGGAGACCTCGGCCCCGTCGTGGTAACCGGCGAGGTCAGCCGGGAAGAGCCCGCCGAGGCCGTGCCCCTCGACCGCCGGCTGGGCACCGAAGTGGACGAGCCCGGTAACGGATGGCTCACGGATCTCCAGCCGGTCAATGCCCGCAGTTTTCGCGAACGCGGCGATCGCCTCCAGGTACGCGGCCTCGACCGGCCCGTGGTCGCTGACCGCCTCCTCCGCGCCCTGGTAGCTCCCGTGTTCGTCACGGTCGTTGGGGTCGTACTTCGTGATCCGGTGGACGTAGGCAGGCGGCACGCTACTCCTAGTGGCTCCGCACAGCTGGTTGATCAGGTTATCGTCTGGGCCGCCGTCGGCCGGGCTGTCCCGGAGATCTGGAACGACGTGCTGACCGTGACTGCCAGGAACCGGGATTGGAGGGGACAGCGTCCATCTCAGGACGACACACAAGATCGTTAGTGGCCACGAAGGAGTTTGGAGTGACAGGAACGTCCACCCGCTACCTCTATCTCGTCCGCCACGGCGAGGCCTTGCCGGACGAGAGCGGGCTGACGGAGAAGGGCCGCCGTCAGGCAGTACTGCTCGGCCAACGACTGCGTAGTGTCCCCTTCTCGGCTGTTCACCACGGCCCACTGCCCCGGGCGGCGCAGACCGCGCGCCTGATCGGGGAACAGCTGAACGGCATCCCTCTGCAGGTCTCGGAAGCTGCAGGGGACTACGTCCCCGACCTGCCGGAAAGGGACGAACTACCGGCGGACTCCGCTGACTTCCTGCTCCGCTTCGTCGACCAGTTCACGGCCGAGGAGCGTGAGCGCGGCCCGGAGCTGGCCCGCCAGGCACTGGAGCGGTTCACCGGGCCGGTGGACAGCCACGAGACCCGGCACGAACTGCTTGTCACCCATAACTTCCTAGTCGGCTGGCTCGTCCGGCATGCCCTGGACGCGCCGAAGTGGCGCTGGCTCGGCCTCAATCACTGCAACGCCGCCCTGACGGTTATCCGATACGCGCCCGGTCGGCCGTCCTCCGTCCTCTTCTACAACGACATGCGGCATCTGCCTGTCGAGCTGCGCTGGACCGGTTTCCCGTCCGAACTGCACATCTGAGCACATCAATCGTGGTTTGCCACGCGGCCCTGGCCGGGTACTCGGTCCCGGGTCCATCACCACGTACAACTTCTCGCCGGGCCAGCGGGAGCGCAGGGCTTTGAGTAGGCCGAGGAACTCGCGCCACCGCTTGCGCTTGCGGGTGCGGTAGTAGATCTTGCCGGTGGTCAGGTCGAGGGCAGCGAGCATGTGCATCACGCCGTCGTAGCGGGTGTAGGTGGCCCGCAGTCGGCGCGGGGAACTCATCGGGCGCCAGGTGTCAACGCTCTCGCAGAACTGACCCCCGTCCAGTTCCGCAGCATTGACCCCCTCGGCTGGCGCGGTTCGGTCTAGCGGCGTGGTCGGCCCGGCATCATGGGGGCATGGAAGACGACCTCCCGACCGTGTCGGTGCGCCTGTGGCGGGCGGACGCCATCGTCGAGTAATTGTCAAGACCTGTGGATCGGCGGTTGCCGCGGAGGGCTCCAGACCGCGGACGAAAACAAGGTGCGCGCGACCTCTGTAGTTGACAGGCTGCGCCGGTGAAGCGTGAACAGATCTCCAGGATCGCCCATGCCGATCACCCGATAAAGTCTCCGCTCGAGGACGACTCGGTGCGCCGGCTGCTGGAACGCGGCATCCCGCGTGGCAACGAGCACGTGCTCGACCTTGGTTGCGGCGGCGGGGAATGGCTCCTGCGTGCCCTGGCCACGCGCCCGCACCTGCACGCTGAGGGTGTAGACATCTCCGAGGACGCTCTGACGCAGGCCCGCCAGGCAGCGATCGACCTCGGCGTCCAAGAGCGCCTCGTCCTCCACCACCAGAAGGCCGAAGACTTCGTATCCTCGCAGTCGTTCGACCTGGTGCTCAGCGTCGGGGCCACGCATGCCTTCGGTGGTCTGCTCCCCACCCTCGCGGCGGCACGCAAGCACCTGGCTCCTGGTGGCCGCATCCTTATAGGTGAGGGGTTCTGGGACCGCGCGCCTTCCGAGGAGGCCATCGAGATGCTCGGGGACTTCACCGACCTGGCGACCACCGTGGACCGCGTCGTCGCCGACGGGTGGACCCCTGTCGATGGGCACGTCAGCACACGCCGTGAGCTGGACGACTACGAATGGGCCTGCTGGGGGTCACTGGCCTCATGGGCCCTCGACCATCCTGCCGATCCGGACAGCTCGCACGTGCTCACGACAGCCACCACCCGCCGCTCCGAATGGCTGCGCATCTACCGTGACACCTGGGGCTTCGTCTCCCTGATCCTGCGCCAGACACCCGGCTGCCCCTGAACCAGCCCTGATGCGGACCCGTCCCCGACAGATCACAGCGCTACGCGGCCCGGGCATGCGGGCTGGTGGTGCGACTGTGGTCCTCAGGCTGCGTGCGCCTCGGGGCGTTCGACGAGGTGGCCGCGTTCGAAGCGGGCCCCGGCGCGGACCAGAGCGACGAGGTGGGGCGAGTTCACCGCGCGCCAGCGGGTCTGGGCGGACTCGAGGAGCTGAAGACCATGGCGAGGGCGGCGGCGCGGCTGCCGGCGCCCTTGGTGACGCCGACGTCCAACCGCGACACTCCGGATTCATCGGATGCCCACACCCCTTGCTCAGGAGTGCGGAAGTAGTAGTCGTCACCGTAGAGCACCTGCGCTGGGCCCTGGGGCGTCGTAGCCGCCGGCGCGGTAGCCAGTGTGGTCATTCCCGCCCCGGCACCGCCAGTCAGCGTGACCAGCATGTTCTTTCCTCGCTGTCGTGGTGACGCCCGGAGCGTCGCACACGACCTGAGGAGTCACGCCACCAGGTCCGAGGAACTCTCCATGAGGTGACCGTCTGGGATGCCAGCCTGGCAGTGCACCGTGGTCCGTCACTGTCTGCCGGTGTTGCTGTCAGTTCATAATGACGAGGTGGCCAAGCTGATCGATCCGACCATCCGTTTGCAGGCGTCGTTCCTGGCGGCGGTGAACGAGTTCCACGAAGATCGCGACTACCCCACTCCATGGTTTGTCGACGACGTTGATCCTGCAGCCTTGACTGACACTGCGGCCTTCGCCGCTTACGTGACGCGCGTGCTCAGCGAGCGGGACGAATCAGCCAGGCGAGCGAACTGGTTTGTGCCGATGACGACGCTGTGGTGGGCCGAGGGTGACCAAATGCTGGGCAGGCTGGCCATCCGCCACCGGCTGACTCCGCCTCTGGAGAAGTCCGGCGGCCATATCGGTTACGACGTCCGGCCCAGCGCACGCCGCCAGGGACACGCGACCGCGATGCTCGCCGCCGCCTTGCCGATCGCCCGCTCGCTGGGCCTCATGCGGGCCTTGTTGACCTGCGCCGAGACAAACACCGCCTCCCAGCGCGTGATCGAAGCGAACGGCGGCCAATTCATCGACAGGGTCGGTGACAAGCGCCGTTACTGGGTTCCGGTGTCTTGATCAGGCGCCCGCCGAGACACCCCATCAAGACCGCCGGGTGGTCCCAGGGCCGGGCGGGCGTTGGCGCGATCTTTGGCCGGTGGCCTGCCTGGGCTGGGGTCGAGCATGGCCAGGCCGCCCTACGCCGGCCGCGAATCGGGCGCTGGCGCCAGCACGCCGGCGCTGATGACCAGGACGAGCCACAGCACGACGCGGGCCGCGTTAACCTCGCGGCGGCGTGAAGGGGGCAGCTGGGTCGCCCTCTACGAGAAGGCCTACGCCCAGCTCAAGGGGCCATCGAGGGGACCTCCACCTCGGCGACCGAGCCGTACTCCCGCAGGGTGCGGCCGGGCGCCCAGTCGGCCTGCGCCGCTACGGCACCGACCTCACCCCCGACAGCGGCTGGACCTACGGCTGGCCTGCCCCCACCAGGCCGAGAAGCCGAAACGGCGTCGCGTCGGGTGTGCGCCGGGTTCCACGGGGGCCAGGCGGAGGTAGCGGCGGCGGCCGGTCGTAGTAGGGCATGTCGGCAGTGATGTAGACCTTGATTGGCCTGGCGTCGAACGGGACCAGCGGTCAGGATCGTGGCCATGCGTGCAGTTGTCTTCGATATGGATGGGACACTCCTGGACAGTGTCCCCGCGGTGTCCCGGGCATACGCCGACGCGATTCAATCGCTCGGCGGCCCGCCGGTTACGCCGGATGAGGTGGTCGCCTCCTGGCATGTCGGCCACACGGAGCTGGTTCTGACGCACTTTCTCGGCCGCGCATGCGGCTCCGCCGAGCTCGAACGCTTCCACGCGCACCTCGACCGGGCCATCGCCGAGGTGCGCCCTTTCCCCGGCATCCCGGCCCTGCTCGACGCCCTCACCGAAGCGGGCCTGCGGCTCGGCGTGTTCACAGCGGCCACACGGCGTGCGGCTACGAGAATGCTCGCTGCCGCCGGAATCGACATGCGGTTCGAGGTGCTCGTCGGCGGCGATGAGGTGGAGCGGCCCAAGCCGGCACCCGATGGGCTGTTGCTGGCGCAGCGGCGGTTCGGAGTTCCGGCCGAGGCAACCGCATACGTGGGCGACGCCGAAGTTGACCTCGGCTGCGCCCGCGCGGCGGGGTCGCAGGGCGTGCATGCGGAATGGGGCGCACGCGCCGGTGTCCGGGCCGGGTCTCACCTGGTCGCCGTACGTCCGCACGACCTGGTCGACTTGCTGGCGCCGCCTGGCAGCCACACTGTCAGCCCCGTCACAGCCAAGCGTTGACTGCAGTGACTGCCAGATGGCCGCACGGCGGATGGCAAAGCTTGCCGTACCTGGTGGCGGCGATGCGATACGAAGCGCTCGGGTGCCCACACGATCCCCCGCCGGCCCGCAGCTCAACCCCGGTACGGCGGCGTGATCCCCCAGTCCCAGCGCGGCATCGGCGCCTCCGTCACCGGCGGCGGCTTGGGTCCGGCGTAGAGCACCGCCATACGGGTGCCCCATTCCAAGTAGTAAGCGAGGACGGCGCGGAACTCCGGGTCGTCGGGCAGGCCGACCTCGTCGGCGGTGTCCAGCAGCAGTGCTACCCAGCGCCGGCGCTGCCGCTCGTCGATGCCGCGGCCGAGGTGCTGCCCGGCCATGTGACGGTGGCCGCCCTGCTCGGTGCTGTAGACCCGCGGTCCGCCGAAGACCTCGCCGAACCAGGCTGCGACGCGCTTGGCGTGGTCAGGGTGCTTGTCCGCGAAGATCGGGGCGAGCAGCGGGTCTGCGTCCACATGCTCGTAGAACCGGGCGAAAAGCCGTTCCAGCGCCCTGCCGCCGCCAGCCCACTCGTAGAGGGGCGGGTTGGCGCCACCCGGCCCGGCCACCGGGGTGGGCTCATAGTGGCGCATCTCCTGGATGTCCGCGACGTACGGCTTGATCTCGGCGAAGAACGCACCGAACTGCTCGCCCTTGCGGAACCCGTCCAGATGGTCCTCGGCAGAGGTCCACCGGATCCGCAGGACGTAATCACCGGGTTCCTCGGTGCACCGGCTGAGCTCGAAGTCCACGCACTGCTCGGCCCTGCCGAGCGGCCCGGCAGCCCGGGCGTACGCCTCCTCGAAGGCGGCACGCCGCGGCTCGTCGATCCGGTAGCGGATGTATTCAACAATCATGGTCAGGACTCAACCTCAACTCGGGGTACTGAACAAGAACTGACTTTGCGGTAAGCACCTGGACGGGGAACGGACGATGTCTGACCTGATGGATCAGCAGCAGTACAACTGCGCCGTCGAGTTGACCTTGAGCGTGATCGGCGGCAAGTGGGCCACCATCGTGCTCGCCCACCTGAAGGAGGGTGTCCACCGCTACGGCGCCCTGCGCCGCCGGATACCGGCAGTCAGCGAGAAGGTCCTGGTCCAGCGACTGCGGGGCCTGGAGGTCAGCGGCCTGATCTCTCGCCACTCCGACGGCGGCAATCCCCCGTCCGTCGAGTACCGCCTCACCCCGGAGGGCGAGAGTTTGATTCCGATCCTGGAGGCGCTCCACGCCTGGGGGGAGCAGCGGGCTCGGCGTACGGGGGCTCGGATTGCACCGGTCGCGGAGGCGGCGGGCGGCGGTGGACGGTGAGCAAGGCCAGGCTGTGGACACTGCAGCCCAGTTCCTGCCGATCCACGGCACACAGGCTGCCGGGAGACGTCTCTGGTGCCCGTCCCCTGGACGCCCAGCGGCCCGTGCGTGTAGCCGCCTGCCAGACGCTCCCCAGAGGGTCGGCCACTCGACCGCCGCCCGACCTGACCAGCCCCCGCTACACCGGCTGCCGATTACTGAGACACGCTCCTCAGTCACCCACGCGAACGGCCTGACTGAGATCAGGGGTGGCCCGTCGAGTCAGCTCCACCGCCCTGCGGCGGCAGCCTCGACAGCGAAGTCCTCGAACGACCTGGGCGGCCGGCCGAGCGCCCGCTCCACGCCGTCGGAGACGCACGCTCCCCGGCCGTCACGGATGTCAACGAGCAGGCCGGTGAGTAGTCCAGCGACGTCGACGGGCACACCTTCGGTGACCATACGGTCCACAAGCACGTCGGGCCTGATGTCGATGTGACGAACCGTCCGCCCGGCGGCGGCAGAGATCAGGTCAGCCGCCTCGCTGAAGCCGATCGCCCGCGGACCGGTCAGCTGGTAGGTCTCTCCGCTGTGGCGCTCGTCGGTCAGCGCTGCGGCGGCGACCTCGGCGATGTCCTCGGCGTCGACGAACGGAGTGCGCCCGTCACCGGTGGGCAGCGCGAGGGCTCCGGACAAGACCCCCGGCAGCCAGAAGGACTCGCTGAAGTTCTGCGCGAACCAGTCGGGTTGCAGGACGGTCCAGTCCACGCCGGAGCTGCGGACGGCCTGTTCGGCGGCCTTGAGCGGGTGGCTGTCGTCGGCCCGGCCGACGCCGTGGGCGGAGAGCAGCACCAGCCGGCGCGCGCCCGCGGCGACGGCGTCGGCCACCAAGCGGGGGATGCGCGCTTGCCGGTCCGCGCCAAGCTGCAGGTTGGGCTCCACGAGGTAGACGGCGACGGCGCCATCGAGGGCGGCTGCCCAGGTCGCCGGGTCGTCCAGATCGAAGTGGACGTCGCCACCAGTGCGGGACGCCGTACGGACCGCTCGGCCCTCGGCCGTCAGGCGGCGGGCGATGCGGCGGCCGGTCGTGCCGGTACCGCCGAGGATGAGGATGTTCTTCATGCCCTCCAGACAACCCCGGTCGAGGCAGACGATCCATGGGACACCGTCGCCAATCCCTTTGTGATCGTCTAGCGTGGTCGACATGGACGTCCTGAGCGATCTGCTGCACCGGGCCCGCGCCCAGAACGTGCAGATCCGGCAGCTGATCCAGCGGCCACCGTGGTCGATGACCTTCGCCGACGCCCCTCCGCTCACAGTCGTGGCCACCCTTGGTGGCCACGCGTCAGCCCGGCTTGACGACGACCCGCAGGCCGCGCCGTTACGGTTGGCCGCCGGGGACATCGCCCTCATCAGCGGCACCAACCGGTACACGATCGCCGACGCCCCGGACACCCCGCCGCAGGTGGTGATCCGCGGCGGAGTGAAGCATGTCATCGACAGCGGGACGGCGGCCCGGCAGAACTTGGCACCCCGCACCTACGGCGACGGACTGCCCGGCGCCACCACCCTGCTGAGGGGTGCCTACGAACTCCGAGGCGACGTGGGCGAGCGCCTGCTGGACATGCTCCCACCGCTGGCCGTCGTCCCCGCCGGGCCGCGCACCCGGGCGGCGCTGGACCTGCTCGCCGCCGAGGTGGCCCACGAGGAGCCCGGCCAGGATGCCGTCCTGAACCGGTTGCTGGACCTTGTACTGGTGCTGGCGCTGCGCGCCTGGTGCGCCCGACCGCAGGCCGAAATTCCCTCCTGGTACGGCGCGTTGTCCAGCCCCGCCGTGGGCGACGCTTTGCGCCTGCTGCACAAGGACCCGGCGCACCGGTGGACGGTCGCCGAACTGGCCGCGCGGGTCGGTCAGTCCCGGGCCGCCTTCGCTGCGCGCTTCACCGGCGTGGTCGGCGAGCCCCCGCTCACATACCTCACCAACTGGCGAATGGCCCTGGCAGCAGACCTGCTACGCGACACGGACGAAACCGTCGCAGCAGTGGCGCGCGAGGTGGGGTACACAGACTCGTTCGCGTTCAGTGTGGCATTCAAACGAGCACGCGAAGTCAGCCCGTCGGAGTGGCGGCGGAAGTGCGGTCGGGATGGCCGGTCAGTTCAAGACGGGTGATCGCACGAGCCGGCGCGTCACCGGCCAGTGCAACACACCCAACGCGCCCGCCCGAAGCACCGACCCCGTCGGCCTGACTGCGCCGGAGATCCGCCACATGACTCAGTGCCTTGCTGACCCCACCGGCCACGTCCCCGCGCGCCAGCAGACCGTCGCCGCAGCGGCCGCGGTATGCGGGCCCACGGCACTGTGCGGAGTGTGCGGTTGCGGGCGGGCCAGCGGTGCGAGTAGGCCGACGGCCTCCAGCGGCTCCACTGCTCGATTCACTCCGCCCCCTGGTACGGGATGTCAAGGTGCGGACAGGGTGGCACAGCAGGGGCGGACGCGAGGGGGTACTCGGATTGGACTCGAATTCCCATAGGGGCTGACAACGGCTGTTCCGCCGCGCGCCGCGATGAGCAGTAGCCGCTACTCGCTACCACCCGGCCCTCCGGGTGCCCCATCTCGGTCTGACACGAAGGAACACGTCATGCGCGCTTTCCGGCGCCGTCCCGCTCGCCGCCCGGACCGGCGTTCTCGTCCTCGCCGCCCCCGGTCTGGACTTCGGCCACTCGAACGACCACCTGCACCACCGCCACTCGGGCAGGCCCCCTACAGCCGGTCGCTGACGTGTGGCGGCGTCCACCCCGAGCAGACCGCACCGGTGATCACCCGCAAGGACCTCGTGGTCAACGCTCCGCTGCACGGCAGGCCCTCGAAGAGTCCCTCACCGACTGGCTGCACCAGCTCAAGACCGAAGCCGAGAACCGGTAGGACGGTCCTCCGAACACCGCCGCAGAAGGCCCCGGCCGAACGGTCGGGGCCTTCTGCGGCGGTGT
>NZ_LIQR01000416.1 GCF_001418575.1 Peterkaempfera griseoplana
AGCTGTGTATAAGCCACAGCCCCCGAGCCCCCGCCGGTCCGGTCCACCTGGGTGGCCGTGGTCAGCGCGGACCGCGACTACTTCACCCAGATGATGGCCCGCAGCGGCCCCGAGGCCCAGGGCCTGTACTTCCCGCCCTACTGCCCCGAGCGCCGCATCCCGATGACCGGCCGAGGCCAGCTGCGGATCGGCCGCCGCAGCCAGCAGCGCGGCACGGTGCCCGAGATCGACCTCTCGGTGCCCCCGGAGGACCCGGGCGCCTCGCACCAGCACGCCCTGTTCCAGGAGCAGCCCGACGGCAGCTGGATCGTGGTCGACCAGGACTCCACCAACGGCACCACCGTCAACGGCTCCCCCGACCCCATAACCCCGCACACCGCCGTCCCGCTCAACGACGGCGACCGGGTGCACGTGGGCGCCTGGACCACCATCACCGTCCACCGCGCCTGACCTGCCGATCCACCCGCTGTCCCCCCGCCGGTCCCCGCCACGCGGGGGGCAGCCGAGTGCTTTTGCCCGACTGAGACCATCGGAGTCGACGCAAGTCGCACCTTTGATCACTCGTGATCCCTAGGGTGTGGCCCATGACAGCTGCAATAGCCGCCGAGGTGATCCGGAAGCGGTACGGGGACATCCAGGCCGTCGACGGGGTGGCACTCACCGTCGAGACGGGCGAGTTCTACGGCATCCTGGGGCCGAACGGGGCCGGCAAGACCACCACCCTCGAAATACTCGAGGGCATACGTGAACCCGACGAGGGACACATCGAACTGCTGGGGCTGAACCCCTGGCCGCGCAATCCGCGACTGCTGCCCCGGATCGGCGTGCAGTTCCAGGCCTCGGCCTTCTTCGACCGGCTCACCGCCCGGGAGACCATCCACACCTTCGCCTCGCTCTACGGGATCGGCGCCAGGAGCGCCGACGCCATGCTGGAGCGGGTCGGCCTCACCGAACTCGCCGCGGTACGCGCCGAGAAGCTCTCCGGCGGCCAGGCCCAGCGCCTCTCCATCGCCTGCGCACTCGTCCACGACCCTGAGCTGGTCTTCCTGGACGAGCCCACCACCGGCCTGGACCCGCAGGCCCGCCGCAACCTGTGGGACCTGCTGCGCGACATCAACGCCGAGGGCCGCACCGTGGTGCTCACCACCCACTACCTGGACGAGGCCGAGATCCTCTGCGACCGGGTCTCCGTCATGGACCACGGCAAGGTGCTCAAGACCGGCGCCCCGGCCGCCCTGGTCCGCGAACTGGACGAGACGGTACGGGTCAGCGTGGAGTCCGGCCTGGTCACCGCGGACGCCGTACGGGAACTGCTGGACGCGGCCGGCGCCGAGCTCTCCGCCGTCGAGGACAACGGGGTGTCGCTCTCCGTCGCCACCCGCGCACCGGCCCCCGTGCTGGCCGTCCTGGCCGACCAGGGCGCACTGCGCGGCCTGGAGGTACGCGGTGCCACGCTGGAGGACGTCTTCCTCCACCTGACCGGACGGGAGTACCGGGCGTGACCGGCGACCAGACCTCCACCCAGACCCCGGGCGACGGCACGCCCGCCGTCCCGGACGACGCCGTCGCGGCCCACGGGGGGATCCCCGCCCAGGCAGGGGCCGCTCCGCGGCGCCCCGCCCCCGGCTCCGGCCGCCCCGCAGCGGGCCGCACCCCGAGCGCCTTCCGCAGCCTCTCCCGGGTGATGATCGTCACCTTTCTGCGGGACCGGTCGGCGCTGTTCTTCGTGGTCCTCTTCCCGCTGATGTTCCTGCTGCTCTTCGGCACCCTCTTCAAGAGCGCCACCAGCGCACACGCCAAGGTCGCCCAGGTCGGCTCCGTGGCCGCGCTGGACTCGGTGAAGGGCCAGGCCAGGACCGAGCTGGAGAAGGTGCTCGCCATCTCCAGGGAGCCCGACGAGGCCGAGGCGCTGCGCAAGGTCCGCAAGGGCGACCTGGACGCGCTGGTGGAACAGGACGGCTCGGGCACGGTGGTGCTCCGCTTCAGCGCGGCCGACCAGGTCCGCGCAGGCGCCGTCCAGGAGATCGTCAACTCGGTGGTGCAGCAGGCCAACCAGGCCGCCACCGGCAAGCCTCCGGCCTACACGCTGAGGTCCACGCCGGTCGAGGACCAGTCCATCAAGCCCATCCAGTACCTCACCCCGGGCCTGCTGGGCTGGGCCATCGCCACCGGCGCCGTCTTCAGCGCCGCGCTGACGCTGGTCACCTGGCGCCGCAAGCGGCTGCTGCGCCGGCTGCGGCTGGCTCCGGTGAGCGTGGGTGCCATCGTGGCCTCCCGGGTGGGCGTCAGCATCCTCACCGCGCTGGTGCAGACGGCGATCTTCGTGGTGGTGGCCTCCACCCCCGCCTTCGGGCTGAAGCTCACCGGCAACTGGTGGCTCACCATCCCCATGGTCATCTGCGGCACCATCGCCTTCATGTCGATCGGCCTGCTGGTGGGGTCGGTGGCCAAGACCGAGGAGGCCGCCAACGGCATGGCACAGATCATCGTGCTGCCGATGTCCTTCCTCTCCGGGTCGTTCTTCCCCCTGGACGGCGCCCCCTCCTGGCTGCAGACGGTCTCCAAGGTGATGCCGCTGCGGCACCTGGTCACCGCCACCCAGAGCGTTCTCACCCGGGGCGGCGGCCTCGGCGACGCACTGCCCACCATGGGGGGCCTGCTGCTGTTCGCCGCCGTGGTGACTGCGATCGCCTGGCGGTTCTTCGACTGGGACGAGGCCTGACAGCCCGCGGGCGGGCCGGGCGGGGATCCCCTCCCGGCCCGCCCGCGGCTTCTGCGACCATGGTGGGGTGACTGAGATCGGACGCGGCGCCACCAGCGAGGAGACCTTCTACGACGCGGTCGGCGGCGAGGACGTCTTCCGCCGCCTTGTGCACCGCTTCTACCAGGGGGTCGCCGAGGACCCCCTGCTGCGGCCGATGTACCCGGAGGAGGACCTCGGCCCGGCCGAGGAGCGGTTCACCCTCTTCCTGATGCAGTACTGGGGCGGCCCCCGCACCTACAGCGACAACCGCGGCCACCCCCGGCTGCGGATGCGTCACGCGCCCTTCCGGGTGGACCGGGCCGCCCATGACGCCTGGCTGCGCCATATGCGCGACGCGGTGGACGACCTGGGGCTCAGCCCCGACCATGAGCGCCAGCTGTGGGACTACCTCACCTATGCCGCCGCTTCCATGATCAACACCGCCGACTGAGCCGTCCGCGGGCTGTCGTGCCGCAGGCCGGCGCGCGGCACCGCACGGGTCGGCCGAACGGCGGACGCCCGCCGAACCGGGGGTCGCCATCCGCACAGCGGGCCGACACCGGAGGGGCGCCGAGCCAGGGGGCCGTCGTCCGCGCAGCAGGCCGGAACCGCGAGAGCTGATGCCGCGGGTCGGCCGAACGCGGAGACCCGCCGAAGCACGGGGCCAACCGAGCCATAGGGTCGCCGTCCGCACGGGGGGAGCTCCCAGGCCGTCGGCCCCCGAGGCCGACGACGGGCACCGCCTCGCCCAGGCAGGCACCGCTACGTTCAGGACAGCGGGGTGAGTCCCAGGCCGCTGCCGGGCCCCGCCGTACGCCGCAGCGCCACCGAGCCGTGCGGACAGCTCAGGCGCAGCCAGCCGCCGGCCTGGAACACCGACAGCTCGGCCCCCGGCCGCAGGAAGCCCAGCACCTGGGCGCCGTGCACGGCGCGCAGCGGCAGCTCGGCCGTGCTGTCCAGCGGCCGGGACCAGATCTCGTCCGCCAGCGCGTCCAGCGCGGCCCGGGTGCGGTCCTCCGGGGGCATCGCCTCACTGCGGGAGCGGAACTCGGCGACTGCCCCGGCGACCGCCGCGGCGACAGGCGCGCCGGGGAGGGCGCCCAGGGGGCGCCAGCCGCTGCGGGGCGGCAGCATCCCGGTCCAGGCGGGGCCGGTGACCGTGGGCGGGACGGCCAGTGCGGCGGCCTCCTCGTCCAGGGCCTCCAGCAGCTGACCGGCCGAGACCGTGGCGTCCAGGGTTTCCTTCGGCTCCTCGCGGAGCCTGGCGGCGCGTATCGCCACCACGCCGGATGCGCCCAGCGGCAGTCGGCCGAAGACGGCCAGCACTCCGCTGCCGGCGGTGGCCGAAGCGGCGGCCTGGAGCCGGACTGCGGCGGCCCGGTCGTAGCGGAGCAGGCGGCTCAGGAAGGACGCCAGGTCGGCGGCCTCCCCGGGATCGGCGAGGCGGAGGGTGGTCATGGCCGGTGCGGTGCTCAGGCCGCCGCCTCCTCGGCGCGGGTGCCGCTGTCGGCGGCAGGGGCCGAGGCAGCGGTCGGGACCTTGGCGTCGGCGCCGGGCGCGGCACCGGCTGCGGCCTCGGCCGCGTCGTCCGGACCGTCCGTGTAGCGGTTCAGGAAGGCGCGCTCCACCGGCGAGATCCGGCGGGGCCTGCCGGCTGCCAGGTCATAGGGGACCACCACGGTGGAGGCCTTGACGTACACCGTCTCGCGCCCCTCCTCGTCGATGTCCTTGATCTCGTAGCGGACCGTCAGGGAGGCCGCGCTCACCCTGGTCACCCAGGTCTCCACGGTGACCGGTTCGGGCCGGTGGACCAGCGGCCGCAGATAGTCGATCTCATGGCGGGCCACCACCGAGCCGCCCGCGAACTCGCCGGCCCCCGCCTCGGCGGCGCGGTTGAACATGAAGTCGACCCGGGCCTCCTCGAGATAGCGCAGGAAGACGACGTTGTTCACATGGCCGAAGGCGTCCATGTCGGACCAGCGCATCGGGCAGGCGTAGATGTGGCGTGCCACGCGGGGTGCTCTCCTGAGTTCTGCGATGTGGTGCTGCCTACGCGGCCCGGCGGACCGCCCTGGGGCGGTCCGCCGGGCCCGGGCGGCGTCAGCCGCGGGTGAGCTTCTTGTAGGTGGCGCGGTGCGGCCGGGCGGCCTCGGCGCCGAGCCGGTCGACCTTGTTCTTCTCGTAGGACTCGAAGTTGCCCTCGAACCAGAACCACTTGCTGTCGCCCTCGTAGGCGAGGATGTGAGTGGCCACCCGGTCCAGGAACCAGCGGTCGTGGGAGACCACCACGGCGCAGCCGGGGAACTCCAGCAGCGCGTTCTCCAGCGAGGAGAGGGTCTCCACGTCCAGGTCGTTGGTGGGCTCGTCGAGCAGCAGCAGGTTGCCGCCCTGTTTGAGGGTGAGCGCGAGGTTGAGGCGGTTGCGCTCACCGCCGGAGAGCACTCCGGCCGGCTTCTGCTGGTCCGGGCCCTTGAAGCCGAACGCGGACACATACGCCCGGGACGGCATCTCGACCTGGCCGACGTTGATGTAGTCCAGCTCGTCGGAGACCACGGCCCAGAGGGTCTTCTTGGGGTCGATGCCGCCGCGGTTCTGGTCCACGTAGGAGATCTTGACGGTCTCGCCGACCTTGATCTCGCCGGAGTCCGGGGACTCCTCACCGGTGATCATCTTGAAGAGCGTGGTCTTGCCGGCGCCGTTGGGGCCGATGATGCCCACGATGCCGTTCCGGGGCAGGGTGAACGACAGGTCGTCGATCAGCACCTTCTCGCCGAAGGCCTTGTTAAGGTTCTTGACCTCGACCACGACGCCGCCCAGCCGGGGACCCGGCGGGATCTGGATCTCCTCGAAGTCCAGCTTCCGCATCTTGTCGGCCTCGGCCGCCATCTCCTCGTAGCGGGCGAGGCGGGCCTTGGACTTGGCCTGGCGGCCCTTGGCGTTGGAGCGGACCCACTCCAGCTCTTCCTTGAGCCGCTTGGCGCGCTTGGCGTCCTTCTGGCCCTCGACCTTCAGGCGGGCCTGCTTGGTCTCCAGGTAGGTGGAGTAGTTGCCCTCGTAGGGGTAGGCGCGGCCGCGGTCGAGCTCCAGGATCCACTCGGCCACGTTGTCCAGGAAGTACCGGTCGTGGGTGACCGCGACGACGGTGCCGGCGTACTTCTCCAGGTGCTGCTCCAGCCACTGCACGGACTCGGCGTCCAGGTGGTTGGTGGGCTCGTCCAGCAGCAGCAGGTCGGGCGCCTCCAGCAGCAGCTTGCAGAGCGCGACCCGGCGCTTCTCGCCACCGGAGAGGTTGACCACCGGCCAGTCGCCGGGGGGGCAGCCCAGGGCGTCCATGGCCTGCTCCAGCTGGGCGTCCAGATCCCAGGCGTTGGCGTGGTCCAGCTGCTCCTGGAGCTTGCCCATCTCGTCGAGCAGCGCGTCCGAGTAGTCGGTGGCCATCAGCTCGGCGATCTCATTGAACCGGTCGAGCTTGGCCTTGGTGTCCTTGACGCCGTCCTGGACGTTCTCCAGCACGGTCTTGGAGTCGTCGAGCGGGGGCTCCTGCAGGAGCATGCCGACGGTGAAGCCGGGCGAGAGGAAGGCATCGCCGTTGGAGGGCTGCTCCAGGCCTGCCATCATCTTCAGCACCGTGGACTTGCCGGCGCCGTTGGGACCCACGACGCCGATCTTCGCTCCCGGCAGGAAGCTGAGCGTCACGTCGTCAAGGATGACCTTGTCGCCGTGCGCCTTGCGCACCTTGCGCATCGTGTAGATGAACTCAGCCAAGGGAAATCGCTCCGGCGTCGTCGGGAATGGACTTACAGGGGTTACGACCCTCCATTGTGCCGCAACCTTGAGGGCCACCCCGCACGCCGGGACCCGGCCCCCGTGAACGGGAGCCGGGTCCGGGCGGTACTACCTGCTGCCGACCGCGTCCTGGATCAGGCGGACGGGGTCGAGCGGCGCTTGCGGAGGAAGAACACCACGCCGCCGCCGATCACCACGAGCGCCGCGGCGATACCGGCGATCACCGGGGTGGCGCTGCTGCTACCGGTCTCGGCCAGGCCGCCGCCGGTGGTGGTGCCTGCGGTGCCGGTGGCACCACCGGTCGTGGTGCCGGTGCTCGGGGAGGCGCTGGGCGCAACACTCGGGGACGCGCTGGGCGTGGCCCCACCAGTGGTGGTGCCGCCCGTGGTGCCGCCGGCGGTGGTGGCGGTCTTGCAGTCCAGGACGCCGGTGGTCTCCCACGGGCCGTAGCCGGCCGGGCCCTCGATCTTGATGTCGTACTGCTGGTCCTCGGCGACCTTCACCAGGACGGTCTCGGACTTGCCCGGCTGGACCGTGTGGGTCTCGCCGTTGAGGGTGAAGGTGAAGTCCTCGTCACCGCTGTTGGTGGCGGTGACCTGGACGCCGCCGGCCGTGCAGTCCTTCTCGAAGGTCACGGCGGGGATCGGGCCCTGGTGGGCCTTGGGTGCCCAGGCGCCGGTCGCGGAGGCGCTCACCGGCACGGAGGAGGAACCGGCCAGGATCAGGGTCTGGCTCTTCTTGTCCACCGGGCCGAAGACCCGGCCGACCTCGATCTGGGTCGTGGTGGACGCCGTGACGGCGCCCTGGCCCTTGGGGGCGTTGGCGGGAACGTCGAAGAACAGCTTGTCGCCGTTGACGGCCGAGGTGGCGGCCTGGCCGCTCTCGTTCACCAGGGTGACCCCGGCGGCCTTGGCCGCGGCGTCCAGGTCGAGCGCGACCTTGTCGGCGCTGGTGCTGACGGTGATCGGGCCGACCTTCTCACCACTGTTGCCGGAGACACTGTCGGGGTTCAGCTGGAGCGAGGGCAGCGGCTCCTCGACGCCGCCGTTCTGGTCCGCCTGCGCCTCCAGCCACTGGGTCACCTTGTCGGCGGCCTTGTTCTGCGGGTGGGCGTCGACACCGTCCGAGAAGTGCCAGATGGCGGCCTGGGTGGCGGCGGCGGCCGTGTCGTCGTTCAGCGTGACGCCGGCCTTGCCGCCCAGGGTGGCGGGGTCCACCACCGGGTAGGCGTGCTGAAGGATCCAGCGGATCTTGCCCAGCTGCTCCTTCTTGCCCGACAGCACCGAGTGGTCCCAGTCGGTCTCGTTGTACTCGGTGCCGCCCCGGGTGGGGTTGTGGATGTCGATGCAGTACGTCTCGAGCGTCGCATCCTTCAGCTTGAGCTGTATGGTGCCGCCGGTGGGCTGCTCCACCACGTGGCCGGAAGCGTTGAGGATGTCGACCGTGCCACCGTGCACGATGTCGCCCAGCACGGCGACATTCGCACCGCCCTGGCCGTCGTCGGCCGCCGCGGCGCCGGCAAAGGCGAGGCTTCCCCCGACAAGCATGCTCGACGCGAGCATGACAGTTGACACGCGGGGCATGACCCGCCCGCGAACACGGAACATAGATGTCTCCTCCGGGCGGCCACGCAGACTGACGCACCGCCGACATGCTGCGCCCCCCGCGCAAGCTCGACCTGACCTGATGCATCCTATTGATCGTTGAGGCCGCTCAAACCTCCGTGCGAAACCAGGACAGTCCCGTGTCCGCATCGTTACCAAACGCCCGAGCGTCTACAGAGCTGTCGATAAATCCGCAATCCAGACAGGGAGTAGACGGAGCATCACATCTTCGCCATCAATCCTTCACTCTTTCTCCGCCTCCCCCGCCGCACCCCTCTCACC
>NZ_LIQR01000417.1 GCF_001418575.1 Peterkaempfera griseoplana
GCCGCCCGGGCGGCGCGCAGGGCGTCGCGGAGGCCGGCGACGGTGTCGGCGCGCAGCACCTCGAGGCCGAGGCTGGCCATGTTGGCGGCGAGGTCCACGGGGAGCGGCGCACCGGTGTAGCCGCCGTCGGCGGCGCGGAAGCGGTAGGCGGTGGCCCAGCGCTCGCCGCCGACCGCCTCGGACAGTCCCCCGATGGAGGCGTAGCCGTGGTTCTGCACCAGCACCGGGATGATCTTCACGCCCTCCTGGACCGCGGTGACCAGCTCGGTGGGCATCATCAGATAGGTGCCGTCGCCGACCAGCGCGAAGACCTCCCGGTCGGGGGCGGCCAGCCGTACCCCGATCGCCGCCGGGATCTCGTAGCCCATACAGGAGTAGCCGTACTCCAGGTGGTACTGGCGGCGGTCACGGGACCGCCAGAGCTTGTGCAGGTCGCCGGGGAGCGAACCGGCCGCGTTGATCAGCACGTCCCTGGGCTGCAGCACCTCCTGGAGCACCCCGATCAGCTGGGCCTGGGTGGGCCGGGCGGCCGGGTCGGGGGCGGCCGTGGCCGCGTCGACGGCGCGGTGCCAGAGTGCGAGGTCCCGCGCGTGCTCCCCGGCCCAGGGGGCGCGGTGGCCGTGCAGGGCGGTGGTGAGCGCGGCGAGGGCGGTACGGGCGTCGGCGACCACGGGCAGCCCCGCCAGCTTGCAGGCGTCAGCGGGGGCGATGTTCAGACTGGCGAACCGGACGTCCGGTTCGGCGAAGAGGGTGGCCGAGGCGGTGGTGAAGTCGGTCCAGCGGGTGCCGACGCCGACGACCAGGTCGGCGCGGGCCGCGGCCCGGTTGGCCGCGGTGGTGCCGGTGTGCCCGACGGCGCCGAGCGCCGCCGGGTGGTCCCACGGCAGTGAGCCCTTGCCGGCCTGGGTCTCGGCGACGGGGATGCCGGTGGCGTCCACCAGCTCCCGCAGGGCCTGCTCGGCACCGCTGTGGTGCACTCCCCCGCCCGCCACGATCAGCGGACGGCGGGCGGCGCGCACGGCGTCCGCGACGGCGGCCAGTTCCACGGGGTCGGGCTGCGGACGGCGTACCCGCCAGATGCGTTCGGCCAGGAAGTCCACGGGCCAGTCGTACGCCTCCGCCTGCACGTCCTGCGGCAGGGCGAGGGTGACCGCGCCGGTGTCCACCGGATCGGTGAGCACCCGCACGGCCTGGAGCGCCGCCTGGATCAGCATCTCCGGACGCCACACGCGGTCGAACCAGCGGGAGACCGGCCGCAGCGTGTCGTTGACGCTGAGATCGCCGGCCCACGGGGTCTCCAGCTGCTGGAGGACGGGGTCGGCGGGTCGGGTGGCGAAGACGTCGCCGGGGAGCAGCAGCACCGGCAGCCGGTTGACGGTGGCCAGGGCGGCGCCGGTGACCAGGTTGGTGGCGCCGGGGCCGATGGAGGTGGTGACGGCATGGGTGGAGAGCCGGTCGCACTGCCGGGCGTAGCCGACGGCGGCGTGCACCATGGCCTGCTCGTTGCGGCCCTGGAGGTAGGGCATCACGGCGGCGGACTCCAGCAGCGCCTGGCCGACCCCGGCGACGTTGCCGTGGCCGAGGATGCCCCAGGTGGCGGCGATCAGCCGGCGGCGCTCGCCGTCCCGCTCGGTGTACTGGGCGGCCAGGAAGCGCACCAGTGCCTGGGCGGTGGTCAGCCGGACGGTACGTCGGGTCATCGCTGCGGGCCCTTCGCTGCGGGGAACGGGAGTCGGGGGTCGGCGGGTTCGTCCGCCCAGGTGTCGCGGACCCAGGCGTGGTCGGGGTCGTCGCAGATCAGCCAGGCCCGCTCGGGGTCCGGCCCGGCCATGACGTTGAGGTAGTAGAGGTGGTAGCCGGGGACGGCCATGGTCGGGCCGTGCCAGCCGTCCGGGACGAGGACGGCGTCGCCGGTGCGGACCTCGGCCAGTACGTCGGAGCGGGAGTGCGGGCCGGAGGGGCGGACCCGGTGGTACGCCGGTCCGCCGCGTTCCACGGTGAACCAGTAGATCTCCTCCAGCTGCGACTCCAGGCCCGGCCGGTGGCGGTCGTGCTTGTGCGGCGGGAAGGACGACCAGTTACCGGCAGGGGTGAGCACCTCCACCGCGATCAGCCGGTCGGCCTCGAAGACGTCCGCGGCGCAGAAGTTGTTGACCTGCCGGGCCGCCCGCCCGGCGCCGCGGACCTCCACCGGCACCCCGGCCGCGGGCCCGTGGCGGAAGGGCAGCCGGCGCTCGCAGCGGGCGCCGGCCAGGGCGAAGCGGCCACCGCCGGACGAGGTGACGGTGGCCCGGGCGTCGCGCGGCAGATAGGCGAAGTCGCTGACGCCGGTGAAGACGTCGGGCCGCCCGTGCAGCTCCAGCCGCTCGCCGTCGCACTCCACCGCGGCGGCGCCGGACAGCGGCAGCAGGATCCATTCGCTGTCGTCGGTGTCCAGGGTGCGGGCACCGCCGGGGGGCAGGTCCAGGATGCGCAGCGAGGAGCGGTCCCAGCCGGCGGTGGCCGGGTCGATCCAGCAGCGGTAGCCGTCGCGGGCGGCGGTGCCGTCGGGCAGGTGCAGCTTCACGGACGGGCTCTCCTCGGGCGTCGGGGGAACGGGGCCTTGCCGGACGGGCCCGGCGGGTTCAGCGGTCGAGCAGGGAGACGGCGGTGTCGACGGCGGCCGACACGTCCCCGTCCGGCGGGTAGAGCACACTGCGGCCCAGGACCAGGCCGCGGACCTGCGGTATGCGCAGCGCCCGCTGCCAGGACCGGTACATGGCGTCGCGGTCCCCGGTGCCCTCGCCGCCGAGCAGCAGGGTGGGCAGCGTGGTGGAGGACATCATGCGTTCCATCTCGTCGACCACCGGCACCTTCAGCCAGGTGTGGGCGGTGGTGCGGCCGAGCCCCTGGGCGATGTTGTTGGCCCACATCTGCTCGTCGGCGGTGAGCAGATTGCGCGCCCTGCCGTCCTCACGGCGTGACGAGAAGGGCTCGACCAGGGCCATCAGGCCGCGCTCGCTGAGGCCGTCGACGGCGCGGGCCGCGCTCTCCAGGGTGGTGGCGGTACCGGGGTCCTGCGGGTCTATCCGCAGCAGCAGCTTGCCTCCGTCGAGCCCGGCGGCGGCGATGCCGGCGGCGTCGTAGCCGGTGAACCGGTCGTCGAGTTCGAAGGCGGCGCCGGGCAGGCCGCCGCGGTTCATGGAGCCCAGGACCAGCCTGCTGTCCAGCGCGCCCAGCAGCGTGAGGTCCTCCACCAGGTCGGCGGTGCCCAGGAAGCCGTCCACGCCGGGACGGCCGAGCGCCTCCACACAGCGGGCCAGCAGCTCGTGGCGGTCGCCCATGGCGGTGCGGCTGCCGCCGGCGG
>NZ_LIQR01000418.1 GCF_001418575.1 Peterkaempfera griseoplana
CGGGAAGCGGTGCGCTGGCCGCGGACGCCGCCACGGCCAGCGCACCGCTTCCCGAACACAGATCGAGCACCCGGGCGCCGCGCAACCGCGGATGGCGGAGCATCGCCCGTACCAGCAGCCAGGTGTCCCCCTGCGGCACGTACACCCCCGGCAGTCGCAGCAGCACCATGCGCTCCGCCTCTCTTCCCCGGCCTCTGACGTCCTTCCGCAGGCGGGGTCCTCATCCGGACTGCTGCATCCGTCCCCGCAGCAGATGGAGCAGATCGGCGCCCGCCACGGCGGTGAGCGCCGCGGCCGCCAGGCGGGTGGCCCTGGGGGCCGTGACCAGACCGGCGGCCAGTGCGGTGGCGGTCCACGGCCCCAGGCAGTACGGGCAGGTGACCAGTTCCCCGACGGCGTGCCGCAGGCCGCTGCCCCGGACGTCCTCCCGCAGCTCCGCCGGGCCCGACGTACCTCGGTAGCGCGTGAACGGCGCCCGCAGGGGGCTGGTCACCGGGTCCTTGGCGAGCAGCCTCGACGCCTGGTGGGTCGCCCCGGCCAGCAGCAACAGATCCAGTGGGGACGGCTGCGGCAGCGGGCGCCGGCCGGCGCGCACCCCCGCGACCAGGCCCGCGAGACCGGTGCCGAAGACGGCCGCCAGGGCGATGTACCCGCCCAGCGGTCGGTCCGCGCTGCCCGCGTAGGCGTCGCGCTCGTGCTCAGCCGTATGACGGATCGCGTCGAGCGGGTGATCTGGGTCCATGGCCGCCTCCTCAGTCCGACGCGTGCCCGTCCCTGCCGGATGCATGCGGTGGCGGCCGTCCGGCGCTCCACGGGGTGCTGGGCGGGCGGCCGCCCAGGATGCGCCCACGCCTCCATGGGCGCGTTCGGGGCCGCTCAGCGCCGCTGGAGCGGCTACGCTCAGTGAACACGGGGGCGTCGGCGCAGGTCCGGCCGCTCCGGACCGGCGGAGCCGCCGCCCGTACCGGCGGCGTGCGAGCGTGGGAGCGATCCGTTGACCTTCCGTCACCCCGCGGAGCGCGGCGGGACCCGTCGCGGAGCCTTCGAGCGGTTCGCCGAGCTGGCCTCCAACTTCACCAGTTCTCCGGCCTTCTCGGTGTTCTGCGTGCTGCTGGTCGGGGCGTTCGTCGCAGTGCATGTGCTGCGGCTGCCGGTGGAGTGGCAGCTGGCCGCCGGTGACGCCATGACCGCGGTGACCCTGCTCCTGCTGGCCCTGCTGAAGAACGCCGAACGGCGTGCGGAGCACACGGTGCAGCGCAAGCTGAACGCCCTGGCCGCGGCGCTCCTGGCCCAGCAGTCGGGGGACCACGACACCGCCCGCACCGAGCTGGAGCAGGCGATCGGCATGGAGGAGAAGATCTGACCGGCCGTCAGCTTCCGACGGGGCGCGTGTCCCGCCGCTGGCCCAGCGGCTGCCGTTCCGCCACCGGCTCGACCTCGAACCGCCCGTCCCCACCCCGCATACCGCGCTGCTTCCGTACCCACGGTCACCAACCGGAGGCGGGGCGCTGCCCGATCGGATAATCCAAGTGCGGTCCGGCCGTCCCGCATGATACTCCTCCCTGCCATGGGTGATCTTGTGACAGCGCGGCTCGTGCTTCATCCGCTGACCGTCGGCGAGGCTGAGCGACTGGTGGCGGGCGAGCCGGACGGCGGTTCCCGTTGGGCTCCCGGATATCCCACCGATGGGGACGTGTCCGCCGCCAGGCGCTTCCTGGGCACCTGTGCGGACACCGGTGACCCCCAGCCGTTCGGCAACTATGAGATCCGTCACCGCGAGGACGGCCAGGCGATCGGTGGTGTGGACTTCCACAGACCCCCGGACGAGAACGGCAGCGTGACGATCGGCTACGGCCTCGTCCCGTCGGCGCGAGGCAAGGGGTATGCCTCCGAAGCACTCCGCGAACTGCTGCTGTTCGCGCGGGCGCAAGGCGTCACCGGCGTGAAGGGCGACGCCGACCACGACAACACCGCGTCCCAGCACGTCATGACGGCGGCCGGCATGCGGCCGGCCGGACAGGACGAACGCGTCAGGTACTTCGAGATCACCTGGACCGACACGACGGCGCACACTGACCCGCGCTCCTAGCGGCCCTCGTCCGACGGGGGCAGCAGGGTGCCCAGCGGGCCCAGGTCGAGGTTGAGGTCCTGCATCGACAGGTCGTAGCGCTCGCAGAGTTCACACATCCGGTCGTGCAGCGCCATCAGTGTGGCACCGAGCTTCTCCTCCTGGTCCTCGGTGAGGTCCCCGGCGTCCACCCGGCGCAGGGCCTGGCGTTCCATGAGCTGCCGCAGGAGTTCGACGAGGGTGAGGACGAGCTTCACCAGATCCCTCTCGACGCTCTCCGGCTCGGTGTTGAGGCGGCGCGCCACCCTCCCGGACCCCGGGCCGCCGGGCGGGAGGTCCTGCCCCGCGGCCGGCATCAGGTGGAAGGCCGAGGCGGCCAGACCGGTGGGGTCGGCGACGTAGTCGGCGGGGTTCAGGGCCTCGGGCCGCTCACCGTTCATGGCCCGGCTGCGCCGTCGGGACGGGACCCGTCGCCCAGGGCGAGGGCATGCCCTCACCGACGGCGCCGATCAGGGCGCGCAGCGAGACGCGCACCAGGTCGATGTCGGCGATGGAGAGCACCAGGTCGCCGGTGAGCACCACGCCGTCGCCCAGCAGCCGGTCCAGCAGGTCGATCAGGGCGATCTGCCGGTCGGGCAGGGGCTGGGGCTGCTCGGGGAGCCCACCGCCGGCCGTCCTCACGGCCCCTCCTCCCGGGGCGGTGCCGGCTCGGGAGGCGCAGCGAAGGAGTACGGGGCCCAGGGTCCGGTGACCTCGACCCGTACGCCGGTCAGCCCCTCGGCCGCGCGCAGCACCTCGGCACGGAACAGGTCGGAGTGCTCCAGGGGCACCAGATAGGCGTCGTTGGCGACGTTCTCACCCGGCGCCTCGGCGAGCTGTCCCCGCTGGACCCGGTGCCGGGCCCGGCCTGCCGCCAGGGCCCCGGCGGCGGCTTCGACGCGCTCCGCGGCCCGGCCCGCGGCCTGGTAGACGTCTTCCCTCGAGTGCCGCTGCTGCCCCCGCCTGCGCAGATAGGCACGCCCGGGGCTGAGGTCGGGGCCCGGTTCCGCGGCGGGGGCGTCCTGCTGTTCCGGTGGTTCGACGTAGATCTTGACCCCCCACTCCACATGCGAGGCCAGCTGGGACAGCCGGTCGCTGAAGGTCTGCCGCTCGGTGCGCAGTCCGGCGCGCACGCCCTCGTCGTCGAGGTACACGGTGGCCAGGCGGAGGGGGAGGACCGTGGCGCCGGCCGCCAGCGCCTCCACCACGGCATGGTGGGCACGGGCGACCGACTCGAGCCAGTCCAGGTCCTCCAGGTGGTTGCGGAGCGCGTCCTCGGCGAAGTCGGCCGACGGCACGGGGCTCACCGCGGCCACCATGTCCTCGCAGCCCTCGGCGCGCACCAGGCGCACCGGTGCCCCGCCCACACCGCGGAGGTCCGGCACGACCCGGGAGAGGGCGGGCGTGTCACGTGCGACGGCGTACGCGTAGCTGAGCGTCGGCGGCATGGCTCACCTCGGCTCGCGACGCGACGAGGTCCGGTGCGGCGACGTACGCGGCGTCGATGTGCGGGCGGTGGACGTGCGGGACGCCGAGGTGCGGGGGGTCGCCGTGCCGGACGCCGAGGTGCCGGACGCCGACGTGCGCGGCTTGGGCCGTCTGGCGGGGGTGGCCGGCGGGTCCACCGGTTCGGCCGGCTCCTCCTCGGCGGGCGGGAGTGCGACGGTCTCACGCAGGGCCTCGATCTCGGCTCGCAGCCGCCTGTTCTCCTCGGCGAGCGAGCGGCTGCCGCCGGCCCGGGAGGAGAGCGAGGGGTCGTGCTCCCACCAGTCGATGCCCATCTCCTTGGCCTTGTCGACGGAGGCCACCACGAGGCGGAGCTTGATGGTGAGCAGTTCGATGTCCAGAAGGTTGATCTGGATGTCACCGGCGATGACGATGCCCTTGTCGAGGACCCGCTCCAGGATGTCGGCAAGGTTCGCCGACGAGCCCTGCCCGTACGGCTGTGCCCTGGAGGGGATGGCGCCGAGCCTGCTGGGGACGGGTTCTGTCATGGGCCTTGGACCTCACTTCCGCTCGGTGCCGGGCGTACCGCTCACCTGGCGTCGGGCGCGACGTGCGCCCGGATCTCCTCCAGTCGGTCGAGGAGTTCGTCCTCACGTCGGTCGAAGGTCTCCTCGTCGATACGGCCGGCCAGCAGGTCCTGCTCCAGCTGGACGAGTTCCTTCTCCACGGGCGCGGGGTCGTAGTACTCGGCCTCGGCCACCTCCAGGACGCGCTCCACCACCCAGGTCACACCGCGGACCGGTGCCAGGGGCAGGGTGGCCAGCTGAGTGAGGATTCCCATGCGGTGCTCCTCAGACGAAGCTGTAAGGGGGCAGCGGGCCCCGCAGCCGGAGGTCGACACCTTCGCCGAGGTCGGCAGACAGCCCCTTCTCGGCGGAGAGGAACCGCTCCTCGTCGTCCTGGCCCACGAGGAAGGAGGCGTTGAGGAAGTCCTGTCCGGTCGGGGGCGACCCACGCACCTCCCGGGCGAAGGGGCTCAGGGCGTCGACCGCCGCGGCGGCCATGGCGTCCTGGCGCCGCTGGACCTCGCGCATGATCATCTCTCCGAGGGCGAGCGGCAGCTCCGGATCCCGGTCGCCGCCGATGATCCGGTCGTTGAGCGCGCGGGCGTCGTCGGACTCCAGAAGGATCCGGCGCAGCAGCGCCGCCTCCTCCTGGGACGCCTTGATGTGGTACTCGGCGCAACCCTCCAGGTCGGCCAGCCGCCGGGTGTACTCCTCGTTGCGGGCGGCGAGCGCCTCCCTGACCGCGTCGTCGTCGGGGGCGGTGAGGCCGAACTGCAGGGGCAGCACCGTTCCGTCGGCCATCAGCCGCTCCTGGACCGCCTGGTGCGCGCCGAGGTCGCGGCGCTTGGGCCGCAGTTCCCCGCTGGTGTCGCTCACCACGGCCACCAGGTCGCCGTCCCGTACGGTGCGCAGCTTCGAGGGCGGGTTCCCCACCCCATCGAGACCGTTCAGCCGCAGGGGATGGTCGGCGGCGACGACGGAGTAGACGTACACGGCCATGGCTCACTCCTCACGCCGCCGCGCGCTGCGATGGGATGCCCTCTCCCGCCGGACGGCGGACTCCTGCTCCTCCTCGCGGTCGTCCGAACCGTGCTGGAGGGACTCGGTGAAGGCCTCGACGGCTCCGGTCAGGGCGCCCTTGCTCTTCCCGTGGGCGCCGCCCTCGGTCACCTCGCCGACCACGTCCGTCAGCTTGGAGGGGGCCTTGCGTCCGGTCTCCAGGTCCAGGCGGTTGCATGCCTCGGCGAAGCGGAGGTAGGTGTCGACGCTCGCCACCACGACCCGGGCGTCGATCTTGAGGATCTCGATGCCCACCAGGGAGACCCGGACGAAGACGTCGATGACCAGGCCGCGGTCGAGGATGAGTTCCAGGATGTCGTAGAGGCCGCCAGTGCCTCCGCCGCCTCCGCCGCCTCTGGCGAGGCTGTCCCCGCCTTGCGGTACCACCGTCATGGTGCCTCCCTTCACCGGATCCTCTGCTTCACCGGACCCCTGGTGCCGTCGGGTTGTGCTGTGTCGGGTGGGTTGCGCCTGTGCTGTCGGGCGCGACGGCTGCGCGTTCCCGCGCCGGTGGGCGGCGGCCTGTCTCAGGCTTTCCGGTCGACCTGTCCGCGCGTGTAGCGGCGGGTGCGTTCATAGGCCATCAGTTCGCCGTCCCCGTCGAGGGTGACCCGGTAGCTCGCCATCACGCTGGTGGTCGAGGGGACCCGCTCCAGTTCCAGTACCTCGACGTCCGCCTGCCACCCGTCCTCGGTGGGTCTGAGGGCGGACACCGATTCCGGGGCACGCCCCAGCAGCTCCTCGAGCTGCTGCGCCGCCGAGCGCATGGCCCGCGGCGCGGACACCCTGTGCCGGCTGCTGCCTTCTCCCGCGCTCGGCCGGCTGTCCGCCCGGGATGTGCCCCCTCCTTCCGGAGGAGGGGTCCTGTTCGAAGATCTGGGGTGCGACGGGCGCCGGGTCCGTCCACTGCCGTCTTCGCTGCCTGCGGCCATGTTCCTGCTCCGAAGGGGAGACGATCGCATGTCTGCGTCTGATGCGTCACGCCAGGCGCTACAGGTGCCATTTCATGATAAATCCATACGCCTGCCGATCGGCCCCCGATCGGGTTGCCATCTCACGTCGTGACGGTGTGTGCGCTCTGCTGCGCCGTACGTCACGGGCGCGGGAGGCTGCGGGGGTCCTGCGGGACGCCGCCGCGCCGCGACATGGGCCCGGTGGGGCACGGGTAGGCGCTGCCCCGAGAACGAAGGGTTCAAGAGGAGGACCGAAGATGCCTGCGGGTTCGAGTCCCAAGCGTGAACGCCAGTACGAGCACATCAGGAAGAGCGCCCGCGACCGGGGCGAGAGCCCCGACCGGGCGAAGGAGATCGCGGCGCGCACCGTGAACAAGGAACGCGCCCAGCACGGGGAGTCCAGGACGGCGAGCCGTTCCTCGACGCACGACATGCCCGCCGGCCGGCGGG
>NZ_LIQR01000419.1:0-800 GCF_001418575.1 Peterkaempfera griseoplana
CGGCCGACCGCGCCGCCGAGCATCGGCTTGTCCAGCTCGTAGGGATCCGCGTAGGACTTGGCGGCCGACATCCTGCCGCGCATGTACGGGTCGACGGAGAGGTACTCGTTGCGTACCAGGATCTGCCCGGGGCCCGGCTGCGGCACGGGCGCCTCACGCAGGGCGAAGTCGTCCGGGGTGGGCCAGCCCTGCGGCCTTGCCACCAGGTGCCACGCGCGGCCGGTGCTGGGGAGTGCCTGCTCTGCCATGTCCGCTGATCCCTTTCGTCTGGACTGCCCCAAATAAGTTCAGGTGCTCAAGCAACCATGCGTATGAAAAGTTCACCTTGTCAAATGTTCAGCTAGACTGTCGCCATGTCGCAGCAGCCGCATCCGCTCACCCTCGAGGTCGTCGACCTCATGGCCAAGCTCGTCGCGCTCTTCCACAAGGAGTACGAGGAGGCGGCGGCCGCTCGCTCGCTCACCGGGGCCCAGGCCAAGGTGCTGGCACTGCTGCGGCGCGGCCCGATGCCCATGCGGCACATCGCGCAGACGCTCAGCTGCGAGCCGTCCAACATCACCGGCATCGTCGACCGGCTGGAGACCCGGGGCTTCGTCACCCGGGAGGCCGACCCGCAGGACCGCCGGGTCAAACTGGTGGCCGCCACCGACTCCGGCCGCGAGGCCTCGGAGGAGCTGCGCGACTCCCTCAACTTCGCCCGTGAGCCACTGGCCGCACTGAGCGAGGAGGAGCGCGCCACCCTGCGCGACCTGCTGCGCCGGATGCTGGAGGGCGCCGCCTCCTCCTGACGCCCGTCAGGA
>NZ_LIQR01000419.1:849-1713 GCF_001418575.1 Peterkaempfera griseoplana
CAGCGCCAGGAAGAACCCCGACACACAGACCCCCAGCACGGGCACCACCGTCTGTCCCAGCACCGGGACGAACCCCAGGACGAAGAGCAGCAGCCCAAGGCCCGCCACCCGCACCAGGACGAAGAGGCTGTCCCGCGCGGAGTTCCACAGCTCCCGCCAGAGCGGCAGCCGCGGACCGGCGGGGGCGCCTCCCTCGGACTTCTCCACCTGCTCCGAGAGGGCCTCGTAGAACGGCTCCCCCACCAGCAGCGTGGCGGCGGTGAAGGTCACCACGGCCAGCAGCAGACCGCCGCAGAGCAGCAGTACGGTGAAAAGGCCCCGGAGCAGCTGACGCCAGGGCGAACCCCATCCGTCGGCGAACGGCGTCGCCCACGCCGTCAGGTCGTCCGCCCAGAGGGCGAGCACCACCAGCACGACCGTGTAGAGCACCAGCGTGATCAGGGCCGGGAGCAGCCCGAAGCCCCACCACCTGCCGTGCCGCGCCACCCAGCGCTGTCCCTTGCCCAGATACCCCAGCCCCGCCGCAAGATCACGCATGGCGCCCAGCCTAGGCCGTGCGGTGCGGATGGGTCCGTCCGGGTGAAGTTCTTGGCGTGGTGGGCACCGCGGCGGCGCCGCTGCCCTACTGTTGCGCCTGGCGAGACATGCACTGCCCGCATTCCGCGGAGTGGGGCGGGTGGGACTCGAACCCACGACCCAGGGATTATGAGTCCCCTGCTCTAACCGGCTGAGCTACCGCCCCGTGCCGATGCGAAAGCCCCAGCACGAGCGGCCCGCATCGGGCCGCCTGCCGCAGCATAGCTGCTCAGCCGCTCCGCCCGCGCGTCGGGGTCACGCCTGCGCTCTTCCGTACGGCGAAGGCCC
>NZ_LIQR01000042.1 GCF_001418575.1 Peterkaempfera griseoplana
GCGGCCGGCCGCACCGTGCTGGACCGGACCGTCCCGGCCCGCGCGCCCTGGTCGGCCGTGGTCCGCCGCGGACATCTGCTCACCATCACCGACCTGGGCGGCAACCAGGCGGTGGACTGCCTGCTGTACGACGCCCATGACACCTCGGTCCGCTACAGCGCCCCCGACACCCTGCAGGCCCAGGGCTCGCTCTTCCTCACCACCGGCAGTGTGCTGATGTCCAGTGAGCACACCCCGCTGATGACGGTGGTGGAGGACACCTGCGGCCGCCATGACACCATCGGCGGCGCCTGCAGCAGGGAGTCCAACACCCTGCGGTACGGCCACCACACCTGGGGGCAGCACGCCTGCGTGGAGAACTTCCTCGCCGAGGGTGCCCGTTGGGGCCTGGGCAAGCGCGACCTGGTACCCAACATCAACTGGTACATGAACGTGCCCGTCGAGGCCGACGGCACCCTGGGGATCGTGGACGGCATCTCCGCCCCGGGCCTGCGGGTCACCCTGCGCGCGGAGACCGACGTACTGGTGCTGGTGTCCAACTGCCCGCAGATCAACAACCCCTGCAACGGCTTCGACCCCACCCCGGTGCGGATGACCGTCACCGAACCGGAGGGCTGAGCGGCGATGACCTTCGACACCCTGCTGGTCGCCAACCGCGGCGAGATCGCCGTCCGGATCATCCGCACCGCCCGGCGGCTCGGCCTCCGCACGGTGGCCGTCTTCTCCGACCCCGACCGGCCGGCGCCCCATGTCCGGCTCGCCGACCACGCCGTACGGCTGGGACCGGCCGCCGCCAAGGACAGCTATCTGCGGGCCGACCTGGTGCTGCGGGCCGCCCTGGACAGCGGCGCCGGGGCGGTCCACCCCGGCTACGGCTTCCTCTCCGAGGACGCCGCCTTTGCCCGCCGGGTGGAGGCCGCCGGGCTGGCCTTCGTCGGCCCCACGCCCCGTCAGCTGGAGGTCTTCGGCGCCAAGCACACCGCCCGCGCAGCCGCCGAGGCGGCGGGGGTGCCCCTGGCGCCCGGCACCGGGCTGCTCGCCGGCCTGGACGAGGCGCTGGCCGCCGCCGAGGCCGTCGGCTACCCGGTGATGCTCAAGGCCACGGGCGGCGGGGGCGGCATCGGCATGCGGGCCTGTCGTACGCCGGCCGAACTCGCCTCGGCCTGGGAGCAGGTGCAGCGCACCGCCGCCGCGTCCTTCGCCACCTCCGGCCTCTTTCTGGAGCGGCTGGTGGAGCGGGCCCGCCATGTCGAGGTGCAGGTGTTCGGCGACGGCGCCGGCCGGGTCGTCACCCTCGGCGACCGCGACTGCTCGCTGCAGCGGCGCAACCAGAAGGTGCTGGAGGAGGCCCCGGCGCCGGGGCTGCCCGACGCCGTACGCGACCGGCTGGCCGCGTCCGCCTCCGCGCTCTGCGCCTCGGTGGACTACCGCTCGGCCGGGACGGTGGAGTACGTCTACGACGCCGGCCGCCAGGAGGCGTACTTCCTGGAGGTCAACACCCGCCTGCAGGTGGAGCACCCGGTCACCGAGGCCGTCCACGGAGTGGACCTGGTGGAGTGGATGCTGCGGCTGGCCCAGGGCGACCGCTCGGTGGTGCGGCAGCCGCCCCCCGCGCGCGGCCACGCCGTGGAGGCCCGCGTCTACGCGGAGGACCCCGCCGAGGGCCACCGGCCCAGCGCCGGCCGGCTCACCCGGGTCGCCTTCCCCGACGGCGTGCGGGTGGACTCCTGGGTGGAGACCGGCACCGAGGTCACCACCGCGTACGACCCGCTGCTGGCCAAGGTGGTGGTGCACGGCGAGGACCGCGCGGACGCCCTGGACCGGCTGGGGGCCGCCCTGGAGCAGACCCGCGTCGACGGCATCGAGACCAACCTCGGACTGCTGCGCGCCGCCGCGACGGACCCCCTGGTGCGGGGCGCCGGGCACACCACCGCCACCCTCGCCGGGATCGCGGACCCCACCGCGCGGATCGAGGTGGTCCGCGCCGGAACGCTCACCACCGTGCAGGACTGGCCGGGCCGCACCGGCTACTGGCATGTCGGCGTGCCGCCGTGCGGGCCGATGGACGACCTCTCCTTCCGGCTGGGCAACGCAGCGCTGGGCAACCCCGAGGGGGCCCCGGGGCTGGAGTGCACCCTGGAGGGCCCGGCGCTGCGCTTCACCGCGGCGGCCACGGTGTGCGTCACCGGCGCCCCGGTCAGGGTCACCCTGGACGGCGCACCGGTGCCGCAGTGGGAGGCCGTGCAGGTGCCGGCCGGCTCGGTCCTGGACATCGCGGCGCCCGGGGCGGCGGGGCTGCGCAGCTATCTGCTGGTGGCCGGCGGTCTGGAGGTACCGGACTTCCTGGGCAGCGCCGCCACCTTCACCCTGGGTGGTTTCGGCGGCCACGGCGGACGGGCGCTGCGCGCCGGGGACGTGCTGCACGGCGGGGCCGTCCGGCCCGGCGCCGGGTGCGTCCCGCCGGAACGGCGGCCGGTCTTCACCGACCGCTGGGAGATCGGCGCGGCGGAGGGGCCGCACGCGGCCCCGGAGTTCTTCACCGAGGCGGACATCGAGGAGTTCTACGCCGCCGACTGGAAGGTGCACTTCAACAGCGCCCGCACCGGGGTGCGGCTGGTGGGCCCGCGCCCCGCCTGGGCGCGCAGCGACGGCGGCGAGGCCGGTCTGCACCCCTCCAACATCCATGACACGCCCTACTCCGTGGGCGCGGTCGACTACACCGGGGACATGCCGGTACTGCTGGGTCCTGACGGACCGTCACTCGGCGGCTTCGTCTGCCCGGCCACCGTGGTCACCGCCCAGCGCTGGAAGCTGGGCCAGCTGCGGCCCGGGGACACCGTGCGGTTCGTCCCGGTCACCCTGCAGGCGGCGGCCGCTCTGCGCCGCTCCCCCGCCGCCGCCCCGGCGGCGTCCCGGCCCCCGGTGGACGACGGCGGGGTGCTGGCCAGGCTGCCGGAGACCGCCGGGCGGCCGAGCGTCACCTACCGGCGCAGCGGCGACGACAACCTGCTGGTGGAGTACGGGCCGATGCAGCTGGACCTGGCCCTGCGGATGCGGGTGCACGCCCTGGCGGAGCGGCTGGCCGCCGAAGGGCTGCCCGGCGTGCTGGACCTGACCCCGGGCATCCGCTCGCTCCAGGTGCACACCGACCCTGAGGTGCTGCCGGTCGACCGGCTGCTGGACGCGGTGCGCCGGGTGGAGGCGGAGCTGCCCGCCACCGGCGAGCTTCGGGTGCCCAGCCGCACCGTCCATCTGCCGCTCTCCTGGGACGACCCGGCGACCCGGGAGGCCATCGCCCGCTACATGGCGGGCGTGCGCGACGACGCGCCCTGGTGCCCCTGGAACATCGAGTTCATCCGGCGGATCAACGGCCTGGAGTCGGTGGAGGACGTCCACCGCACGGTCTTCGACGCCGAGTACCTGGTGCTGGGCCTGGGCGACGTCTACCTCGGGGCGCCCGTGGCCACCCCGCTGGACCCCCGGCACCGGCTGGTCACCACCAAGTACAACCCGGCCCGCACCTGGACGGCGGAGAACTCGGTGGGCATCGGCGGCGCCTATCTCTGCGTCTACGGCATGGAGGGCCCCGGCGGCTACCAGTTCGTCGGCCGCACCGTGCAGGTGTGGTCGGGCTGGCAGCAGCGCGGCCCGTTCCAGCCGGGGGCGCCCTGGCTGCTGCGCTTCTTCGACCGGATCCGGTGGTATCCGGTGAGCGCCGAGGAACTGCTGGAGATGCGCGCCGACATGGCCGCGGGGAGGCTGGATCTCAAGGTGGAGGAGGGCGAGTTCGCGCTCGCCGACCATCTGCGGTTCCTGGCCGACAACGCACCGGAGATCGATGCGTTCCGCCGCCGGCAGGCGGCGGCGTTCGCCGCCGAGCGGCAGGCCTGGGAGGACGCCGGGGAGTTCACCCGGGCCGAACGCGCGGCGGAGGCCGTCCCCGCCGCCCCGCAGCAGGTCGCGGCTCCGCAGGGCGGGGCGGTGGTGACCGCGCGCTTCACGGCGAGCGTCTGGAAGGTGCAGGTGGCGGTCGGCGACCTGGTGGAGCGGGGACGGCCGCTGCTGGCGGTGGAGGCCATGAAGATGGAGTCGGCGGTGGAGGCACCGCAGGACGGGGTGGTCGTCGAGGTGCTGGTACGGCCCGGCGACCAGGTGGACGCGGGAGCGCCGCTGGTGGTGCTGGCGCCGGCGGCGCCGGACGAGGAGGAGGCCGCATGACCGGCGGCGTGCTGGAGCGGGTCCGGGCGGCCTACCGGCGGATCGAGCAGGTGGCCCGTCCGGAGATCTGGATCGGCCTGCGGCCCCACGAGGAGGCGGAGGCCGAGGCGCGCCGGCTGGACGCCCGGGTGGCGGCCGGTGAGCGGCTGCCGCTGGCGGGCACGGTGCTGGCCGTCAAGGGCAACATCGATGTGGCCGGGCTGCCGACCACGGCCGGCTGCCCGTCGTACGCGTACCTGCCGGAGCGGGACGCACCGGCGGTGGCGCGGCTGCGCGAGGCCGGGGCGGTGGTCCTGGGCACCACCAATCTCGACCAGTTCGCCACCGGGCTGGTCGGCACGCGAAGTCCGTACGGTGCGGTGCACAGCGTCCACGATCCGCGGCGGGTGGCCGGCGGCTCCAGCTCCGGTTCCGCGGTGGCGGTGGCGCTGGGGATCGCCGATCTGGCGCTGGGCACCGACACGGCGGGGTCGGGGCGGGTGCCCGCCGCCTTCAACGGCATCGTGGGCCTCAAGCCGACCCGGGGTGCGGTCTCCACCGAGGGTGTGGTTCCGGCCTGCCGCAGCCTGGACTGCGTCAGCGTCTTCGCCCGCACCCTGGACGCGGCCGAGCAGGCCTTCGCCCTGCTGGCGGATCCGGCCGGGGTACGGGCCGAGCCGCCGCGGCGGCCGGGTCCGTGGCGGGTGGCGGTGCCGCCCGTGGCGCAGCTGGGCGAGCTGGACGACGGCTGGGCGGAGGCCTTCCTCGCCGCCGCGGAGCGGCTGGCCGCCGCCGGGGCCTCCCTGGTGGAGGTGGATCTGGAGCCGTTCTCGGCCGCCGCGGCGATGCTCTACGGGGGCGCGTTCGTGGCGGAGCGCTACACCGCCGTGGGTGACTTCGTCGACAAGCACCTCGGCTCGGCGGAGCTGGACCCCACCGTCGCGGCCGTGATCACCGCGGCCCGGGACATCCCCGCCCACCGGCTGCTGGCCGACCTCGCGGAGCTGGACCGGCTGCGCGGGCGTGCCACGGCCGCCCTGGGCGACGCGGACGCACTGCTGCTGCCCACCACCCCGGGCCACCCCACCCTCGCCGAGGTGGCCGCCGATCCGATCGGTGCCAACACCCGGCTGGGGCGCTTCACCAACTCCACCAATCTGCTGGACCTCTGCGCCCTGGCCGTCCCGGCAGGGCGCGCGGGCGGCGGGGGCCCGTTCGGGGTGATGCTGATCGGCCCGGCCGCCACCGAGCACCGGCTGGCGGCCGTGGCCCGGCTGCTCACCACCCCTCCCCCGGTCCGGCTGGCCGTGGTCGGTGCCCATCTGACCGGCCAGCCGCTCAACGGTCAGCTGCTGGACCTGGGCGCCCGGCTGGTGTCGGCCGCCACCACCGCCCCCGAGTACCGGCTGCATCTGCTGGACACGGTGCCGCCCAAACCGGGGCTGGTCCGGGTCGCCGCCGGTGGAGCGTCCGTGGAGGCCGAGGTGTGGGAACTCCCGGCGGCGTCCCTGGGCGCGCTGCTCGCCGCCCTGCCCGCGCCGATGGCGCTGGGGCCGGTACGGCTGGCGGACGGCTCCCGGGTGCCGGGCTTCCTCTGTGAGCCCGCCGCCCTGGACGGAGCCCCGGACATCACCGCGCACGGAGGCTGGCGCGGCCATCTCGCCGCCACCGCACGCTGATCCACGCCGCCGCAGGTGGTCGTACGGGCGGTGCCCCCCGGGCCGGGGGGCACCGCCCGTACGACCGTCAGCCCACGGAGGAGTAGGCGATGACCCCGCGCCGCAGGGCGTCGACCGCCTTGCGGGCGGCGGTGCGCAGCTCCTGGTCCCCGCCCGCCGCGTCCTGGATCTGCCCCAGGACGTCGATCAGCTGCTTGGTCCAGCGGACGAAGTCGCCGGCCGGCATGTCGGCGTCCCGCAGCACCGAGTCCAGGCCGTGCCCCGAGGCCCAGCGGTAGGCGGCCCAGGCGAAGCCCAGATCGGGCTCGCGCTGCCCCACGCCCTCGGCGGTGTTCAGCCGGTGCTGCTCCTCCAGGGCGTCCAGATGCCCCCAGAGCCGGACCATCTCGCCCAGCGCCGCCTTGGCCCTGCCCTCCGGCACCCGCGGGGTCGCCGCGTCGTCGGACTGCCGGGCCTCGTAGACCAGGGCGGAGGCGCAGGCGGCCAGTTCGGCGGGTCCCAGGCCCTTCCAGACGCCCTCGCGGATGCACTCGGAGGCCAGCAGGTCCAGCTCGCCGTAGAGCCTGGCGAGCCGCTTGCCGTCGTCGGTGACCGTGTCGCCCTGGAGGTAGCCGAGGTCGGTGAGGAGTCCGCAGACCCGGTCGAAGGTGCGGGCGATGGTGTGGGTGCGCGACCGCATCCGCCGCTCCAGCTGCCCGGTGTCCCGCTGCAGGCGGTGGAAGCGCTCGGCCCAGCGGGCGTGGTCCTCCCGCTGGTCGCAGCCGTGGCAGGGGTGCTGCCGCAGCTCGGTGCGCAGCCGGGTGATCTCCGGGTCGTCGGCGGCCGCCGCGCGGCCCCTGCGGTGGCGCTGGGGTTCGATGTGCCCGGCCTTGGTGCGCAGGGCGGAGGCCAGGTCCCGGCGGGACTGCGGGCTGCGCGGGTTGAAGGACTTGGGGATGCGCATCCGCTCCACCGCCTCCACCGGGACCGGGAAGTCGATCATCGCCAGCCGCTTGACCTGCCGCTCCGCGGTGAGCACCACCGGGCGCGGGCCGTCCTGGAACTCGGGACGGTGCCCGCCCCTGCCCTGCGGGGGCAGACCGGGGTCGAGGACCAGCGCCAGGCCGGAGAACTTGCCGGCCGGGACATGGATGACGTCGCCGGGGCGCAGCTTCTCGATGGAGTCGATGGCCGAGGCCCGGCGCTGGGCGGTGCCCTCCCGGGCCAGCTCGTTCTCCCGGTCCTTGAGCGCGCGGCGCAGCGCCGCGTACTCGTCGAAGTCGCCCAGGTGGCAGGTCATCGCCTCGCGGTAGCCCTCCAGGCCCTCCTCGTTGCGCTGCACCTGCCGGGCGATGCCGACCACCGAGCGGTCGGCCTGGAACTGGGCGAAGGAGGTCTCCAGCAGTTCGCGGGAGGTGTGGCGGCCGAACTGGGAGACCAGGTTGACCGCCATGTTGTACGACGGCTTGAAGGAGGACTTCAGCGGATAGGTGCGGGTGCCGGCCAGACCGGCCAGCGCGGCCGGGTCCAGGCCCCGCTGCCAGAGCACCACGGCATGGCCCTCGACGTCGATGCCGCGGCGGCCGGCCCGGCCGGTGAGCTGGGTGTACTCACCGGGGGTGATGTCGGCGTGGGACTCGCCGTTCCACTTGACGAGCTTCTCCATCACCACCGAGCGGGCGGGCATGTTGATGCCCAGCGCCAGGGTCTCGGTGGCGAAGACCGCCTTCACCAGGCCCTGGACGAACAGTTCCTCCACCACCTCCTTGAAGGTGGGCAGCATGCCCGCGTGGTGGGCGGCTATGCCGCGCTCCAGGGCGTCCAGGAACTCGAAGTAGCCGAGGACGTGCAGGTCCTCGTCGGGGATGGCCGCGGTGCGCTCCTCGACCAGCGCGCGGACCCTGGCCCGGTCGGCGTCGTTGTTGAGCCGCAGCCCGGAGGCCAGGCACTGCTGCACCGCCGCCTCGCAGCCGGCGCGGCTGAAGATGAAGGTGATGGCGGGCAGCAGCCCCTCGGAGTCCAGCCGGTCGATGACCTCGACCCGGCTGGGCGTCCAGGCACGGCCGGGCCGGCCGTTGGGCATGGACCGCCCGCGGCCCCGGGCGAAGCGGTCCGCCCTGCGGTCCTGCTCGGAGCGGGCGAGGCGGACCAGCTCGGGGTTGACGTCCTTGGCCGGGGGCCGCGGCTCGCGGCTGCGCCGCCCGTCGGCCTGCTGCTGGTTGCGGCCGGTGGTGAAGAGGTCGTACATCCGGTTGCCGGCCAGCACATGCTGCCAGAGCGGCACCGGGCGGTGCTCGGAGACGATGACGGTGGTGCCGCCGCGGACGGTGTCCAGCCAGTCGCCGAACTCCTCGGCGTTGGAGACCGTCGCCGACAGGGAGACCAGGGTGACGGACTCGGGGAGGTGGATGATGACCTCCTCCCAGACGGCGCCGCGGAAGCGGTCGGCGAGGTAGTGCACCTCGTCCATGACCACATAGCCGAGGCCGTTCAGCGTCTGCGAGCCCGCGTAGAGCATGTTGCGCAGCACCTCGGTGGTCATCACCACCACGGGGGCGTCGCCGTTGACCGTGTTGTCCCCGGTCAGCAGGCCGACCTTGCCGGCGCCGTAGCGCTTGACCAGATCGGCGTACTTCTGGTTGGAGAGGGCCTTGATGGGGGTGGTGTAGAAGCACTTGCGGCCCTCGCGCAGGGCCAGGTGGACGGCGAACTCGCCGACGATGGTCTTGCCCGAGCCGGTCGGTGCCGCGACCAGCACGCCCCGGCCGCCCTCCAGCGCCTGGCAGGCCTCGATCTGGAAGGGGTCCAGCGGGAAGTCGTACAGCTCCCGGAACTCGAACAGGGCGGACGCCTGCTCCTTGGCGCGGCGCTTGGCCGCCGCATAGCGCTCCGCGGGTGACAGGCTCTCCGGGTCACTCTCCGCGGGACTCTGCGGATCGGTGGGGACGGCGCTGCTCATCGGCGTCACCTCTTCTTCCCGTGGGAGTGCTGCCCGCTGGGGCTGGACGGGAGCGCATACGGCGGCGCCTGCGGCTGCGGGGCCGCGTCGGCCTGGGCCGGCGCCGGGGCGCAGCGGGTGTGGTCGGTGTGGTGAAGGAGCATCTCAAGCCAGAGGTTACCCGTCGGCACCGACATCGATAGCAGGGTTTTCAGCGCGGGCGCCGGGAACCTCCGCGGCCGCCGGACGGCCGTGCCCGCCCCGGTCGCGGTCCAGGTGGCGGCGCAGGCACCGCTCGGCCCCGGCGAGGTCGCCCGCGGCGGCCAGGTCGAGCAGTTCCAGGTGGTCGCGGGCGGCGGCGACCAGGTCCGGGACGGCCCCAGAGGGGGACGGCAGCAGGGCGCGGCGGTGCAGGTCGTCCACCAGCCGCACCAGCCGGGCGTTGCCGGCGGGGGCGAGCAGCGCCCGGTGGAAGCGGTGGTCAGCGTCGAGGTATCCGCCCCGGTCGCCCTCCGCGGCGGCGGCCGCGGCCTCCTCGGCGGGTCCCCGCAGTGCGGCGAGCCGGTCCGCTCCGGCGGCGGCGAGCACCCGCAGGGCGGTGGGGACCTCCAGCAGGGCCCGGATCTCCGCGATCTCCCCGAGGTCGTGCTCGCCGGCCGCGGTGACCCGGAACCCCTTGTTGCGGACGGTCTCCACCAGGCCCTCCCGCACCAGGTCGAGCATGGCCTCGCGGACGGGTGTGGCGGAGACGCCGTAGCGGGCGGCCAGCACGGGCGCCGAGTACAGGGCCCCCGGTTCCAGCTCACCGGCCGCCAGGGCGCCGCGCAGCGCCCGGGCGACCTGGTCGCGCAGCCGCTCCTGGACGAAGACCCGGTGGCGCGGCTCGAAGTCGGCCATGGCTCGTGCCTCCTGGGGGCCGCGGGAGGCCGACGGTACGGGGACGGTGCGGGGGTGCCGCCGGCGGGCGGACCCGCGGCGGCGAAGGGGTCAGGTGATGTCGTCGAGGCGGCCCGCCGGGCCGGTGGAGGCGTCGACCGGCTGGACGTCGTCGACGGGCTGGGCGGCCTCCACGGGTGCCGGGGCGAGGTCCAGCGCGGACGCCTCCTCGTCGCCGAGGTGGGAGTTGGGGTCGGCGTCCCTGACGCGGGCGCGGCGGCGGTCGTTCAGCCAGGAGACCACGCAGGCGATGACGTACAGCGCCAGGATCGGCAGCGCCAGCAGCAGCATGCTCACCGGGTCGGTGGTGGGCGTGGCGATGGCGGTGAACAGGGTGATGCCCATGACCATGCCGCGCCACCAGCCGATCATGCGGCGGGCGCTGAGGACCCCGCCGAAGTTGAGCATCATCAGGATCAGCGGCAGCTCGAAGGAGATGCCGAAGACGAGGACCATCCTGGTGGCGATGTTCAGGAAGTCGTCGACGTTCTGGATGTTGGTGGCGTTGTGCGGGGTGAAGGACTGCAGGGTCGCCACGGTGGTCGGCAGGATCTCGTAGGCGAACCAGGCGCCGCCGAGGAAGAGCGGGATGCCGATGCCGAGGAAGAAGAGGCTGTACTTCTTCTCGTGGCGGTGCAGCCCCGGCGCGACGAACGCCCACAGCTGGTACAGCCAGACCGGGCTGGCGATCACCAGGCCGGCGGTGAGCGACACCTTGATGGCCAGGCCGAACGGCGACAGCAGGTTGGTGACGGCGATGATGCACTTCTCACCGCCGCCGCTGCCGTTCATCTTGGCGACGCAGCCGTCCAGCGGACGGATCAGGAAGTCGATCAGGTTGCGGTAGAAGAACGCCGCGACGATGGTGACCACCAGGATCGCACCGACCGCCTTGACCAGGCGGTTGCGGAGCTCACGGAGATGGTCCCCGAGGGACATCCGCCCCTCGGGGTCCTTCGGCGGCTTGGCAGACTTCAGCAACCCCGGTCCTCGGCTCGTCGAGCGGGGGGCGGCGGCCCCCTGCGTTCTGCTGGTGGTGCGTGTGGTGCGCCGGGTCAGCGCTGGGCGGCGTCCCGCTCCTGGGTGGGGGCCGCGGCGGTCTCACCGACCGGGCGGGCACCGGTGGAGTCGCCGGGGGCGGCCTGGATG
>NZ_LIQR01000420.1 GCF_001418575.1 Peterkaempfera griseoplana
TAGGGTCGCCGAGCCCCCGTCCCCGCCCCGCCCCCAGGCGCGACCCTGCTCCGAGAGGTGCCGCCCCATGCGCCGCTGGACAGCAGCACTGCTGCCGGTCGCGCTGCTGCCGCTCGCCGCGTGCGCCTCGCTGAACACCTCGACCACCGAGGTCGGCGGGATACGGATGACCGACGACCGCCCCGTCCGCAACGGCGGCACCCTCACCGTCGCCGTCAAGTCCGACCCCGACAAGCTCGACCCGTCGCTGTCGACGACTCTGGTCTCCCGCACGGTCTTCTCGGCGATGTGCGAGAAGCTCTACGACGTCGACGCCGACAACCATGTCGTGCCGCAGCTGGCCACCGCGCTGCCGCAGACCTCCGCGGACGGACGCACCGTCACCGTCTCGATCCGCACCGGGGTGAAGTTCAGCGACGGCACCCCGCTGGACGCCCAGGCCGTCGTCACCTCCCTGATGCGCGACAAGAATCTCCCGGGTTCCGCGCGGTCGACCGAGATCGGCCCGCTCACCAGCGCCGAGGCCGTCGACCCGCACACGGTGCGGCTGCACCTGGCGCAGCCCTATGTGCCGTTGGTCGGCGTGCTCGCCGACCGGGCCGGCATGGTGATGTCGCCGGCCGCGCTGGCCAAGTACGGCACCGACTTCACCAACCACCCCTCCTGCGTCGGGCCGTTCAGGTTCGTCGAGCGCGTCGCCGGCGACCGGGTGGTACTGGCCCGCGACCCCAACTACTACGCGGCCGGTTCCGTGCACCTCGACAAGGTGGTCTTCAAGACCATCACCGACGGCTCGGTGCGCCTCGCCAACCTGCGCTCCGGCGACGTCCAGGTCGGCGACCAGATGGCGCCCGTGGACGTACGCAGCGCGCTCACCGAGTCCGCGCTGCAGCTCTTCGACTCGCCCTCGCTCGGCTACCAGGGCCTCGGTCTCAACATGGGCAACACCCAGGGCGTCGGCAAGCCCCCGGGCAAGCTGGACGGCCCCTTCGCCCACGACGTCCGGGTGCGTGAGGCCTTCGAGCTCTCCCTGGACCGCGACACCATCAACAAGGTCGTCTACCAGGGCATGTACTCCAGCGCCTGCGGCCCGATCTCCCCGGCCTCCGCGCTGACGGCGGGCCCGGCCACCTGCCCCGGCCGCGACGTCGCCAAGGCCAGGCAGCTGCTCAAGGAGGCCGGCGTCAGAACCCCGGTCCATGTCGAGCTGAAAATCTCCACGTCCCCGGAGGACAGCCGCATCGGCCAGGTCATCCAGGCCATGGCCAAGGAGGCGGGCTTCGATGTGACGCTGCGGCCCATGGAGTACACCTCCATGCTCACCGACACGAACAACGGCCACTACGACGCCTACCTCAGCGGCTGGTCGGGCCGGCTGGACCCGGACGGCAACCTCTCCTCGTTCGTCAGGACCGCGGCCCCGCTGAACACCTACGGCATCTCCGACCCCACCATCGACAAGCTGATCGACGAGGGCCGCACCACCTCCGACCCGCAGGCCCGCAGGGGCGTGTACCAGCAGCTGGTGCAGCGGATCGCCGGCCTCCACTCGCTGATCTACCTCTACCGGCAGAAGAACTACGTGGTGGCCAGCAAGGACGTCGCCGGCCTGAAGGTCTTCGGCGACGGCCTGATCCGAGTCAGAGATGCGGGGTATGTCGCATGATCCCCTACCTGCTGCGCCGCGCCGGGCAGTCCCTGGTGACGCTCGTCCTGGTGAGCGTCGTGGTCTTCCTGGGCGTTCGGGCACTGCCCGGCGACCCCGCGCTGGCCATGGCCGGCGAGACGCCCGACCCCCAGCTGGTCGCCGCCATCCGGCACCAGTACGGCTTCGACCAGAGCCTGCCCGTGCAGTACTGGAAGTTCGTCAGCAGCGCCGTCACCGGGAACTTCGGCATCTCCTCCCGCACCGGGATGTCGGTGACCCACTCCATCCTCTCCGCCGCTCCCGTGACGGTCGAACTGGCGCTGCTCAGCCTGCTGCTGGCGACCCTGATCGGGATCGGCGCCGGGGTGGCGGCCGCGGTCCGCCGCGGCCGCCCCACCGAGTGGCTGGCCAACGCCGTGGCGCTGCTCGGCCTGTCCGTGCCGTCGTTCTGGCTGGGCATGGTGCTGGTGCTGGCCTTCGCCGTCGCCATCCCGCTCTTCGCCGCCTCCGGCTTCGTGCCGATCTCGGCCGACCCGCTGGACAACCTGCACCGCATGGCGCTGCCCGCGCTGGTGCTCGGCTCCGGCATGGCCGCCGTGGTGATGCGGCAGACCCGCTCCTCCATGCTGGAGTCGCTCTCCGCCGACTACGTCCGCACCGCCCGCGCCAAGGGCCTCGCCCGCCGCCAGGTGGTGTACGGGCACGCCCTGCGCAACAGCCTGATCACCGTCACCACCGTGCTCGGCCTGCAGCTCGGCCAGCTGATCTCCGGCGCGGTGGTCACCGAGCAGATCTTCGTCCTGCCGGGCTTCGGCAAGCTCACCCTGGACGCCGTCACCAACCGCGACTACGCGACCATCCAGGGCGTCGTGCTCTGCACCGCCACCGCGTACATCCTGGTCAACCTGCTGGTCGACGTCCTGTACTCGGCGATCGACCCCCGCATCCGGATCGGAGGCGCCGCATGAGCACGGCCACCGCCACCCCCGCGCAGCAGACCGCGCCCGCCGCGGCCGCTGCCCGCCGCCCCGGCCGGCTGCGGCGCCTGATCGCCAGCCCGCTGGCCCTCACCGGGCTGGTGATCGCCGCGGTGCTGGTCGCCGTGGCGCTGGCCGCGCCGCTGATCACCCCGTACGACCCCACCCTGCCCGACTTCGACCATGTCCTCTCCCCGCCGTCCCTCTCCCACTGGCTGGGCACCGACGACCTGGGCCGCGACCAGCTCGCCCGGGTGTTCTACGGGGTGCGGGCCTCCATGCAGGTCGGCGTGCTCGCCGTGGTACTGGCCTTCCTGATCGGGGTTCCGCTGGGCCTGGTCGCCGGCTACTACGGCCGGTTCGCCGACACCGTGGTCTCCCGGCTCACCGACACCATGCTGGCCTTCCCGTTCCTGGTGCTCGCGGTCGGCCTGGCGGCGGTGCTCGGCCCCTCGCTGCTCAACGCCACCATCGCCATCGGCGTCGCCCAGATCCCCGCGGTCGTCCGGATCACCCGCGCCGAGACCCTGCGGCTCAGGCACCTGGACTATGTCGCCGCGACCATCGCCAACGGCGGTGGCGACGGCACCGTGCTCTTCCGCCGGATCCTGCCCAACGCCGCCCCGGCGCTGATCGTGCAGGCCACCGTGGGCATTCCCGGTGCCATCCTCGGCGAGGCGCTGCTGAGCTTCCTCGGCCTCGGTGTGCAGCCGCCCTCGCCCTCGCTGGGCGTGATGCTCTCCAGCGCCCAGTCCTTCATCGCCCAGGCACCCTGGATGGCCGTCTTCCCCGGGCTGGTCATCGTCGCCGCCACCCTCGCGTTCAACCTGCTCGGCGACGGGCTGCGCGACGTCCTCGACCCCCGCGGAGGCACCGCATGACCCCCACCCCGAGCGGCGGCCCGGAGCCGGTGCTGACCGTCGACGGCCTCACCGTCTCCTTCCGCTCCCGGTACGGCTCGGTGCAGGCCGTGGACGGGATCTCCTACGAGCTGGCGCCCGGCGAGGTACTGGCCGTGGTCGGCGAGTCCGGCTGCGGAAAGTCCGTCACCTCCATGGCGGTCCTCGGGCTGCTGCCGCCCACCGCGCACACCACCGGCTCCATCAGGTTCGCGGACGGCAGGGGCGGCACCCGTGAGCTGCTCGGCGCGGACGAGAGGACGCTGGGCTCGGTCCGCGGCAAGGAGATCGCGATGATCTTCCAGGAGCCGATGACCTCGCTCAACCCGGTGCTCACCGTCGGCCGCCAGATCGCCGAGGTGCTCCGCCGCCACCAGGGCCTGAACCGCGCCCAGGCCCGTGCCCGCGCCGTGGAACTGCTCGGCCTCGTCGGCATCCCCGCCCCCGACCGCCGGGTCGACGAGTACCCGCACCAGCTCTCCGGCGGTATGCGGCAGCGAGTGATGATCGCCATCGCGGTGGCCTGCGACCCCCGGGTGCTGATCGCCGACGAGCCCACCACCGCCCTGGACGTCACCGTCCAGGCAGGCATCCTGGACGTGCTGCGCAACCTGCGCGAACAGCTCGGCACCGCCATCGTGCTCATCACCCACGACCTCGGCGTGGTCGCCGACATCGCCGACCGGGTGCTGGTGATGTACGCCGGACGCGCCGTCGAACAGGGCACCGTGCAGGAGGTCTTCGCCGAACCCCGCCACCCCTACACCCGGGGACTGCTCGACGCCGTGCTCCGCCCCGGCACCCGCCCCGAGGGCGGGCGGCTGCGCGAGATCCCCGGAGTCGTCCCCCGGCTCACCGACTCGCCCGACGTCTGCACCTTCGCCCCGCGCTGCGACCGGGCCGACGAGCGCTGCACCGCGCTGAGGCCCGCCCTGGACACCGCCGCCCACGCCGCGGCCTGCTGGCACCCCCTCGCCGGCGCCGCCGCCCCCGCACCCTCGGAGGCCACCCGATGACCGTCACCGCAGCCCCCGAAGCCCCTCCGGTACTGGAGATCGCCGACCTCACCCGGCACTACCCGCACGCGCAGGGCACCGTCCGCGCCGCGGACGGCGTCTCCCTGACCGTCCGTCGCGGCGAGGTGCTGGGCCTGGTCGGCGAGTCCGGCAGCGGCAAGTCCACCGTCGGCCGCTGCGCCGTGCGCCTGGACACCCCCACCTCCGGCACCGTACGGATCAACGGCACCGACATCACCCGGCTGAGCGCCCGCCGGCTCCGCCCGCTGCGCAAGGACTTCCACCTGGTCTTCCAGGACCCGTCCTCCTCCCTCGATCCACGGATGACCGTCGGCGACCTGATCGCCGAACCGCTGCGGCTGCACCGGCTGGCCGCCGGCGCCGAACTGGACGCCCGGGTCAGCCGGCTGCTCCAGCAGGTCGGCCTGCGGCTCGACTTCGCCGACCGCCGCCCGCACGAGCTCTCCGGCGGACAGCGCCAACGGGTCTCCATCGCCCGCGCCCTCTCCGTCGATCCCGACCTGCTGATCGCCGACGAGCCCACCTCCGCACTGGACGTCTCCGTGCAGGCCGCCGTCCTCAACCTGCTCGCCGACCTCCAGCGCGACCGCGGCTTCGGCTGCCTGTTCATCACCCACGACCTGGCAGCCGTGGAGTTCCTCGCCAACCGGATCGCGGTGATGTACCTCGGGCAGATCGTCGAACTCGCCGACACCGCCGACCTCTTCGCCGACCCCAGGCACCCCTACACCCAGGCCCTGCTGTCCGCCGCCCCGCTTCCCGACCCCGCGGCCCAGCGCGGTCGCGAGCGGATCGTGCTCTCCGGAGACCTGCCCAGCCCCGCGGCGCCGCCCCCCGGCTGCCGCTTCAACACCCGCTGCCCGGTCGCCGTGGACCGCTGCCGCACCGAGGTCCCGCCGCTCCGTACGCTGCCCGGGACGACCCGGCAGGTCTCCTGCCACCTCGCCGCCGACAGCTGAGCCCAAGGGCGCCCGCCCGAACCGACCCTCCCCAGGAGCCCGCACATGTTCACCACCCGGCCCACCCTGCAGGGCACCTTCGGCATGGTGTCGTCGACCCACTGGCTCGCCTCCCAGTGCGCGGCGGCGGTCCTGGAGGGCGGCGGCAACGCCTTCGACGCCGCCGTCGCCGCCGGCTTCGTACTGCATGTGGTCGAGCCGCATCTCAACGGACCGGCCGGGGAGGTGCCGATCATCCTCGCCCCCGCCGGCGGCCGGCCGACCGTCCTGTGCGGGCAGGGCCCGGCCCCCGCCGGGGCGACGGTCGACCACTACACCTCGCTCGGCCTGGACCTGGTCCCCGGCACCGGGCCGCTGGCCGCCGCCGTCCCCGGCGCCTTCGACGCCTGGATGCTGCTGCTGCGCGACCACGGCACCCGTACCGTCGGCGAGGTCCTCTCCTACGCCGTCCACTACGCCGAGGCCGGCCACCCGGCGGTGGAGCGGATCGGGGCCACCGTGGAGGCGGTCCGTGAACTCTTCGAGAACGAGTGGACCAGCTCCGCGGAGCTCTACCTCCCCGGCGGCCGCGCCCCCAGGGGCGGTGAGCTGCTGCGCAACCCCGCCCTGGCCGCCACCTGGCGGCGCGTCGTCGCCGAGGCGGAGGCCGCGGGCCCCGGCCGGGAGACCCAGATCGACGCGGCCCGCCGCGTCTGGCGGGAGGGCTTCGTGGCCGAGGCGATGGTCCGCGCCGCCGCCCGGCCCGCCATGGACACCTCCGGTGAACGCCACAGCGGAACCCTCACCGGCGACGACCTCGCCGCCTGGAGCGCCGGCTACGAGGAGCCGGCGACCCACGAGTGGAACGGCTGGACGGTCTGCAAGGCCGGACCGTGGAGTCAGGGCCCCGCGTTCCTCCAGCAACTCGCTCTGCTCCCGGACGACTTCGGCACCCGGGACGACACCCGCTACGGCACCGCCGGATACGTCCACACCCTCGTCGAGGGCACCAAGCTGGCCATGGCCGACCGCGAGGCCTGGTACGGCGACGCCGCGGAGGTCCCCCTGGAGGCGCTGCTCTCCAAGCGCTACAGCGACGAGCGGCGCGCCCTGATCAGCGAGCGGGCGAGCCTGGAACTGCGCCCCGGTTCGCCCGACGGGCGCACGCCCAGGCTGCCCGCCCATGTCCTCAGCGGCGCCTCCGCCACCGGCGAGGACCGCTTCGACGCCATGGGCACGCCGCCCTCCGGCGCCGGCGAGCCCACCGTCGCCCGCGACGGCCTCACCC
>NZ_LIQR01000421.1 GCF_001418575.1 Peterkaempfera griseoplana
CCCCGGAGGCCCCTCGCATGACCGACCGGTCCACCCCGCGTGTCGTCGCCGTCGTCCCCGCCCGGGGCGGCTCCAAGGGCGTACCCGGCAAGAACCTCTCCGAGGTGTCCGGCGTCCCGCTGGTGGTCCGCGCCGTACGGGCCTGCCTGGCCGCGTCCGGGGTGGACGTGGTCGCGGTCTCCACCGACGACGACGCCATCGCCGCGGCCGCGGTGACCGCCGGCGCCGAGGTGGTGCGCCGCCCCGCCGCGCTGTCCGGGGACACCGCCTCCAGTGAGTCCGCGCTGCTGCACGCGCTGGACCAGCTGGCGGAGCGCCACGGCGGCCCGGCCGAGGTGGTGCTGATGGTGCAGTGCACCTCCCCGTTCGTCACCTCCGCCGAGCTCGACGGCCTGGTCGAGGCCGTCCTCGACCGGGGCGCGGACAGCGCCTTCACCGCCGCTCCGTTCCACGGCTTCCTGTGGCGGGCCGACGAGTCGGCCGAACCGACCTCCGACGGCCCGTACGGCGCCATCGGCGTCAACCACGACAACCGCTTCCGGCCGCGCCGGCAGGACCGTCCCGAGGACCTGCTGGAGACCGGCGCCGCCTACGCCATGCGCATCGAAGGCTTCCGTGCCGCCCGGCACCGCTTCTTCGGACGCATCGTCCCGGTGCGCACCGACCCGGCGCTGGTGCTGGAGATCGACGAGCCCGCCGACCTGGCCCGGGCCCGCGCCCTGGCCCCGGTCCTCGAACGGGCCGCCGCCCACCTGTCCCCTGTCCCCCACCCTGCCGCCTCCGCGGCACCGCACAGCCCTGTCGAAAGGAAACCCCTCCCCATGACCACCAACCGCACCCGCACCCTCGGCGACCGCCAGGTGGGCCCGGGCCGCCCCGTCTACGTGGTCGGCGAGATCGGGATCAACCACAACGGCGAGCTGGAGAACGCCCTCGCGCTCATCGACGCCGCCGCCGAGGCCGGCTGTGACGCCGTGAAGTTCCAGAAGCGCACCCCGGAGATCTGCACCCCGCGCGACCAGTGGGAGATCGAGCGCGACACCCCCTGGGGCCGGATGACCTACATCGACTACCGCCACCGGGTGGAGTTCGGTGAGGCCGAGTACGCCGCCATCGACGCCCACTGCCGCAAGCGGGGCATCGACTGGTTCGCCTCCCCGTGGGACGTCCCCTCGGTGGAGTTCCTGGAGAAGTTCGACCTCCCCGCCCACAAGGTCGCCTCCGCCTGCCTCACCGACGACGACCTGCTGCGCGCCCTGCGGGCCACCGGCCGCACCGTCATCATGTCCACCGGCATGTCGACGCCGCGTCAGATCCGCCACGCCGTCGAGGTCCTGGGCAGCGAGAACACCCTCCTGTGCCACACCACCTCGACCTACCCGGCGCCCGCCGACGAGCTCAACCTGCGGATGCTGCACACCCTGGAGCGGGAGTACCCCAACATCCCGATCGGCTACTCCGGCCACGAGATCGGCCTGCAGACCACCCTGGCCGCGGTCGCCCTCGGCGCCGTCTTCGTCGAGCGCCACATCACCCTGGACCGCGCCATGTGGGGCTCCGACCAGGCGGCCTCCGTCGAGCCGACCGGTCTGCAGCGTCTCGTCCGCGACATCCGCGTCATCGAGAGCGCGCTGGGTGACGGCGTCAAGAAGGTCTACGAGGGCGAGCTGGCCGCCATGAAGAAGCTGCGCCGCGTCCAGGGCGCCGCCGAGGAGGTCGTCCCCGCGTGACCCGTACCCTCGCCCTGGTCGAGAGTCCCGTCCAGCTGCTGAACGCGCTGGAGTGGGCGCACCGGTACGCGCAGGGGCCCGACCGGGGCGAGGGCGCCCCGCTCCCCGGCGCCCCGGCGGAGCACCCTGCCGACGTACCCGGCGACGACCCCCGGACGGCCGGAGCCGCGGCCATCCCCGCCCAGCGCGGCGGCGCCGCGGCGCCGTCCGCCCGGCTGTCGATCGCCGTACTGCAGCCGCAGGACCCGGTGACCCGGGCCCAGCTGGCGGCCCTGGCCGAGCTGGCCACCGCCGAGGGCATCCGGGTGGCGGTCTACGACCCGCGCGGCGGGCCGCGCGGCCGGGCCCGCTCGCTGGCGGCCCTGGCACCGCGGGTGGCGCTGGCTCCGCGGCTGCTGATCGGCGACGCCTTCTCCGGGCTGATCCAGGCCCTGCTGCCGCTCTCCCGCGCGGACCAGCTGGTGGTGGTGGACGACGGCACCGCCACGGTGGAGCTGGTGGACCTGCTGGAGTCCGGCCGGCCGTTGGTCCGCTGGCACCGCGGAGGCAAGGGGTCCGCCTCGGCGGCCCGTGCCGCCCGCCGGCTGGCGTCGCTCCCGCCCCGCCGGCTGGAGCTGTTCACCTCGCTGCCGGTGGGGCCGCCGTCCGGCGCCCTGGGCACCGCCAACCTCTACTCCTGGACGCGGGCCCGCTTCGGTCCGCCCAGGGTGCTGCCCGGCGCCGACCTGCTGGGCAGCTCCCTGGTGGAGACCGGGATCGTCACCCCGGAGCGCTATCTGCGGACGGTGTCCCAGCTGGCGGCCGACCACGGTGTCCGCCGCTACTTCGCCCACCGCCGTGAGCACCCCGAGAAGCTCACCCGGATCGCCGCCGCCACCGGCGCCGAGATCGTCCGCCCCCGGTTCCCGCTGGAGATCGAGGCGCGCCGTGGCCCGGTCTCCGCGACCCTGCTGTCGTTCCCGTCCACGGTGGTCCACACGCTTCCGCTGGTGCTGGACGGCACCGGGGTGCGGGTGAAGATCTGCGCGGTGGACGCCGACTGGCTCACCCCCGGCGCCTCGGCCCGCTCGCTGAGCTTCCTCACCGATGTCTCCACCTCCGCCCGCAGCCGCCACGGCCTTGAGATGATCTCCCCGGTGACCGCCTGATGATCGAAGCCCCCGTCGCCACCGCCACCGCGCCCTCCCCGGGCGGCGCATCCGGCGACACCCCCACCGCCCAGCAGCTGGCCGTCCGGTACGGGCTGGTCAGACCGGGCGCCCGCCCCCCGCTGCGCAGCTACCCGGGGCTGCTCTGGGGGCGGCGGCACTTCGTGCTGGCCTACACCCAGGCCCGGCTGCTCACCATGTACGCGGGAGCCCGGCTGGGGCAGCTGTGGAAGCTGCTGACCCCGATCCTCAACATCGCGGTCTACTACCTGATCTTCGGTGTCCTGCTGAAGCAGAAGCACAACACCGGGACCGGCAACTACATCTCCTTCCTCTGCATCGGCATCTTCGTCTTCACCTACACCCGGGAGTCGGTGACCACGGGCGGCAAGTCGGTCGCCGACCGGCTGGACCTGATCCGCGCCGTGCAGTTCCCCCGGGCCTGCCTGCCGCTGGCGGCGGTGCTGGTGCAGCTGGAGCAGCTGGTGATGTCGCTGCTGGTGGTCGCGGTGATCGTGCTGGGCACGGGTGAGCCGCTGACCGCCCACTGGCTGCTGGTGCTGCCGGCGCTCGCGGTGCAGACGCTCTTCAACACGGGGCTGGCGATGATCCTGGCCCGGGTGGTGGCCACCGTGCGCGACCTGGGCGAGGTGATCCCGTTCGTGATGCGCACCTGGATGTACACCTGCGGCGTGATGTACAGCATCGACAAGGTCACCGCGCATGCGCCGAAGTTCGTGGCGACGGCGCTGAAGCTTAACCCCGGCGCCGTCTACATCGAGCTGGTCCGCGGTGCACTGCTGAAGAGCTATCCGTCCCCGGCGCTCTGGACCTGGGGGGTCGCCGGCGGCTGGGCCGGCGCCTCCCTGCTGGTGGGCTTCGTCTGGTTCTGGAAGGCGGAGGACCGCTACGGGCGGGGCTGAGCGCCCTTCCCGGACACGGGTCCGTGCGTCCTGTCGGGCGCACGGGCCCGTGTCGCTTTTCCGCGCGGGCGCAGGGGCGTCCTGCGGGGCCGCGGCGGAGGCCCCGCATGGCCGTTCGTGGTCCCCGCTAGAGTGGCCGCCCAACGGGCTCGAACGCCCGTCCAGCCGCTCACCACCAGCCGCAGGAGACCGATGTCCGCCGGTACAGCGCCGCAGGAGACCTCACGCCACGCACGGCAGAGGCCTGCCCCCAGCAGTGGGGGCGGAGGCCGGGACCACTATTTCGACAACGCGAAGCTGCTGCTGATGGTGGTCGTGGTCTTCGGGCACTCGCTCGCGCTGGCCTCGGGTACCCGGGCGGTGCAGACCGTCTACATGACGGTGTACGCCTTCCACATGCCGGCGTTCCTGATCATCTCCGGCTACTTCTCACGGTCCTTCGACGGTGCGCCCCGCCGGGTGCAGCGGCTGGTGGCCGCGATGCTGGTGCCGTACGTGGTGTTCCAGACCGTCTACAGCGCTCTGCAGAACCGCATCGGCGGCCACCCCTGGGCCTGGAACCTGCTCGACCCCACGTACATGCTGTGGTTCCTGCCCGCGCTGTTCCTGTGGCGGCTGTCGACCCCGGTCTGGCAGCGGCTGCGCTGGCCGGTCGCCACCGCCGTGCTGCTCTCCCTGGTGTGCGGCCTGGAGAAGGCGCCGTTCTTCCTGGCCGTGATCAAGGTGCTGACGATGGCACCGTTCTTCGTGCTGGGGCTGCGGCTGCGCCGTGAGCACTTCGCGGTGCTGCAGCGGATCCCGGTGCGGATCGCCTCGGTGCTGCTCTTCGCCGCCACCGCAGTGGCGTTCTGGCTGCTGCACGACCGGGTGGACCGCAACTGGGTGCTCTGGTCCGACTCCTACCACCAGCTGGGCACCGGCGCCCTCGTCGGGGCCGCGGCCCGGCTGGGGATGATCGTGCTCGGGGTGGCGCTCAGCGCGGCGTTCTTCTCGCTGGTCCCGGTCGGCCGGACCTTCTTCACCAAGCTCGGGGCGGCGACCATGTCCGTCTTCCTGCTGCACGGCTTTGTGTTCATGCCGTTCTGGGCCCGGCCGCACTGGGCGGGGCTGCAGTTGCGCGGCAGCGTCGCGCTGCTGCTGCTGGCCGCGCTGGCGGTGGTGCTGACCCTGCTGCTGAGCCTGCCGTGGGTCAACAAGGTCACCCGGCCGCTCACCGAGCCGCGGTGCGACTGGCTCTTCCGGAAGACCACGGAGTCCTGAGCGACCGCTTCATGTCACTCGACCTGATGAACAGTGGCAGAACCCACAACCAACCTGACGAGAGTTGCATATAAACATACGGTCCCCGTACCTTGGCCGCGTGTCCAACCCGCGCATCAGCATCATCGTGCCCATATACCAGGTGCAGGGGTACCTCCGTGAGTGCCTGGACTCGATCCTGGAGCAGTCGTACGCCGACTTCGAGATCATCGGCGTCAACGACTGCTCCCCGGACGCCTGCGGAGATATACTTGACGAGTACGCGTCACGAGATGAGCGGGTAAAGGCCCTGCACCTGCCTGAGAACGTCGGCCTCGGCCGGGCGCGCAACGCAGGCATGAAGCAGGCCACCGGCGACTACCTCTTCTTCCTGGACAGCGACGACACGCTGACCCCGGGCTCCCTGAAGCAGATCGCCGACCGGCTGGACGCCACCGACGACCCGGACGTGCTGATCTTCGACTACGCCCGCACCTTCTGGTGGGGCAAGGCGCAGCGCAACATCCTGGCGTCGGTCTTCCAGAAGTCCGGGCCCGACGTCTTCACCGCCAAGGAGCGGCCCGAGTTCCTCAAGCTGATCATGGTGGTCTGGAACAAGGTCTACCGGCGCGGCTTCGTCGACCGGCACGGCTTCCAGTTCCCGCCGGGCTACTACGAGGACACCCCCTGGACCTTCCCGGTCCTGATGTCCGCCGAGCGGATCGCCGCCCTGGACGCGGTGGTGGTGCACTACCGGCAGCGCCGCCAGGGCAACATCCTGCGCACGGTCAGCCGCAAGCACTTCGACATCTTCGACCAGTACGAGCGGGTCTTCACCTTCATCGACGCCAACCCCGAGCTGGCCGAGTGGAAGCCGTGGCTCTTCGGCCACATGATCGACCACTTCATCGCCATCCTGGCGAAGGACAACCGGGTCCCCGACTCGGCGCGGGCCGAGTTCTTCGAGCAGGCCAGCCGCCACTACCGGCAGTACGCGCCGGCCGACTACGTCCGCCCCCAGGGACTCCAGGGCCTCAAGCACAACCTGATAGCCCGCGGCGCCTACCCGGTCTTCCAGACCCTCAAGGTCGCCAACAAGGGCCGCAAGCGCCTGCGCACCACGGTGCGCAAGGCCAGGAACAAGGTCGAGAAGCGCCAGCTGCAGCAGTTCTACGAGACCCAGCTGAAGCGCCCGGTCGACGAGAACCTCGCGGTGTACGCGTCGTACTGGGGCCGCGGCTACGTCTGCAACCCGGCCGCGGTCTACGCCAAGGCCAAGGAGATCGCCCCGCACATCCACGGCGTGGTGGTCGCCAAGGAGAACGAGGTGCACACCCTCCCTCCGGGCACCGACTACATCGTCCCCGGTACCCGGCGCTACTGGGAGGTGATGGCCCGCGCCAAGTACTTCTTCAACAACGTCAACTTCGAGGACATGCTGATCAAGCGCGAGGGCACGGTCCACGTCCAGACGCAGCACGGCACCCCGGTGAAGCACATGGGCATCGACATGCTCAACTACCCGGCGGCGGCCAAGGGCATGAGCTTCGGCAAGCTGCTTCAGCGCTCCGACCGCTGGGACTACTGCCTCTCCTCCAACCGGCACTCCACCGAGATCTGGGAGCGGGCCTACCCCTGCTCCTTCAAGGGCCTGGAGTCCGGCTATCCGCGCAACGACCGCTTCTACACCTCCACCGCCGAGGACGTGCGGCGGATCCGCGAGGAGCTGGGCATCGAGCCCGGCAAGATCGCGATCCTGTACGCGCCCACCCACCGCGACTACAACAAGGTCTTCGTGCCGCAGCTGGACTTCGCCAAGCTGTGCGAGGACCTGGGTGACGACTACGTCCTGCTGCTGCGCGGCCACCACTTCTACTCCGGCTCCACCGAGCTGGAGAAGCTCAAGGCGGCCCCGAACCTGATCGACGTGACCGGCCACACCTCCTCGGAGGACCTGCAGCTGGCCGCGGACGTGCTGATCACGGACTACTCGTCGATCATGTTCGACTACGCCAACCTGGACCGCCCGATCCTGGTCTACGCGGACGACTGGGAGATCTACGCGGCCTCCCGCGGCGTCTACTTCGACCTGATGGAGGACCGTCCGGGCCATGTCGCCCGCAGCCAGCAGCAGCTGCTGGACCTCTTCACGAGCGGCGCCTGGCGGGACGAGCTCTCCGCGGGCTGGCGGGAGACCTTCCGCCGGCGGTTCTGCCAGTTCGACGACGGCCAGGCGGCGGAGCGCGTCGTACGCCACGTCATGCTCGGCGAGCCGGTGAACACCCCGGCGGTGATCCCGCTGGACGAGCGCACCCCGGCGCCCACGCCGCAGGAGGCCTACGGCCGCAACACGACCGCGCGCACCACGGTGCCCAAGCCCGCGACGGGTGAGCCCAGCGGCACCCCGATCAGGGTCAACTGACCCAGCGGCACCCGGGAGGGACGGAGACTTCTCCGTCCCTCCCTTCGCATCTCCGGACCGGGCCGCGGCCGGCGTTCCCGCCCGCCGGGCGGGGGCGGCATGCCCGACCGGCCGTCACCGGACGCGTCCTGGGGGCGCGGCAGCCGGCACTCCGCCGCGGCGACCGGCCGCGGCCGACCGCAGCCGCGCCCGGCGGTCAGTGCCTGCGCACGTACAGGCGCACTTCCAGCCCGTGCACCCGGACGCTGCTCACCGCGGTGAAGTACCGCTTCAGGACGTCCTGCTCATTGAGCGCGCCGCCCTCGCCGGCCCGGACCCGCAGCCTGCCACGGCCCACCACCCAGATGCGGTCGGCCGCGAGCATCGCCTCCCGGGTGGCCGGCTTGCTACGGTCGGTGCCCCGCAGGTTGGCGGCCTGGACCGGAGTCCGCTCCAGGGCGATGTCGTCCACGCCCCTGAACGCGTCCGGGTAACCCAGCCGCACCGCGCGGTACTTGGACGGCATGAAGACCACCGCGTCCCCCGGCCTGGCGCCCTTGCGGATCACCCGGGCGGCGCCCGCCAGATTGTCCGACCTGGAGAGGACGTCGCGCTCGGCGCGCTGCTGCGGCAGCTGCGGGACCAGCACCGCCGCCACCACGGCCGCACCGAGCACCCACGGCAGCACGGCCGCCGCCCGGCGCATCGGCGGACGCGTCCGGACCGCGGACGTGATCCGCTCCAGCCCGGCGGCGGCCAGCAGCGGCACCCCCGCGACCGCGAAGAGCACATAGCGCTCGTGGTACATCGGCTGCCGCAGCGAGACCAGCAGCAGCACGGCCGGCGGCAGCACCGTCAGCGGCGCCGCCACCGCGGCAGCGGTCAGCCGGCCGCCGTCCCGCCAGGGCGTCGTCAGGCCCGCCGCCACCAGGATCCCCAGCAGCACCAGCACCCCGGTGACCGGTCCCGCCAGCAGCCGGAGCAGCGCCCACACGGTGCCCCAGTCCGGTCGCTGCAACCATCCGACCTGCGCCGACTGGCTGCGGGAGACCAGGGCCAGCGGGCCCAGCAGCACCCCGCAGACCACCGCGCAGACCGCCCAGCGGCGCCACACCCGGCCCGGCACCCGGCCCAGCAGCAGCGAGGCGGCATGGGCGAGCAGGGCCAGTACGGCGAACTCGTGGAGCAGCGCCGCACACACCGCCGCCGCCGTGTACCCCGCCCACCAGCGGCGGGCCCCGGGGGCCTCCACCGCCCGCACCAGACACCAGGTCGCCAGCAGCACGGCGGCGCACACCAGGGCGTAGGAGCGGCCCTCCTGGGCGTAGAAGGAGACGAAGGGGACCGCAGCGAAGACGAGCCCCGCGAAGAGCCCCGCCCTAGGGCGCAGCAGCCGGGCGCCCAGTGCGGCGACCAGCCCGGCGGACGCGCCCGCCGCCAGCACCGACGGCACCCGCATCCACACCTCGCCGCCGACCGGCAGCATCCAGAAGTGCATCAGCAGGTAGTAGACGGCGTGCACGGCGTCCACGTGGTGCACCAGGGCCAGGATCTGCGGCACCGTCCGCTGCGAGGCGTCGAAGGTCGCCTCCTCGTCCTGCCACATGGACCCGCGGTCCAGCCCCCAGAAGCCCACCGCCAGCATCACCGCGACCGGGACGGCGACCGCGGCCCGGGCAGCCCTCCGGGGCCGCCGCGGGGCCGCCGGGGCGGGGTCGGCGGTGGTGGGGCCGGCGAGTGCGGCCGAGGCGTCCATGGGCATCCTGAGGTTTTCTGTGCGGTTCGGGGGTTCCACCAGATCCTAGAGATCCCTTGCCGCCGGTCGCGCACGGGGCCGCCGACGGGCCGTCAGTTCGGCGCCGTGGCCCGCTGCGTCCTCGGCAGCGGCCCTGTTCCGGGACGCCGCATGCCTGGCAGGGAGTCTCAGGGGGAGTGCGTCCAGACCAGGGCGAGGTGGCCGCCGTACAGCGCCGAGAGCAGGGCCGAGGAGCCCAGGACGGTGGCGGCGCGGGCCTTGCTCGTGCGGGCGATTCCGAGCGCCACCGGCAGCAGCAGCGGGAACGCGGGGATCAGAAACCGCGACTTCGCGTGGAAGTAGCCGGCACCGGCGAGGGTGACGACCAGGGTCACCGCCGTGTAGGTGAGCAACGGCGCCGGAACCCGGTCGAGGGCACAGAGCACCAGAAGCACCACGGACAACGCCAGAGTGGCCGTGATCTCCACGTACACCAGACCGGCGTTCTGCGGTCCGGTGAAGACGTCGACCACGTGCTGGAGGGTGTAGGAGCCCCCGTCGACGGTGGAGCCCCACTCCTTCTGCACCAGGAAGTAGCCGTCCCACCGGTGCAGTCGGACGCCGACCCAGCCGACGTACGCAAGCCAGCCCAGCGGGGCGAGCGCCGCGCCCGCCAGGACACGCCAGGACGCCTCCGCGGACGGCGTATCCGCGGCCCCTGCCCGGCGGCGCTGCTGCCACAGCGCCGTCGCGGCCGCAAGGACGACCGCGGCGGCCGGCGCGAAGCCTGTGGGCCGGGTCAGCCCCGCCAGCAGGCTCAGGACGCCGGCGGAGACCCAGCACCGCTTCAGCACCGAGTGGAGCGACCAGGCGACGAGGGCGGTGAAGACCGGCTCGGTGTAGGCCATCGACTCGGTCAGCGCGTGCGGGGTGACACCCCAGAGCATCGCGAGGACCACTCCGGTTCTGCGGTCGTGCAGTGTCCGCCCCACCGCGAAGATGCCCCAGGCGGCCGCGAGTGAGCACACCCAGGAGATCAGCAGGCCCGCCGCGGCGGCGGAGAGCGGTGAGACGTGGGACACCGCCCAGATCAGTCCGGGGTAGAGCGGGAAGAACGCCAGGTTGCTCAGTGCCTGGCCGCCGGCTCCGGGTGGCGGGATCTCCGCGTCGTACCCGTGCTGGACGATGCCGAGGTACCAGAGCGAGTCCCAGCGGTGCCCCAGGAGCACGGACAGGTCCTCGCCCCGCTCTGCGGCCCACCACGCGAGTACGGCGACACCGGTCAACCGCACCGCGGCGTATCCCAGCAGCGCCGGCGCAGCCGCCCGGAGCGCCACGCCCACTCCGGGAAGCGCCGGGCCCGCTCCGACCGGTTCGGCCCCGGAGGCGGACGACGGGGAGGGGGCGGAGTCCATGCTCATGCGCAGTTCATACCTCAGGGAGTTCGGCGGGAGGCGCCCGGGGCCGGCGCACACGCCGTCGCTCCCGCACATCCCACCAGGTGGTCGCGAGCCTGCCGTCCGGGGCCGTCACCCGGGCAGGCCCGCCGACGCCACGGCCGCACCGCACCAGGCAGTGCGGCCGTACCGCCGAGTGGCGCTGCGGTACGCCCCGGGTCAGCCCGTCTTGAACGCCCAGCGCATCTCGGGCTCGACGGCCCAGCGCAGTACCCGGCGGACCGGGGCTGTGGCGCAGAGCAGGGCGACCACGACTCCCAGGGCGCTCAGCAGCAGATATCCGGGCCAGGTCGACCAGAGGTGCAGTTTGTAGCCGCCCCACCCCAGTACGGCCTGCACCAGGAAGCCGTGCAGCAGATAGGTGTACTGGGAGCCTGCGCCCAGCGAGGTGAGGCGGTTCTCACGACGGGGCACCAGCGCCAGGAAGGCGGCGCTGAGGACCAGTCCCACCAGGGCGACGACCAGGGTGACGCCCATCCAGTGCAGCAGGCTCACATGCAGGTGCTCGTGTCCCGAGCGGTGGTAGAGCCACTCGCTGCTGCGGAGGCGGGGTGCCAGCCAGTAGCAGCCGGCGAACGCCAGGACGAAGATCGGGACCGCCGCCCGGCGCAGCGCCCTGGAGTCACGCAGCTGCTGCAGCCGCTCGGCCGGGACGGTGAGCCCCAGCACGAAGAACGGCAGGAACTGCAGGACCTGCCCGAGGACCAGGTCGCCCGAGGGCTCGGTCGCGCCGACCGCCAGCATCGCCGCCGTCGCCACCACCACGGGATACCTGACGATCCGCCAGATCGGGGCGGTGGCCCGCCACACGAACAGCGCGACCAGGAACCAGGTGAGGTACCAGGGCCGGAGCAGCTGCATCGGCTCCCAGTGCGTCCGGTAGTTGCGCTGGAGCGTGTAGGCGGTCGCGAAGATCAGATAGGGCACCACGGTGCTGGTCAGCAGCCTGCGCAGCCGCGCGGGGTGGGATGCGTTCTCCGCGAACGACCTGGAGAACCAGCCGCAGATCATGATGAAGAGCGGCATGTGGAAGAGGTACACCAGGAGATAGGCGGCACGCAGCCCCCGGTAGTGCTCCGCGTCCCCGACCAGGGGTCCCCAGCTGTGGCCCCACACCACGAGGATCACGGCCAGCAGTTTCGCGTTGTCGAAGAAGGGGTCACGGGCCCGTGCCGCGCCACGCGGCACATCTGTCCGGGGAGGCTGCGAGACGGCGGCGGCCGGCGCGGTGGACGACACTCTGGTGCTCCTGGAGATGAAGGCGGTCAGGCCCGGTCGACGACGTTCAGGGAGATCTCGTTGGTCTGGGCGACATAGGGGCGGATCCGCACCGTGCCGCCGGGGACGTCATGGGCCAGCTCCGGGGGCGTGTCATCGACCCATCCGAGGCTCGGGTACACCTGGAGGCCCTTGAGGTCCGCCATGTCGGTGAGCACCCTGGCGAGCCTGGCCTCGCCCGGCACGTCGGCCCGGCCGACCCACAGGTCCCAGTCCTCGTGCTTGCTCAGACGTGACTCCACCAGCTGCTCCACGGGGAGCAGAAAGCGGAAGTCGTCCCCGCCCGAGCTGCTGCCCTGGAAGCGGAACTCCAGGTCCTGGTCGCCACGGCTGCGCACGGTGAGGACCGGCTGCTGCTCTCCGAAGAGTTCCGCCACCAGCCGCCCTTCGACACGCAACCCTTCGTCGCAGACCTGGATGGCGGTCACCTCCGCGTGCCGGTCCCGCACCCAGGCCCGGACGGCGAGAAAGCCGTCGAGGGTCGCGTACGGCACATGCCTGCGCACCGGGAGTTCCGAGATCCGCTCCTCGATCGAGACCAGTTCACGCAGATCGCGGATCCCCGCGCGCAGCCGGTGGAGCTTGCCCCCGGTCTCCACGAAGAGGTCCCAGCGGCCTTCGTAGAGCTTGTCCGCGGCGACCGGCAGCAGCGCCTGGAACCGCCCGCGCCCGTCGGCGCGGAGGGCCGCGCGGACCTTGGCCTTGCGGTTGGTGCGCTCCCGGCAGACCAGCTTCGCCTCGTCGTCCTCGAAGCCGGGCCAGTCGACCGTGACGGTGACGGCGCCGGAGCGGTCGGCCACGCAGCCGCCCACCGGGGCACCCTGGCCGGGTACGGCCCGGGGCGAGGTGGCGGGCACGGCGGGGGGCGTCCCCAGGCCGACCCTGGAGCCCGCGGCGCGCACCGCGCGGCCGAAGAGTTTGCGGACGCCTCCCGGAGCGGCCGGGGAGGCGGCGTGCGACGCCGCCGCCGCGGTGGCCGCGGCCACCACGGAACCGGTCGGCCGCCGGGTCGCAGGGGTGCGACGGGCGCCGGACAGGGGCAGTTCCCGTTCCGCGCAGATCTCGGCGATCAGCGCCTCGTACTGGCGGGCCACCACGTCGGGGTCGAAGCGGCGGGAGTTCTCCAGTGCCGCGCGTCCCATCCGGCGGCGCTTGTCCTCGTCCCGGATGAGCTCCAGCAGCCCTGCCGCGAAGCCTTCGATGTCGCCCACCGGCACCAGCAGGCCGTCCTCACCGTGCCTGAGGATCTCCGGCGGCCCGTCCGGGCACGCGGTGCTGACCACCGGTACGCCGCAGCGCATGGCCTCGACCAGGGTCATGCCGAAGGGTTCGAAGTCGGAGGCGACGGCGGCGATGGAGCCCTTGACCCACTCCGCCTCCATGGGGGAGACGCTTCCCATCAGGGTGACGCTGTTGTAGATGCCGAGGCTCTGGATCAGGCCGGTCAGCGCGCCCCGCTCGGTACCGGAGCCGTAGATCCGCAGCTTCCAGTCCGGGGCCTCCCGCAGGACCCTGGCGAAGGCGTGGATGAGCAGGTCGTAGCGCTTCCAGTCGATCAGCCGGCCGGCTGCGACCACGGTCCTGCCCGAGCAGTCCGCCGGGGTGATCCTCGGCACGGGCACGCCGTTGGGGATGCACAGCACCCGCAGCCCGGAGACCGGGGTGGTGGTGCGGAAGGACTCGGCGTCGGCCTCGGTCACCGTCACCGCCGCATCGATCCGCTTGTAGAGGCGCGCGATCGCGGCACGGGTACCGGCCGGCACCGCCGTGTGCGACATGTGCTCCTGCGCCAGCCGGACCGCCGAGTCGGGTGCGTACTCGGCGACCAGCAGGGCGAGGCTCGGCCTGGTGCCGATCACCACATCGGCGTCGGTGCCGCGCAGGTACTCGACGATGCGCTGGTCCGACAGGGCGTTGTACTGGAGGAAGAACTCCTCCGACGGCGGCACCAGCCGGCTGCGCTCCGCGTACAGCGGGTTGTCGCGGTCGAGCCCGTCGGGCTCGGGACGCATGTCGATCAGCGGCGTCACCCGCACCTGGGGGGAGATGTCGAACAGCGAGGTCTCCAGCCGGCGGTAGACCGAGACGATCTCCACCTCGTGCCTGACCGACAGGGCCTCGGCGAGGTTGATCACCGTACGGACGGTGCCGCCGATGCCGTAGATGTTGTGGACCAGGAAGGCGATCTTCACGCGTCACCCGCCGGGGCCTTCTCGTACGGGCTGGGCACCGGGAAGTACGCCTCCAGGAAGTCCGCCAGCAGCTCGTTCTGCTCCGAGACGTCGTCGTCCTCGGCGAAGGTGTCGTTGATGCAGAAGGTGTCGCGGTCCCGGCGCTGCAGCAGCCGTGCCAGCCGCCCGGGAAGGTCCTTCGCCGCCAGCGCCACATAGCTGAACCGCATGGTGGTGGAGACCGCACGGCCGGTGAAGTACCCGTAGTAGTGGACCATGTTGGAGGCGATGTTGTGGTCGCTGAGGCTGCGGAAACGGGCAGCGGCGGTCCCCCGGAAGGCCTCGGGGAACTCCCGCTCCATGTCCTCCAGCACACTGCGCCGCATCGCATACGGGGCGTGCTCCATCACCTGGGTGATGGAGCGTCCGAAGCGGTCCAGGAAGAGCCGCCGGTTGTTCTTGGTCGCGACGTCGACCGGGGTGTCCAGCGGGCTGATCTCCCCCTGCGGAACCCGCCCGCGCGCGGGGAAGTAGCGCGCGGTGCCGTTGGTCATGAAGAACAGCTGCGGTCCGACCGGGCGGCCGATGAACATGTCGTCGTTGAAGTAGACGAAGTGCTCGGCGAGGCCGTCGATGTGGTGCAGCTGGCTCTCGATCGCGTGGGAGTTGAAGGTCGGCAGCACCCCGGGATCGCTGAAGATCTCCTTGTGGCTGACCACCCGCAGGCCCGGCACGCCGGTGTCCAGCCACTCCGGCACCTGGTCGTCCGAGACGATGTAGATGTTGCGCACCCAGGGCGCGTTCATGTGCAGGGACCGCAGCGAGTAGCGGAGCTCGTCACGGCTCACGTAGCGGGACAGCGACGCCGACTCGGCGTGGTAGACCTCGCCGGAGGCTTCGGCCCGGCGGCGCTGCCACGCGGGGTCGCTGCCGTCCACCCAGGTGTAGACGACGTCGACGGGGAAGTCGACGTCGTCGAAGAGCGGGATGGTGAACTCCTCCCGGGTGCGCACCTTCGGCAGGGCGCCGGCGATACGCGGCGCCGCCCGGGTGAAGAGGTGTCCGGGCGCCTCGACGGGCTCACCCCCGGCCGGGATCAGACGCGCGACGCGGTTCGCCCGGGGCGCCGACAGCTGCTCGGGAAGGTCGAGCGGGAGCTCCTCGGCGTCCTCGTCGGCCTCCGGCCGCTCGGCTGTCGACCAGAACTCGATGTCGCAGCCGTACCCGGGCCCGCAGACCAGCGACCGGGTGGGCTCCGTGTGGTACCAGACAGCCCGGATGACGTCCGCCTCGGCCAGCTTGGCCCAGGTCTTGGGATCGTCGCCGCGGGCCGGACCGGCCGGGGTCTTCGGAGCGGGCTGGACGGCGTGGACGTAGCCGGGCCGGCGGCCGCACAGCTCGGTCAGCGCGGCGGCCACTCGCTCGCGGTCGTCCTCGTGGACACCGACGGCCGTGGAGAGGTCGTCGAAGCCCCGCACCGTGAACCAGTCGACGCCCGCAGCGTCCAGCGCTCCGGTCACGGCGGCGAAGTTCTCCCAGCGGGCCTGCAGCGGCGTCAGACCGGGGTGGATGTAACCCGTCACCGGATGCAGCCGGTGGGTCAGCTCGCAGCGCTCCGGTTCCACTGTGGCCGGCAGCGCGTCATGGACGTCAGTCACGTTCTCTTCCATCGGTGTGAAGCGCCCGCGGTCCGCTCCGAGGAGCGGACCGCGGCATGGGGACAGTCGGTCTCAGTGCTTCTCGAAGCGGCTGGGCAGGGGGAAGTACTGTTCCAGGAACGGTCCCAGCAGTGCGAGCTGCCCCTCGAGGTCCAGTTCTGTGGAGATGGTGTCGTTGAGGCAGAAGGCGTGCCTGTCGCGCCCTGCCAGCAGCCGCCCCAGCCGGTCCGGGGTGTCCGGCAGGGCCAGGTCCACATAGGTGTAGCGGATGTTGCCGGGGACGGCCCGGCCGGTGTGGAAGGCGTAGTAGTGGTGCAGTGAGGAGGCGATGGAGAGGTCGTCCAGGCTGCGGAAGCGGTTGCCCATGGTGATGCGGTGGCGCTCGGCGAACTCCTCCTCGATCTCCTGGAGGACGCTGCGCCGCAGCGGATAGGCGACGTGCTTCATCTTCTGGGTGATGATCGTGCCGAAACGGCTCTCGATCAGCTGCCGGTTGTTCTTCCCCGCGACCGACACCGGTACGTCGTCCTCGGATATGTCCCCCTGCGGCACATTCGCCGGGCTCTGGAAGAACTTGGTGAGCCCGTTGGCGTGGAAGAAGTCCTGCGGGATCACCTCCCGGCCGAGGAACATGTCGTCGTTGAAGTAGAGGAAGTGCTCCGCCAGGCCTTCGATGTGGTGCAGCTGACTCTCGATCGCATGCGAATTGAAGGTGGGCAGCACACTGGGATCGCTGAAGATCTCCTTGTGGCTGACCACCCGCAGACCCGGCACCTCGGTGTCCAGCCAGTGCGGCACCTGGTCGTCGGTCACCAGGTAGATGTTCCTGACCCAGGGGGCGTGCATCCGCAGCGAGCGCAGCGAGTACTTGAGCTCGTCGCGGCTGAGGTAGCGGGCGGCGTTGGCCGCCTCGGCGTGGTAGGCCTCACCGGCCGCCTGGGCGCGGCGGCGCAGCCACTCGGGGTCGGAGCCGTCGACCCAGGTGTAGACGACGTCGATGGGGAAGTCGATGTCGTCCGGGCGCGGTGCGGTGAACTCGGTGCGGGTGCGCACCGGGGGCAGCGGGTCGCGGCCGGCCGGGGCGAGGCGGGTGAAGAGGCTGTCGGAGGCCTCGACCGGCTCGCCCTCCACGGGTATGACGTCACTGACCCGGTTGCGGCGCGGGGCGGTGAGCAGACCGGGGGTCTCCTCGGTCCAGAACTCCACGTCGCAGCCGTAGGGGACGCCGAGCACCAGCCGGGCGCCGGGGTCGGTGTGGTACCACGTCAGCCTGACCACCGGGGCGGTGGCGGCGCGCCGCCAGACGCCGGAGGTCCAGCCGGGTTCGCAGAAGCGGGGCTCCCGGGTCTCCCCAGCCGGGATGGGTGTCACATAGCCGGGGGTGTTCCCGCAGAGGCGGGCCAGGGCGCGCAGCGCCCGGTGGCGGTCGCGGTCGGCGACGCCCACGGTGGCGGCGCGGTCGAAGAGCCCCCGGACGCAGAAGTAGTCGACACCCGCCTCCTCCAGCGCGTGCACCACGGCGTCGAGGTTCTCCCGGCGGGCCAGCAGCGGGGTGAGGTCCCGGTGGACGAAGGCGGCGCGGGGCTGGTGGCCGACGGTGACGGCCCGCCGGTCGGGGCCGGTGAAGAGGTCGGGGCGGCGGCGTGCGGCGCGGCGCACCCGGATCCGGTCCACCTGCTCGGGGACGACGGTGACCTCGGAGATGCGCTTCTTGACCTGGCTGCGCACCTCCGGCGTGATGTGCTGTGAGATGCGGTACCGGGTGCGCTCCGGCAGCACCTTGCGATAGGCCGAGACGATCCGTGACGCCTCCGGGTTGCCGCTCATACCCGTCCCCCCCGACTACCCGCCGAGCACCCGTTCCGACCGACTCTGGGTCTGCCCCCGGGAGCCTCTGCGTGCACGATCCACCAATCCCTGTACCTGTACCGACAGCCATCGCGAGGCAAAGGTTGTCCTCCCGATCGCATCCGGGCTAGCTCGCGCGAAAGATCACATCGAGTTCACCAAGTCTTCATACTAATGGCCGAACGGATCAGGTCCAGACCTTGTCCCTTTGGTCCGGAATTGCATTCCTGCGCATCAGCGATGCTTCTTGTATCACAGCTGATCGGATGCCAACCAAGGCCGGCGAGTACCATCTCGCCAGTGGAGACCACCCGCACCGTCCCAGCCCCCGCCCC